>NZ_JALJXF010000001.1:277500-432500 GCF_024169925.1 Methylorubrum extorquens
AAATCCAGCCCCCGCAACCAACATATACACACTAGAACAGCCGACACTCAGCCCGCAGACCCCAGCCGGTCGCGGGCTTCGTTGCGTTATGGCCAAGTGCGCCGTGTCTCCTCCGGCGGGGGAGGGGGCTTCGCGTGCTTTCGAAACTTGGCGCCGACAAATCGGCTGAGCGGCGGGGTCACCTGCTCATCCGAGCTGAGTCCGATCCCGCCAAAACGAGGTTACCGCGTTCCCCCGGCCTGCCGTCCCCGACGCTCCGCCTTGCGCGTCGCTGTCTGCCGCAAGTGATGCTCGATCGCATCGTTGGCGTAACGACGCATATGCCGGGTCGCCTCGATGTCGTCGAAGGTTTCGGGAAAACGCCGCGCCAGCCATAGATAGGCGCTGGCGAGTTTCACGGTCCGCTCCTGATAATCGAGTTCGCCGGTGACGCTCGCTCGCAGGGCGGGCACGGTTGTCCCAGCCGCGCGAACTTGGCTCCAGCGCTCCAGCATACCCATCGCGATCTCGTCCCGCCGATTGATCGGACAGACGGAGAAGATGAACTTTTCCTCGATCGGAAGCCGCGCGCGATCGATGGCCCGTGCGATCTCGAGAACCTCTTCAAGAGCCGACGGCTGGAATGGCGAGCCGGCGTAGAAAGTGGCGCGCGCGAAATGCGTCATCACTTCATAGAGGCTCGGCGTCCGCATCTCCTCGGCCACGGATCGGATGGCACTCAGATCGGGGCGTACGTAGAAGCGCGTGTCGGCCGCCGGTGCCGTCGGTGCGCCGGCCAAGGCTGTTCGGATCGGCTCGACTGCGGTCGGTTCGGTCGCCGCCACATAGCCGACGTCCTGATGCCCGTAGCGCCCGGCCCGACCGGCAATCTGCCGGATCTCGGAATTGGTGAGCACGCGCTCCTGGACGCCGTCCCACTTGCGCACGGTCGAGAAGACGATCCGCTTCAAGGGACCCAGATTGAGGCCCATGCCGATCGCATCCGTCGTCACCAGAACGTTGGCCTCGCCGGACCGGAACCGTGCGGCCTCGGCGCGGCGGACCTCCGGCGACAGGGCGCCGTAGATCGTTGCCACCCGATGGCCGCGAGCGACCAGGATTTCACGATTCTCGTGTACGGCCCGGCGGGAGAAGGCCACCACGGCATCACCCGGCTCGACCTTCTCCAGGGGGACGGGTTCGTCGAAAAGCACGAGCGGCGATTTGCGTTCGAAGTTGATGACTTCGAGCGACTCGTTGGCAGCCTCGGCGGCGCGGCGGACGTAGGAGAGCGCATCGTCCGATCCGCAGACGATGACGGTCTTGGCAGGAACACCGAACAGGGCGTTCGTCCAGGCCCAGCCGCGGTCCGGATCCGAGAGCATCTGGATTTCGTCGATGACCGCGACGTCGATCGGACGGGTGAGGTCGGCCGTCTCGATCGTTCGGGCCGTATGGGTCGGTTCGAGCTCGCCCAGCACTTCCTCGCCCGTGACCATGCCGGCCCGAAGGCCGCGCTCGCGCAGCGCCTCGTAGTTTTCCAACGCCAGAAGACGCAGCGGTGCCAGGTAGGCGCCGGTCGTGGCCGCGCTCAGCGCCTGTAGAGCTGCATAGGTCTTTCCCGAATTCGTCGGGCCCATGTGGAAGAGGATGCGCCGGTTCAGCCGGCGGGCTACGGCGAATTTCTCGATATAGGCACCGAAACCGACTTGATCCCGAAGGCGTCGCAGGCGTGAGCCCTCGCGCGCCACGGCTTTTGCACGTTGGCGGACCGGCGTCAGAGCATCCGCAAGGGAACGGGCCAGCCTCGGACCGAAGTTGAACGGGCGGGAGCGCAACGAGCGATCCATATGCTCAAGATAGGCCGCCGCATCGGCACCCACCTCGCGAAGATCGACGAGGATCTGAGATCTGAGCCGATCGGTCGGCTTGCGCAGGTCGCGCGTGGTCTGGGCTGCCGTTTCCGCCACGGCGGCGCGCAGTTCTTCAAGCCGACGCGTCGGATCGTTCCGCGCCGCCATGCCTTGGAGGATTTCGGCTGTGATCGGGTCCGGTCCCGCATCGATACGCAAGTCCATGCGGCCCGCATCGAGCAGCGGGATGCCGACCCGGACGCTCCACCGGATGCTCCGGTCCTTGGCCACCACCGCCCTGAGGGCGGGGACCGCTCGCTTGAGGGCCGGAATGCCGGTCTCGACGAAGGCACGCGCTGTCTTCATCTCCCGCAGAGCGTGCGCCACACGCTCGTCCTCGACCGCCGCCCCGAACTCCGGAAGTTCGAGGTGGACGCGCAGCGCCTCGAGATCGATCTCTGCCGGGGACAGGCCGAGACGGCCGGCGGCCTCGATCAGGCTCTCGGTCGTGGGGCGGAGACGCTTGCGGGCCATGCACTCACTTTCGACGACGTCTGCCTCGAGGCCGGATCTCCCAGTCTCATCTTGCCTCCGTTCATAACCGGTTTCTGGCGGGGTGTTCTCCGCAGTGGGAGGTACCAGGGCGCCGCGGGTAACCCATGCCTCGAAAGAGTAATTCTCGGAAAGGTTAGGTGTGCTGCCGGAGCCGTATTCGTAAGCTGCCGCCCATCTGCGCAACCACCGCCTGGAACACATGTCGGATCGGTCGGACCAAGGGGGTATCGATGACGAAACTTGTCCTCTCGCAGAATGCTGATGGTCTCTGGACGGTTTCGACGGAAGGGCTTGTCGTCACGGGCTTGCAACGACACGAGGCGGATGCATTCATCGCGTCTTACGAACGCTGTTCGGCCGCCGCGAGCTGCTGACATCATTGCGATGCTGGTGCGAAGAACTCTGCCTGATCGCTCGATCCCAACCTGCGCGTTCGTGCCATTTTGGTAACAGTGGGGTTAACCTTTTTCCCCTAAAAGGCCTGTTCAAACCAATGGACAGGCCTTCATGACGAGAACCGCTACGAAGCCGGTCGCCCGCAAGCCCGATGCTGCAAAGTCTGCGTCTTGGAGCGACTACGATCCGTATTTCTCGCCCCGGAAGGCACCGGGCGGCTCACAAGTGAGACCGACCGCTCCCGCTCTGAACCGCAGCAATAGCCCGTATTTCCCGAGATTATCGGGCGTGTCGCAGGGCTGATCGGGAGGCTCGAGGCGGCGGGCTGCGCTGAGAGCTGACGCCATGGTGACGGCGACGCTGATGCCCATGAGTGTATCACGTTCACATCGCCTTGCGTCGTGAGGCCCTGCCGCCAGATACGAGCGGGTAGTATCCAAGCGCCCATGAGTATCCGTTCCTCCGTCCGCGTGGTGTAGCGCAGGATGCGCTCGAGTGCGCTCGTGGGAGGGACGGTGATGGAGAGGCGGCAACCGAAGCAACCATCTCGGCGCGGTGATGCGTTCCGGCTTCGGCTTGCGATCGGCGGCTTGCTCATCGGCATGCTGGTCTATGGCTGCTGGCAGGCTGTCGCTTGGTTCGCGGCCTCGTTCCCGAAGGATTTTCGGTAGAAGCCTTACCCGCCGTATCGAGCCTCACGGTCGAGCCGGTCGATCAACGCTTGCTGTGAAACGGTTCGCGGCACCCCCTACCGGAGCGCCCGCCCCGGCAGTACGTCAGCCTCAGGAGCGGCTTCGTCCCATTGGCGGTCTTGCTCCCGCAGCTGCTCGGCGCGCTCGCGCGCGCACCTTGCTTCTCGTGCCGCTTCGACCTCGGGTGCAGCCGCAACGGACGGCACCAGCGGCTGTTCCGGCAAGAGCGCTAAGATGAGAGCTGCGGCAATCCGGTCGAGGTGAGCCGCTGGGATATCGAGTTCTGCCTTGATATCGGCACAGTGCTTCAAGGCCAGATCGGCGAAGGTCTCGCCCGCGCCGTCGAACCGTCCGCCCGGCATGGCGCGCAGCCGCTCCAGGCGCCGCCGGTCGGTCGCCTTTCTGTCGTGGTCGTCTCTCGTGCCAGGAACCAGCCGCGCCAGTTCATCGAGCAGATGGGCCCGGATGGCGCTGACCCGCACCGGGCCGATCTTACGCACGGCCATAAGGTCAACCGGCGACGCGAGCGCCAGCGCGGCCATGTCGGCGAAGCCGGCCTTGCGCAGCCGGGCCCGGAGCGACGCCGTCAACAGTCCGCGCCCGTAGCCGCCGGCAGCGAGGCGTTCGATGGCGCCCTCTGGCAAGCCGTCAAAGAGCGGCAGATGCGCGGAGACCTCCTCGAAGAGCGTGAGCTGGAGCTTTCTCATGCCTCGGCCGAATCGTTTCACCAGCTCCTACAGCGACCGCTCGTCGATGTCTGTGGCGTTGCAGCCTGCCAGAGGCTGATGCTCGTCGCCGTCAGCGATGAGCATGATGTCGCCGGTCGGGCAGGGCCGGTGTTTCTCCCCATCGTTCGGTGAACGTTCCCTTGCCGTGAGGCCCGCCGTTTAGGGAGGCCACCAACCGGCTAAATCAGTCTGCGCGCCGATCCACTTCCGCAGCCGTGAGAGCGCGATCCAAAGTCGCTCGCGAGGTCTACAGCTTTGCTCGTAGTGTCGAGGGTTCTGACATGGTGCTGACCGATTGTGGCGAGTGCCTGAGCTGAAACCTGCAGGCGGACGTACCTGCGATCTCGGCGACATCGCAGGTACACGGCGCAGCGCACCCTTGGCTTACTCCCGAAAGCCAAGGTGACACAGTGTCAACGCGTGGGCTGGGATCGAAAGCAGAAAACCGTCTGCTTGCAGTGGTTTACAGGTATCTGGCGGAGGGAGCGGGATTCGAACCCGCGATACGGTTTCCCGTATACACACTTTCCAGGCGTGCGCCTTCAACCACTCGGCCACCCCTCCGGAACCGGCCGGGGACCGACGCGGGCGCTAGGCGCGGGCGGTGGTCTCTTGCGGCAGGTGCGGGTCTGTAGCCGGGGCGTGGACGTCTGGCAAGGCGAAGAATGCCACAGACGCACGCGTTGTGCGCCGCCCGGCTCCGGTCCGGGCGGCGTGCGGCTTCAGGCGATGCGGCGCGGGCGGTCCGCCGTGGCGGCTTGCGGAGCGGTTGACGGGCCGGTGGGGCCATTGACCGGGGCGGGCGTCGGCAGGACCGAGGGGGTGCCTGCACCGGTCTGGAGGAAGCCGGGCGTAGACGGGGCCGGGCTGTCCGTGGTGACCGGAGCCGGTACGGGCGCGGTGGGGATCGCGACCGGGGCGGCAGGCTCGGCGTCAGCCGGAGCAGGGGCGTCATCGTCCTCGGGGCCGGCCAGGATCTCGGGCGGAGTCTTCCATACGAAGGCGTCGAGGCGGCCGGAGACCGGCGAGACCGGCGCCCACCGCTCGGAGATGATGCCGTCGGCGACCCAGGCCGGGTCACGCGGGGCGCGGGCGGCACGGGCGAGCCACTCGCGCGAGCGTCCGCTCTCGGCACCGTGCTCGGCGGCCTCGATCCGCGCCATCATCCGGCAGACGCGCGCCGTCGGCCGGTCGTCGGCCAAGGGCGCCAGCGCCTCCCGGGCGCGGCCGAAATCCTTGGCCTCGGTCGCCGCCTGGGCGATGACCAGACGCGATTCCGGCTCCCAGGACGAGAGCTTGGCCAGATTCTCGGCGCGGGCCAGCCGGTCGCGGGCGGAGTCGCCCGTGCGCAGGTTGAGGTAGACCTTGGCGAGTTCCGGATGCGGAGTCGCCTTCCAGGCGGCCTCCACGATCTTGGCGGCCTTGCGCAGATCGTTGCGCCGGGCGAGCAACCGGCCGGCGATGACGGCGGCGGGCACGAGGTCGGGGGCAAGCTTGACGGCTCTGAGCGCCTGCTCGGCGGCGGTGTCGGGCTCGCCCGCCTCGTGGCGCTGGGCGGCTGCGGTGAGCAGCACCGCGCGCTGGCGGCGGGCGGCGTGCTTGTCCATCAGCCCCAGCGCCGCGCGGCGCTCCACGGTCTCAGTCGCCGCGGACCACTCGCCGTCGGCGCATTGCGCCTCCAGCACGGCCTCGTTCGCCCAGGTGACGCTCGGCGCGAGACGGGCGGCCTCGGTGGCGTAGGCGCGGGCGGCACCGTCGTCGTCACGGCGGCGGGCCTCGACGAACAGGCCGCGCAGACCCAGCACGCGGGTCTCGGGATCGTCCGCCATGCGCTGGAAGGCGCGCTCGGCTGCGTCCCGGTCTCCGGAAATCTGGGCCGCCTGGGCCTTGAGGAGGAGCGTCAGCGGCTGGCTGCCGAGCAGGCGCTCGGCGTCGCCCGCGTGGCGGCGAGCGGCCAGCGGGTCACCGGAGCCGACGGCGATCATGCCGCGCGAGAGCGAGGCGAGGCCCTTGTTGCGGCGGCGCTCGCGGGTCGAGCGGCTGATGCTGGCGGGCAGGCCGATCACACCGGTCACGACCGCCCAGATCAGGCCGAGGACGATCGCGGCCACCAGTACGCCGGTAAGGGCAATGGCGAGGCTCATCCCGATCTCGTAGCCGTTCCAGACGACGGTCACGGTGCCCGGATGGTCGGCGATCCACACTGCGCCGTAGGCGGCGACGGCCAGGAGGGCCAGGAAGACGAGGGCGCGCCACATGGGTCAGGGCCTCCTTGAAAGCACGGGGAGCGGGCGCACGCGGCCCGGGCAAAGTGGAAGGGGGGAACGCCGCGCGGGGCGCAGCGGGTTCGTCGTCATCGATGCCGGTCCTGGCCGTCAGCGTGCTGGCGGAAGGCCGGTGAAGGCATCGGCCAGCAGCGTCTGTGCCGCGCGGCCTGCCTCGGTGCGCGCCGCGAGCCGTGTTCCGAAATCGCCACCCTGCGCCCGCGCCTCCTCGGGCAGGGCGGCGTAGGCCTTGGCCGCCTCGGCGAGGTCGCCACGGTCGAGCGCCGCCTGAACCTGCGCGGTCGACACCGTGCCGCCGGTTGCGGCCTGGGGGCCGCCCGCGGCGGGTTCGTCGGCGCGCTTCACCTGCACCAGGGAACTTGCCATGTTCATCAGACGATCGCCCACGCTGCCGGTCTCGGCAACGGACTTGGCCTGGGCCGCGCGCTTGGCCTCGGCGATCTTCTCGGAGATCCGGCGGAACTCCGCCGCAAGACTTGCCGCGGTCGGCGCGCCTTTGTCGGCGAAGGGGCCGAGAGCGTCGAGGCGCTTGGAATCCGCCGGTTCGAGGTTGCGTAGGCTGGCGAGCGCATCCGGGTAGGGTTGGCCCGCCTCAAGTGCCGAGGTGATCCGGTCGGCCGCGACGATGCGAAGGGCCGACTGCACCGTGGATTGCTTGGCGCTCTGATCGACCGCCTTGTCGAGGCCGGCGATCCGGTCCGACTGTTCCTGAAGCTTGCGCTCCAGGCCCTTCACGGCTTCGTCGGCGCGGCTCTGCGCGGCGTCGGCGGCCTGCTTGCTCGCCTGCGTCGCCTCCTGCACGGTCTGGGTCGCGGCGGCGATGCGACCGTCCAGCGCCTTCTGCACCTCGTCCACGCGCTTGCCGAGGGCGGCCTCGGCCGCTTCGTCCGCCTTGGCACGGGACGCGACGTCCGCCTGCAGCGCCATGATCTTGTCCGAGAGATCGGAAGAGGCGCTCTTGGTGCCGTTCGCTTCGAGTGCCTTGAGCCGATCGTCGAGGGCGGCGAGGGCGGCCGGATCCACCGTCTGCGCGGTCTTCACCTCGGCCGTGCCGTCGCGGCCGGGCTCTTCCTGCAGCGCCGAGACGCGCTGGTCGAGGGCATCGAGACGGGCCGTGATGTCGGCGGGGATGGCCGGCGCCGGGGCCGAACCGTCGGCCGAAGGCGCATTGGCAGGGGCAGCGCCCGCCTTCTGCAGCGCTTCGTTGGCGCGGTCGGCGGCGGTCTTGGCCGCAGTTTCCGCCCGGGCGACCGCGTCGGGCAGGGGCTTGAGCGCTTGCTCGTTGGCAGCGAGGCGCTTGTCGAGACCCGTCACGGCATCCTTCGTGGCCAGGCCCGCCAGGGACTTGTCGAGGGTCGCGAGGCGCGGATCGGCGCCCCGCTGATAGGTGGTGACGCCGTAGAGAAGGCCGGCACCAATCAGGCCGCCCAGCAAGCCCGAGGCGGCCATGGAGCCGAAGCCCGCGCCACCGCGGGCCGGTGCGGCCTTCGCGGTTTCCTTCGACGGTTCCTTGGCTGCATCCTTGGCTGAAGCGGATGTGCCCACGCTCTCCTTGCCGGGCTCGGGCTTCGCGCCCGGCTTGGTGGCGTCCGCCGCGTCGGAGAGGCGCTTGGCCTTGAGGTCGAGGATCGGGCCATCGGTCAGCGAGGCCGTCTCCGTCACCCGCGTGGCACCCGGCGCTGCTCCCGGCTTGGCTCCGGAGGCCGCATCCGGCTTGGCGCTGCCGGCGGTGGCATTTCCGGAGGTCGGCGCCTCCGGCTTCACCGTGCTGCTGCCGGTGGTGCCGGCCTTGACGGGCACGTCCGGCTTGGCATCGGTGGTCTTGGCCCCGGTCGGATTCGGCGGAATCGCGCTGCTGCCGGTGGGCCCCGGCTTCAACGGTGCAGCACCTGCCGGTGTGCCGGCGGCAACGGCAGCAGCGCCGGACGGCTTTCCGGGCTCCGTGGGCTTGTTGGACATCGTTCCTGCGCTGATCGAGGCGGCGGTCGAGGGAGGGACCGCGCTGCTGCCGGTGGCACCCGGCTTCGACGGCGCGTCTGCGCGAACGTCTTGTAGGCGCGCGGACGAGCCGGTCGCATTGCCACCGGGCAGGGCGCTGCTGCCGGTCGGCCCCGGCTTTGCGGGCTCGGACTTGACCGGCTCCGACGCGGCCGGACCCGACTTGGCCGGCTCGACCTTCGTGGTGGAGACCGCTGCGGACGGCTCGGCCGGCTTGCCCATCGCCTTGTCGGCGGGCCGGGACGAATCCTTCGTCACGTCCTTGGCCGCTTCCCTGGCCTGCTCCGGCGACTTGCCTGGCTCCGGCGACTTGGCACCATCCCTGGCGCCGTCCTTGGGTGAAGTCACGGGCGTTCGCTCCATTCAGCCGCCGCACCGGCGCAGTGTGCCCCCATAGAAGAGCGAACCGGCGCCGTCATCCATCGGAACCGCTTCCCGGGTTCCATCTCCGACGCTCCGACACGCTCTCGCGTCCCCATCACGCAGGCGCGACGAGGCCGTTCAGTCCGAAGCCGCGAGACCGGCAAGGAGAGCCTCCTCGCTCGGGCGCGCCGCTACAAAATGGGCCGCGACGCCGAGCTCGACCAGTCCCAAGGCCACATCGGGGGACAGGCAGTAATGCGCCAGCGCCCGAAACGCTCCGCTCAGACCGGCTTTGCCGGACAAATGCACCGCGATTTCGGCGCTCCGTCGCGAAAAATGCAGCGCCGCGACGAGGGGCGGCGCGCCGTCCCGTCCCATCAGTGCCCGTGCCGCCGGTTCCGGCAGAGTCGCCTCGGCCACAGCGGCGTAGGCCGTCCAGGTCGTGACGCGGTAGCCCGCGGTCGTGAGGCTCGCGGCGGGCTCGGCCTTGCGGTCCTCGCCGGCCGCGTGGAGGAGGGTGCCGCCCGGCCTCACCTGGGCTGCGACGAGCCGAGCCAAGCTGACGGCGTCCCCCTCGGCACAGTGCACGGAGCGCAGGCCCGCCCGTGCCGCCCGCTCGGCGGTGCGGGTCCCGACGGCAAAGACCGGTGCCTCGGGAAGACCGGCTGCGGCGAGCGGCGCGGCGGCATTGGCGCTCGTCAGGATCAGACCGTCGAACCGGCCGGTGGGTAGCGGCCCATCGCTCGGTGCGATCCGCAGCACAGGTGCCACCAGCGCCGCATGGCCGAGTTCGGCCAGCCGCCGTGCCGTGCGGCTTGCGCCCGGCTCAGGCCGCGACACCCAGATCCGCATGTGCCCCTCTCCCTCACGCCATCCACAGCATCCGTCGGCGTTGAGCTTCACCTGTATCCGTCGGCGGTTTCGTCGTAGACGTGTTGCCGCGACCGGTATGACCGAGCTTTCGCGAGAGATGGAGTAGGCGGGCCGGCCCCCGGCACGCAACGGTGCGTGGACGTCAGCGTGACCCTCATGAAGATCCTCGGCATCGAGACCACCTGCGACGAGACCGCCGCCGCCGTCGTGACCCTCGGTGAGGGCGAGCGCGGACGGATCCTCGCCAACGAGGTGCTGAGCCAGATCGCCGAGCACGCGGCCTATGGCGGCGTCGTGCCCGAGATCGCCGCCCGCGCCCATGTCGAGGTACTCGATCGGCTGATCGCCCGGGCGCTCCAGCGGGCGGGGACGACGCTGAAGGAGATCGACGGGATCGCAGTCGCTGCCGGGCCCGGCCTGATCGGCGGTGTGCTGATCGGTCTCGTCACGGCCAAGACCCTGGCCCTCGTCGCGCGCAAGCCGCTGCTGGCGGTCAACCATCTCGAAGCGCACGCGCTGACGCCGCGGCTCACCGACGGGCTCGCTTTCCCCTACCTGCTGCTGCTCGCCTCCGGCGGGCACACGCAGCTCGTCGCGGTGAAGGGAGTGGGCGATTACGTCAGGCTCGGCACCACCATCGACGATGCCATCGGCGAGGCCTTCGACAAGGTCGCCAAGCTTCTGGGGCTGGGCTATCCCGGCGGCCCCGAGGTGGAGCGGCAGGCGCTGAGCGGCAATCCGGAGCGGTTCGCGCTGCCCCGGCCGATGATCGGGCGGCGGCAGGCGGATTTCTCGCTGTCGGGCCTCAAGACGGCCCTGCGCATCGAGGCCGAGCGGCTCGAGCCGCTGGCCTCGCAGGACGTGGCCGATCTCTGCGCGAGCTTCCAGGCGGCGGTGGTGGACGTGATCGTGGACCGCGTGCGCGTGGCCCTGCGCGCCTTCGCCGGTGTCGCCGGGCATCCGACGGCTCTGGTCGCGGCAGGCGGCGTGGCTGCCAACGGAGCGATCCGCCGGGCGCTCGCCGCGCAGGCCGGCGAAGTGGGAATGAGCTTCGTCGCGCCGCCGCTACCGCTGTGCGGCGACAACGGCGCGATGATCGCCTGGGCCGGGCTGGAGCGCCTGCGCCTCGGCCTCGTGGACGATCTCACCGTGCCGGCCCGCGCCCGCTGGCCCTTCGCCGAGGCCGCCCCGGCCGCCTGAGGCCGGGCTTTCCCGGATCAGACGAGCGCGCGGGCGGAGGCGGTCACCTTCTGCACGGAGAGATCAACCTCGTTCGCCGCCTGCGCGATGCCGTCGGCGTTGCGGCGCACGGCGTCCACGCTGCGCGCCGCGGTCTGCATGTTGCTCGCGATCTCCTGCGTGACCGCCGCCTGCTCGGTTACGGCAGAGGAGACGCTCATCGAGATCTCGCTGAGATCCGTGATGGTCGAGACGATGGCACGGATCGCCTCGACGGCCCGGGCCGAGGAATCCTGCACGGCGGCGATCTGCTGGCCGATATCCTCGGTGGCGCGCGAGGATTGGCTCGCCAGCGCCTTCACCTCGGTGGCGACCACCGCGAAGCCGCGGCCGGCCGCTCCGGCGCGGGCCGCCTCGATGGTGGCGTTCAGGGCGAGCAGGTTGGTCTGGTCGGCGATCGAGCGGATCACGGAGACGACCTCTCCGATGCGTTCGGCGGTGGCGGTCAGTCCGCTCACAATCCCGCCGGCCTCTTCGGCGCGGCTCACGGCCGCGTCGGCGGCGGCCTTGGCCTGCGAGGCGTGACGGCTCAACTCCGCGATTGAAGCCGCGAATTCCTCGGCGCCCGCGGCAACCGATTGGACGTTGTCGGAGGTGACGGCGACCGCGGCCGCCGTGTCGGTGGCCTGACGGCTGACATGCGACATCGCACCGGTGATGGTGCCAAGATCGGACTCGATGGCACGCTGCCCGTTCGCGCGCCGAATACGGTCGGCCACGGCTTGGGTGACGTCGTTGGCGAACTTCACCACCGCGCAGGGACGCCCTTCGCCGTCGAGAACCGGATTGTAGGTGCCGTAGATCCAGATCTCGCGCCCGCCCTTGGCGAGCCGCCGGAACTCGCCGGCCTGATAGGTGCCATTCGCGAGCGACCGCCAGAACTCGGCATAGGCCGCGCCCTTCACTTCCTCGGGATCGACGAAGAGGCTGTGATGCCGGCCGCGGATCTCGTCCAGCCGGTAACCCAGCGCATCGAGGAAGTTCGCGTTGGCATCCGTGATCGTGCCGTCGAGCCCGAAATGGATCACCGCCTGAGACCGGTTGATCGCGGCGATCTGCCCCTCATAACTCGCGTTGCGTTCCGTCTGGGCCGTGATGTCGGTGGCGAGTTTCACCACCTTGTAGGGCTGCCCGCGTCGGTCGAAAATCGGGTTGTAGGAGGCTTGAATCCAGATCGAGCGGCCGTTCTTCCCGATGCGGCGGAACTCGCGGGCTTGGAGCTCGCCGCGGCGCAAAGACTCCCAGAATGCCTTGTATTCCGAACTCTCGCGCTGTTCCGGCGGGATCAACATCGCATGCGGGCGACCGAGCACCTCGTCGAGAGTGTAGCCCACAAGGGCGAGGAAGTTGGCGTTCGCATCCGTGATGGTGCCGTTCATCGAGAACTCGATGCGACCTTGAGCACGGTCGACAGCAGCAAGGATGGAATTCTGCTCAGAGTGGAAGATTGCCAAGGCTATGCGCTCCAGGCATGACGTGGCCGGATGAAAGACTTTTGACATAAACTGTTTAATTGAAAGTTAATATCGCAAATTATACCCAGTGCGTGCTGATACGAAGCGTGTAAAAATTGACAATCACGTGGATTTGAGGGTCATTCGATGAATGAATATAAATTTTGACTAAATTCGGGTCTGCTGAAATCATGCATTGATGGAAATCGGGCCGGCAGACATATGGAACTTGGACACAAGGATTGAGTTCACGCAACCCGCGAGGATGAATGCCGGACTTGCTTGAGGTTGTATGACGAAGATCTTCCGGCCTCGGACACAGCACCAAACTCTGCGGCCCGTCGCGGCTGTCACGGTTCAGTTCCGAGGTTCGCTTTCGACGCCGTCGAGCGGGTGCATTCCGGTGGGATGGAGCCCCGCCACCGGACGATCGCGGATCGGTGCTCGCTCTTGCGCCGACAGGTCGTTATCGCGGACCTGACGATGTGGCAGCGGGTCCGCAGCGAGTTCCCGGTGGAGGCAGACATGAAGTCAGGCACACAGCGGCAGGACGAGAGCGTCGCCGTCGTCGGCGGCGGATCCTGGGGCACGGCCTTGGCCAACGCTGCCGCCGCGGCCGGACGCCCGGTCACGCTCTGGATGCGCAATCCGGAAGCCGCGGCGCAGATGGAGCAGGCCCGCGCCAACGCGCGTTACCTGCCCGGTGTCGTCCTGCATCCGGGCGTGCGCGCCACGGCCGAGGCCGCCGCGCTGGGGCAGGCCGGTACGGTGCTGCTCGTTGTGCCGGCACAGACCCTGCGCGGCGTGCTGGCCGCGCTCGCACCCTCGCTGGCGCCCGGTGCCGCTCTGGTGCTCTGCGCCAAGGGGATCGAGCGGGGAAGCGACGCCTTCATGAGCGCAGTGGCGACAGACGTTCTGCCGGCTGGTTCGCCGGTGGCGGTGCTGTCGGGGCCGAGCTTCGCCACCGACGTCGCCCGCGGCCTGCCCACGGCGGTGACGCTCGCCGCGACGGACGGGGCGCTGGCGGCGCATCTGGCCGGTTTGCTCTCAGGGCCGGCCTTCCGGCTCTACCACACCGACGACGTGCGCGGCGTCGAGGTCGGCGGAGCGGGCAAGAACGTGCTCGCGATCGCCGCCGGCATCGTCGCGGGCCGCGGTCTCGGCGAGAGCGCCCGCGCCGCGCTGATCGCCCGCGCCTTCGCCGAGCTGATGCGCTTTGCCCGTGCCTATGGCGGCCGGGCGGAGACGCTGATGGGGCTGTCGGGCTTAGGGGATCTCGTGCTCACCGCCTCCTCGCCGCAATCGCGCAACTTCGCCTTCGGCGAGCGGCTGGGGAAGGGCGCCTCGCCCGAGGAGGCCGCAGGCGGCAAGCTCGTGGAAGGCGCCTTCACCGCGCAGGCGCTGGTCGATCTCGCAAGGGCGCGGGAGGTCGAGATGCCTGTGGCCGAGGCCGTCGCCGCTGTGGTCGCCGGAGCGCTGACGGTTGATGCGGCGATGACCCGCCTGCTCTCGCGGCCACTCAAGGCGGAGACGGCGTGAGCATCCGCCGATGGGTTGAAAGCGAAGCGGTGCGCGCCCTTCAAGCGCGGCCGGATTTTCGATAAGCGAGGGCGCCTTTCCCGACGGAGCCGTCCCGCGCCATGGCCTACTGGCTGTTCAAGTCCGAACCCTCGACCTGGTCCTGGGACCAGCAGGTCGAAGCGGGGGAGGGCGGCACCTTCTGGAACGGGGTGCGCAACCACCTCGCCAAGAAGCAGATGCAGGCGATGCAGGTCGGCGAGCGCGGCTTCTTCTACCATTCCAACGAGGGCAAGGCCGTCGTCGGCATCGTTGAGGTCATCAAGCCCTATCATCCCGACCACACCGACGAGAGCGGCCGTTTCGGCATGGTCGATGTGAGGGCGCTGGCGCCGATGCCGCGCCCGGTGACCCTCGATGCGATCAAGGCGGCGACGGCGCTCAAGGACATGGCCCTCGTCACCAATTCCCGCCTCTCGGTGCAGCCGGTGACGGAGGCGGAATGGGCCACGGTCTGCGCCATGGGCGGCTACGGCGAGAGCTGAGCGGCCGGCATCCCGGCGCCGGTTGCTCCTCAGCGGGTGAGCACCTTGGGCGTCGGCACGCGACTGCGGAGCCGTGCGCCGACGATCTGGAGGGCGCGTCCGAGACCCGCGCGCAAGGGCGGCTCGATCCGCCGCGACACCAGGAGGGACGTTCCGATGGCCACCCCGATGCCGCCCGCGAGGATCGCGGCCGGCGGCAGTCCGTAGGCGGACAGGAAGCGCATCGCCACGCCGCCGACGAAGGTGTGCAGCAGGTAGAGCGGATAGGTCGCGAGGCCGAGATCGCGGAACCGCCGCCCGAGTCTGGGGAGGGCTTCGGTCAGCGCGGTGTTCGCGCGGATCGAGAGGCAGAACAGGAGCATGAACACGGCGTAGAGGAGCCAGGGCGTCGCGGGGCTCCCGTCGACGCCGAGCAGGGCGCCGACGAAGCCGGCATCGTAGCGGATCTGCAGGAGGCCCCCCGTCAGGCAGACGGCGAGGCCGGCAAGGCGTGGCGCCGTCAGGCCGTTGCGCACCGCGCTCCACAGCAGCACGCCGATGGCGAAATGGCAGCCATGGGTGAGCAGGGTGAGCTTGGCGATCCGCGTGCTGATGATCCGGTCGAGGTCGGGCCAGAGCGGCGTCGCCGCGAGGCACCACGCGAGCGCGCTGATGACGCCCACCGCCAGGATCACCGTTTCCAGCCGTTCGAATCGGTTCAGGAACAGCAGAGCATAGACCAGAGCGTAGAACATGATCTCGATCCCGAGCGTCCAGTAGACGCCGTCGATCCAGCGCGGGACCGGAAACAGGACGAGGGTGCGGACGTAGCGCTCGAACAGGACCCAGTTGGCTTCCGGGTCGAAGAGCAGCGCGAGCCCGAAGGAGACGCTGGCGCAGAACCAGATGCCCGGCACGAGGCGCAAGATTCGTCCGCTGAGAAAGCGCGATGCGCTCGCGTGGGAGGCGGAATAGGCGATGACGTAGCCCGAGATCACGAAGAACATCGGCACGCCGACCCAGCCCTGGGCACTCAGGAACAGAAGCGCCGGAAACGGGATCGGCTGCCCGACCAGGACTGCCGCCTCGCTCGACGGGACCATCCAGGCGGTGCAGGCGAGGTGATACAGCACGACGAGGCAGGCCGCGCCGAAGCGGAGCAGGTCGAGGCCGATCAAGGGCCGAGGTGCGTGCGGGCGCGGGCAGGCCGAGATTTCGCTGCCGGTCTGGACGATTGACATGCCTGTGGTCCTGGTGCCGGGCTCGATCATCGTCCCGAAAATCGGCCGCCGGCTTCCGGAACGAGGCTTTCTGCCGGATAATCACCCGGCAACGCGATGCGCGTCTGTTGTGTTTTCGGGCAAACACGTGCCCGGGACAACGGCATGAAAATACCGATGCCGCCTCTTTCCCCGCGGCACTTTCAGATTTGGGATGAGAAAGCCGAAATCCAGACTCACGGATATGTGAGGCTTGACTTATGTGTCCGGCACCGGGCGAAAGGCGTTCCGCTCCGCATCGACTGATGTTCCGTGAGCTGCCGGCCCCGTTGCCGACCATCTGCAACGTTGTACGAAGCCGGCTTCCGCGTTTCGGAGGGTGAATCGGACGGCATGTCTGATCCGGCCCGACTCCGGGCGCGCTCGAAACGAACGGGAGACTTCATGGCATCGCGCGAACCCCTGCTCATCTCCGTGCCAATTGCGGACTTACGCCCGACGCAGATCACGGTGGGCTACCGCGAGGTCGAGGAGAAGCGCCGCCGCTGGCGGGCGCACGACCCCGAGAAGAAGGCGGCCTTTCTCGGCTCGCATATGATCCCGGTGCTGCTGGGGCCGAAGAAGAAGCACTTCGTCATCGACCACCACCACCTCGCCCGCGCCCTGCAGGAAGAGGGCGAGGAGAACGTGCTGGTGACCGTGGTCGCCGACCTGCACAAGCTCGACAAGGATGCCTTCTGGACGGTGGCCGACCACAAGGCCTGGGTCCACCCCTACGACGCAGGCGGCAAGCGGGTCGGCTTCGACGACGTCCCGAAGGCGATCGCGGATCTTGCCGACGACCCGTTCCGCAGCCTCGCGGGTGAGCTGCGCCGGGCCGGCGGGTTTGCCAAGGACACGACGCCGTTCAGCGAGTTCCTGTGGGCCGATTACCTGCGGCGCAACCTGAAGCGGAAGCTGATCGAGAAGGATTTCACCCAGGCGCTCGAGCGGGCGCTGCGCCTCGCCAAGGCGCCGGATGCCGGCTACCTGCCCGGCTGGTGCGGGCCCCTCGACGGCTGAGCGAGGAGCGCGGCCGCGGCGGCGAGAAGGCCGAGGCCGGCAGCGATCAGCGCGTTCCAGCCGGCGAGCGAGACGCCGAGGAAGCGCCACGCGGCGGCCGTACAATCCACCGGCCGCACGGTTTCGAGGTTCTTCAGGAAGTCGGACACGTCTGCCGGTCCGGCGCCGGACCCGCCGCCGCAATCGCTGGGGCCGGGCCAGAACCCCCATTCCGCGCCCGCGTGATACACGCCGAGGCCGGCGCCGTAGATCAGCACCAGGGCCACGAGGCCGAGGACGAAGCGCGCGAGCCGCGGCGGGAGCAGGACGGCGCAGAGCGCGAGCGGCACAGCGAGGTAGTAGGGCACCCGCTCCGTCAGGCAGAGCTTGCACGGCACGTAGCCGAGGCCGTGCTCGAACACGAGGGCGCCGCCGACGGTCAGAGCGGCGCCGAACGCGACGATCAACGCGGCTGCGCGCAGGGGGATGCGGCTCACAGCATCACCTTGAAGGCGACGAAGCCGAGAATCACGACCGCCACGAACAGCCCCGCCACCACGTTGAGGTGCCGGTCGAGCACCGCGCGGATGCCGATGCCGTAGCGCCCGAGCAGCCACGCCAGCAGGAAGAAGCGCGCACCGCGGGTGACGACCGAGAGCAGCGTGAACCAGAACAGCGAGTAATGGGCGAAGCCCGAAGTGATGGTGACGAGCTTGTAGGGGATCGGGGTGAGACCCTTCAGCAGGATCACCCAATGTCCATAGGTGGCGTAGGAGGCCTGGAAGGTTTCGGCCTTGTCGGCGAGCCCATAGAGGTTGAACAGCCACAGCCCGACCGAATCGAACAGCAGCGCGCCGATGGCGTAGCCGAGCAGCCCCCCGAGCACCGAGGCAACGGTCGCGATGGTCGCGTAGAGCCACACCCGGTCCGGCCGGCTCACCGCCATCGGCACCAGCATCGCGTCCGGCGGGACGGGAAAGAACGAACTCTCGGCGAAGGCCACCGCTCCGAGCGCCCAGGGCGCGGACGGCTTGGCGGCGAGCGCGAGTATCCACTCGTAGAGCCGGCGGATCATGGGGCCTCGTTGGGGTGGGGCGAGCGGTGCCCTTTCAGCACAGATGCGCCACGGAGGCGAGGGTCACATCCGATGCGGGAAAGATTCGCTCTGGCCCGTCGCCCCGGCTTGTGCCAAGAGGCGCGTGCGTCGCGGGTATGGCGGAATTGGTAGACGCGGGCGACTCAAAATCGCCAGCCGAAAGGCGTGGGGGTTCGATTCCCTCTACCCGCACCAGCACCCCCACATTGATGCCGGGACAGGCCTACGCGTTCAGGAAGCGCCGGATCCAGCCGGCCACGCGAGCGCTGTCATGCGGCGCTTCCAGCGAGGCCAAAGCTGCCGGAACCAAAGCCGGGTCACTCGCCCCCGCTCTGTGTCCGTCTGTGAGCGCGCGGGCATAGTCCGGGGCGAATTCCGGGTGGCATTGGAAGGAGAGGACGGGGCGGTCGCTCCAGGCGAGCACGCCGTAGGGCGTGAACCTGCTGCCTGCGAGCACCCGCACGCCGGGCGGCAAGGCCACGACCTGATCCTGATGACTTACGGGGATGGCGATCGTGTCAGAGCTGTCCATGAAGGGCGCGCGCTCCAACACCTCGTAGGCGTGAAGCCCCAGGCCCCAGCCGCGCTGCGACCGCTCCACTCGCCCGCCGAAGGCCTGCGCCAGGGCCTGATGCCCGAAGCAGAGGCCGACGAGCTTCTTCGAGCGGTCGAGGCCGCGCAGGAAGGCCAGCAGATCTTCGACCCAAGGGGTCGCGTCGTAGACCGAGGCGGGCGAGCCGGTGATGACGAAGGCGTCGAACGCCTCCGGCGCCTCGGGCCAGCGGCCTGCCGTCACGTCGAATCCCGTGAAGGCGTGACCGTCGCCGATCAGCGCCTCGACCATCGCGCCGTAGGAGGGAAAGCGCCCGCCGAGCCGCTCGGGCGGATGGCCGGTCTCGAGGATGGCGATGTTCATGGGGTCGGACTTAAAGCATCGTCCCGAAAGGTGGTCACCGGCTTTCGGAAAAGCCGATGCTCTAGATCGCCGGATCGAGGGCGGAAACCGTCGCCGGAGCCGCAGGCTTGGCCACGAGCCGCACCAGTAGCACGGCCACACCCATCACAGCGGCGAAGATCGCGAAGATCAGCGGGTTGTAGGCTACGAGCGCCACGAGGCAAATGACCGCCATCCCGAGCGCGAAGGCCGGAGCGTAGGGATAGAGCGGCGCCCGATAGGGCCGGGCCAGATCCGGCTCGGCTCGGCGCAGGCGGAACAGCGCGGCCATGCTGGTGACGTACATGGTGAGCGCGCCGAACACCGCCATCGTCACGATGCTGGCGGTGAGCGACTGGCCGGCGACGTTGATGAGGTTGTCGCTGTAGATCGCGGCGATGCCGACGCCGCCGCCGGCCAGCGTCGCGATGTGCGGCGTCTGGAAGCGCGGATGCACCCGCGCGAAGACGGCGGGCAGGAAGCCGGCGCGGGCGAGTGCGAAGATCTGCCGGGCATAACCCATGATGATGCCGTGGAACGAGGCGACGAGGCCGAACAGGCCGAGCCAGACCAGCATGTGCAGCCAGCCACTCGACTCGCCCACCACCCGCTTCATCGCCTGGGGCAGGGGATCGTTGAGATCGGACAGGCTCTTCCAATCCCCGGCGGCGCCCGCGAACAGCATTACCCCGAAGGCGAGTGCGGTGAGTGTCAGCACGCCGGTGATGTAGGCGATGGGGATGGTGCGCTTGGGGTCTTTTGCTTCCTCGGCGGCCATGGCCACACCCTCGATGGCGAGGAAGAACCAGATCGCGAAGGGGATTGCGGCGAAGATGCCGCCGATGGCCGCCGAACCGAACCTGTCCTCTCCGGCCCAGCCGCCGGCCGTGAAGTTGTCGAGGCGGAAGGCCGGAGCGACGACGCCCATGAAGACCAGAAGCTCGGCCACCGCCAGCACGGTGACGCACAGCTCGAAGGTGGCGGCGATGCGCACGCCGACGATGTTGAGGCCCATGAACAGCAGGTAGGCGCCGAGCGCGGCGTGCTTCGGGTCGAGCCCCGGATACTGGACGTTGAGATAGGCGCCGATGGCGAGCGAGATCGCGGGCGGCGCGAACACGAACTCGATCAGCGTGGCGTAGCCGGCCACCGCCGCCCCCGTAGGCCCGAAGGCGCGGAGCGCATAGGCGAACGGGCCGCCGGCCTGTGGGATCGCGGTGGTGAGTTCGGTGAAGCTGAAGATGAAGGCGACATACATCGCGGCCACGCACAGCGTGGTGACGAGGAAGCCCAGGGTGCCTGCTTGAGCCCAGCCATAGCTCCACCCGAAATACTCGCCCGAGATCACGAGCCCGACGGCGATGCCCCAGAGATGGAAGGCGTTGAGGCTCTTATCGAGCGTGGTCGAAGGCGTCGGCATCGTGCAACTCCGCGGTCCCGGCCCAAAAGACGGCGTCCGAACGGGGCCTATGGGGCAGGGGGCCAAGCAAGAGCGTTGCCGCTTGCGTGCCCGCGGCGCTCGTCAGGCGCCGCTCAGCCCTTCTGGGCCGGCAACGGGGCGCGCCAAGAGCCGACGGCTGTCACTTGGGCGAGGGCCGCTGGCCGGCCGGATCGAAGGGCATGTGAGCGATGCGTCCTGATGCCGGATGTTCGCTCAGCTCGACGTTGAAGGTTTTGTAGATGAAGGCGAGCAGCTCCTCCGCCGCGCAGGCGCGCGTCTCGGACGAGGCCGCCGCCGCTTTCGCCTCATGACAGCGCTGCGACAGGATCTCCTGTTCCGACAACGCCGTTCGCAACGCCATCTTCGTCGCGGTGATCGTCAGCCGGCACTCGCTGATTTCTTTCATCAGCGCCGATCGTTCCGATTGCCACCGGACACGCTCCTGCTGCACGCTCTGGATCAGATTCATCGCCTGCGGCTCGATCATCTCCTTCCAGCGCTGCAAATCATGGATCGTGTCCGCAGCCTGCTTCACCAGACCCAATGCGTCGTCGAGCCTGACATCGAGATCGAACATGGCCCACTCGGAGGGCCGGATCGGCAGGCCGCTCTCACTGGTGCTCGGATATGGGCTGTCGAGGTCCATCGGAACGCGTTCACGCCTTACGGCGCGTCCTGACCGCTGTCGCCGGTTTCCGCGGGGACGGGCTTGTTCTTCGAACCGAAGGCCGTGAACACGGCATCGTAGATGCGGACTAGCCAGGTTTCCGCCTCCTTAGCGCGCGCCTCGGCGCGGCGGGCGCGGTCCTCGGCCTGGCTCAGCAGAAGCTGGTTCGAGGCGAGCGTCTTCTGGAGCTGCCGCACCTCGTCCTCAGCTTGGCTGATGACGCTGCGGAGCTGGTTCTCGAGATCGACGGCGCGCTCTTCGCTGATCCGGATCGCTTCGGCGGCTTCCTGCACGAGGTCGATCGCGGAGACCCAATCACGCTGCGGCAGCGAGGCCGCGCCCCCGTCGGAGGCAGATGCGGTGTCGGAGGTGGCTGGCGAGAAATTGATGATCTTGTCTCCCGGTCGCGTCACGTTGGCCTGCCAAGCCCGCATGAGAATGGAATTGCCGGAGGAAGGGGCGGCGTCTTTCACGGCCTGTTCTGACATTCAAACGTCCTTCCGAGTCTTCTTTGCCGAGGAACGGCGAATTAGGCCGACTTGCCCGTGGAGCTGAACGGCCGAACGTTGCTCACCTCGTCGGTCGAGGCATGCGCGGTCTCTTCGTCGAGCTCTTCGTTCACCTGCTCCCGCCACGGGCGGCCCGAGCGTTTCAGGGCATCGTGCTGCTTCTGCAGTGTGACCCGGCTTTCGCGCGCGATGTCGAGGGCACCTTGCAGCAACGCGCGCTCCGAGCGCTCGTTCTGCAATTCCTCCATCAATCTGCGGTTCGAGGCGTCGAGATCGGCGCGGGTGGCCTCGTGCCGGTGGGTCAGGTGCTCGATGCGGTCGTTCAGAACCGCGTTGCGGTTCGTCGTCTGCTCGATCGCCGCATCCTTGGCCGCGAGAGCCTTGTTGAGCATGTCGCAGCGGCTGTCGAGTTCGCCGCGAATGCGCTGGATCTCCAAGAACCGCTCGGTCTGGCGCGAAAGGTCGGCTTGCAGGGCTTCGAGGCGGCGCTCCAGCGTACTGCGCGCGATGGTCGCCTCCTTGAAATTGCGATCGACCGAACGGAATTCCTCGTCCTTGTCCCGCAACTGGTTGCGAGCCTGCACCAGCAACTGTTCCGTCGAGGTCGCCCTGTTCAGGGCGGCTTCGAGTTTCATCGCGAGGCTGGCGCGGTCGTTTCGGAGCGCGGACAGCTCCGTTTCGTGCTGCGCCTCGTTCCGCTCCCTTACGGAAATTTCCGTTGCGAGTTGGGTCTCGACGATACGCAGGCGCTGCCGGTCGGCTTCGGCGGTGCTCGTCAGGTCGCGGTGGCGGGCATCCAGATCCGCGAGTTGCGTCGCCTGCTCCTCGCTCAGGAGCTGGAGCCGGCGTCCCTCGACCTCCAGCAGGCTGTTCCGCTCGCGGACGTTGTTCAGCTCGTGCTCGGAACGCGCCAGGGCGCTGTCGGCGGCCTGCGCTTCCTGCCGCAGTGCCCGGCTCTCGCTCGTCAGCGCCTTGTTCTGCTCGACTTCGGAAAAGAGCTGGCGCTCCAGGTTCTCGATCGCCGAGACCTTGTCGCGCAGATCGATCTGGTGCGCCTCGACCGCCCCATCGCGCTCGCGCAGGCTTTCCAGGGTTCGCTTCGCGTGAACCTGGGAATCCGCGAGTTCGCTGTTCATCCGCGACAGCTTCGCGGAGAGATCGGCCACCTCGTCGCGCAGGTTGCCGTTGGCGCCGACTTCCTGGGTCAGCGTGTTCTCAAGTTCGGCGATCCGCACGCTGGCCTTGGACAGCTCGCTGCTGATGCTCGCCAGCGGTTGCAGGATCAGCGCGAAGTCGTCCTGCAGGCTTCGCAGGTCGTCCAGGCGACCGAGCATCGCGTCGATGCGCTGCCGGACGACCTCGTCCCTTTGGCCGATGGCGTCGAGGTTCGTCGGAGCGGACTCGGGCGCCGAGCGGGAGCGCCTGCCACCCTCCATCAGGTCGGGGACGACCGCCTTCGGCAGCCGCGGCGAGGGGGCCGGCTGCGGGTTGCGCGGCTGTTGCTCTGCGTCCCGGTCGCGTGAGGCGGATGACGTCGGCAGCACGTTTCGGAACGGCATCCAAGCCATCGCAATGTGTTTCCCCTGACCACACGGCGAATTCGCGTGCTTACTGCTTTTTTAACAGATCTGCCGCTCAACGCGAGTCGCAAGCCCCGTTGGCAACAGGCTTCTTCCCGATAGGTGGCGCGCGGATATTTCGGTAACTGAACCGTGAGTGTCGAATATTTTAAAGTATAAATGATCGTATTGTTGGTTCTAATTCAGCGATATGATGGATTGGTAAGAACTGTTTCTCGGGGTATCGGGTTGCTGTCGCAAGTGATGGCGATGGCCGCCGGGTTACGCAGATTCTGTGGCCGAGGATATTCCGGCAGAAATCGCCGCGGCGAAGAACGCTGCGGCATGGGTCGCCGCGATACGCGCAGATGCCGAGAAAGGCCCGCGATCACGGCCGCAGGCGGTCGCCGGGTCGGGCGCATCCATTCGCCCGTCAGCGCCGCGTCACGTCCGCGCGGAGGCTGCGCCCTGCCGTCCCTTCATGAAGGCCGCGGCGGTCAGGCGGCGCTCGGCCCCGTTTCCAGCGAGGCCGCGTCGCGGGTGCGAATGTCCATGGCATTTCCGCGCCAGACGATGGCGGTGCGGGCCCAGGCGCTCGCCCAGATCGCCGGCAGAAGGGCGTCGCGGACGAGGAGGGCGGCGAGCATCCGCGGCGAGCGGTGCCAGCCGGCGCGCGCGGCCAGCGCGATCTCCGCCCCGTACCAGAGCACGCCGGCTCCGACGAGCCAGACCGCGACCTCCATCGTCCCCGCCACGAGGCCGGTCAGCACCAGCGGCAGCAGGGCGCCGATGCCGATCTCGGGGGCGAAGAACAGCGGGAAAGTGACCCGGCGCAGCCGCGCCCAGCGCACCTGCCGCGACCAGACCTCCGACAGGGCGCGATGACCGAGCGGCTGCTGGAAGGGCGCGGCGACGAGATGCACCCGCCTGCCCGCCGCGCGCACGAGCTTGGTCGCGGCGGCGTCCTCGGCGATCTCGGCGTTCAGCGCGCGGATGCCGCCCTGCGCTTCGAGGAAGGGCTTGTTCCAGAGCATGCTCTTACCCTGGGCGAAGCCGAGGCCCAGCGCCTCGCCGGCATATTGCCAGCGCGCCTGCAGGGTGTTGAGGAAGGCGCATTCCACTTCGGCGAAGAAGTTCTCCGGACGTGCGCCGATCGGCGTCGAGCAAACGAGGCCGCTGCTGGTCCGCCACGCCGCCTGCATCTGCTGAATGTAGTCGGGCGGCATCAGAACGTTGGAATCGGCGAGGATCACCCAATCGTGCCGGGCGGCATCCCAGCCCCGCACGCAGTTGTTGAGCTTCGGATTGCCGCCGATGCGCTCGTCGCCGAGGATCACTCGCGACGGGGTCTGCGGGTGCGCCGCCCGCATCCGCTCCAGCAGCGGCAGGATCGGGTCGCCGGCCTCCGCCACGCAGAAGATCAACTCGTAGGCGGGATAATCGAGCCGGAAGCTCGCGAGCAGCGTCTCTTCGCTGAACGCCTCCAGGCCGCGCAGGGGCCGCACCACCGAGACGGGGGCGCCCGCCGGGAAGGCGGATGGCGTGCTCTCGTCGTGGTGCTTGTCTCGACTTTTGCGCCCGATGCGCAGGGCCGCCACCGCGAGGCTCGCGAGGTTGACGGCGACGAGAACCGCGCAGAGCGCGAGGGCGGCGAGCGCGCCGCTCTCCGGCAGGGCGATCATGCGCGGCGTCTCCCGTCGAGGGTGTCTTTGGGCGCGACGGCGCGTCCCATCACGCCCCTAGCAGCGCCGCCTTATCAGGCGTGTGACACTTCAAACGCCGTTCCGGGCCGTTCCCTTGATCCCGATCGTGTTTCATCCGGCCTACGAGGCCGAATTGCCGGAGGGCCACCGCTTTCCGATGCGCAAATACGGCCGGCTCGCCGAAACCCTGCGCGCCCGCGGCCTCGTGCCGGACGGCTTCGTCACGCCGGAGCCCGCCGACGCGGCCCTGCTGTCGGGTGCGCACGATCCGGCCTATGTCGCCGCGGTGCTCACGGCGCAGGTGCCTCGGGCGATCGAGCGGGCGATCGGCCTGCCCGTGACGGAGTCCGTCGCCACCCGCGCCTGCGCCTCGGCCGGGGGGACGCTGCGCGCTGCGCGCCTTGCGCTGAGCCATGGGCTCGCCGGCAGCACGGCCGGCGGCAGCCACCACGCCCGCCGGGCCGGCGGGGCGGGCTTCTGCGTGTTCAACGACGTGGCGGTAGCCGCCCTCGCCCTGAGACGCGCGGGTGCGATCACCCGGGCGCTGATCGTCGATCTCGACGTGCATCAGGGCGACGGCACCGCCGATTGTCTCACCCGCGAGCCCGACCTGTTCACGCTCTCGATCCACTGCGAGCGCAACTATCCGCACGACAAGGTGCCGGGCGACCTCGATATCGGCCTGCCCGACGGGCTCGACGATGCGGAATACCTTGCCGTGCTGGAGGCGCGCCTGCCCGCGCTGGTGCAGAACTTCGCGCCGGACCTCATTTTCTACAATGCCGGCGTCGATCCGCATCGCGACGACCGGCTCGGCCGCCTCTGCCTCACCGATGCGGGATTGCTCGCCCGCGACCGGTACGTGGTCGGCCTTGCGCGGGCGCAGCGGATTCCGCTCTGCGCCGTGATCGGCGGCGGCTACGGCAGCGATGTCGACGCCCTGGCCGCGCGCCATGCCCTCGTCTTCGAAGCGATGGCGGCCGCTGCCTGAGGAACGCCGGTCCGCGCACCCGGTTTGCCCAGCCACGGAGACGTCGCCACAGGACAGAGACGATGCCGGACGACGCGTTCGACCTGAACCGCTTCGTGGAAGCACAGGACGGCCTCTACGAGGGCGCGCTCGCGGAGCTGAAGAATGGGCGCAAGCGGAGCCACTGGATGTGGTTCATCTTTCCCCAGATCGCCGGGCTCGGCTCCAGCCCGATGGCCCGGCGCTATGCGATCGGCTCGCTGGCCGAGGCGCGGGCCTATCTCGCCCACCCGATGCTCGGCGAACGGCTGCGGACCTGCACGCGGGCTGCGAATGCCTGGGAGGACCGCTCGGCCCACGCCCTGTTCGGCGCGCCCGACGACATGAAGTTCCGTTCCTCCATGACTCTGTTCGCGCAGGCCGATCCGAACGATCCGGATTTTACCCGCGCACTCGCGACGTTCTTCGAGGGACGGCCCGACCCGCTGACCCTGGAGAGGCTGGCGCAGCGCTGAGACGGGACCATCGCCCGGCCGCTCGTCGAGTTCGAAAAAATCTAGAAGCGGCAATTCGGTCCTAATCCGATTTTTCCGGACCGCCCATCAGTATAGAACTATTATGAAAAGTTGAGTTTGCTGGCGATTGGTTGTTGACGATGCATTGCGCGTAAACATAGATGCTCCAAGACCGCCAATCGAAGATCAAATATTAGTCCGTTCTCTGGTTGTCTGGGGATTGGTCGGACATGAGGCATTGTGATGAAGCGCGCGCTTGTCTTAGCCAATGGCCCGCGCATCCAATATCGAGTTTTGCGATGTGCGGGCGAATGCTTTGATGAAGTCTATGTTTTAGGTGCAAATGATGCGTATCTCTTGAAGCGCTCGCGATTTTGCGAGATTTTTATTGATTTTATAGGAGATTTTGCCAATATTCGGCAATCGGATCTTGCCGATATTCGCCGACTTTGCGCCGTCCACAAGATCGATATGGTGCTCCCGAGTTGCAGCCGGACGACGCGTCTTCTGGCGGCCCACGGCGCCGAGATCGGGGCGCCGTACTATCCCGTGCCGGATCAGCACACCTTCGACGCCCTCGACGACAAATGGCGCTTCGCCGGCGTTTGCGCCGACCTCGATCTTCCCGTCCCCCTGACGCGGCGGTTCGAGACGATGGCGGATCTGCGCCGCGATCCGGACCTCGCCCGCTTCGGATTTCCCCTGATCCTGAAGCCGGCGGCCATGTCGGGCGGCTACGGCGTGCGGCGGATCGATTCCGCCGAAGAACTTCCCGAGCATCTAAACTACGCACCGATCATCTGTCAGGCCTACGTGCCGGGCGAGGAGTTGAGCGCGTTCTATCTCTGTGAAGCTGGAAAGATCTTCGCGTCGTTCTCCTATCGCCGGACCCTCACCAAGCTGGAGGAGATCCGTGTTCCGGACATCGATGCGCATGCAAGCCGGCTCGTCGCGCATTTCCGCTACGACGGGGTGATCGGTTTCGATATCCGGCGCCGGCCCGATGGCGAGATCGCCTTCATCGAATGCAACCCGCGCTTCTGGTACCACATGGAGGTGGCGATGCTGGCGGGCCTGAACTTCGTCACCCTCGGCTGCCGCCTGCGTCAGGGGGAGGGAGGCCCTGCCGCTTCCGACACGCTCAAGCTTCGTTCGCCGCGCCGCCTGTGCGGGAACCTGCTCACGCCCTGGCGCCTGAACCGCGCCGAGCGGGCCTATCTCCGCTACATCGTCCGCGATCCGGCGATTTCGGGCTGGGCGGCGTTCCAGAGCGCGATCGGCCGCTACCGTCTCGCCGGCGGGCAGCTCCTGTGAGGCGCGCCCCGATCCGCCGGAGAGCGACCTCGCGTCCGATCAGGGCCGGTCTGCGCATCGGGATATCCCCCTCAAAGGCGCGTGCTTTGCGCGCGGCTTTGCTGTCGTTCTCGGCGGGCAACGATGTGACCACCGCGTAAGCCGGCCTGCGGATGCAGGGCCGGCGCAGCGACGAGACCGAGGAAGAGGGGCCGTCCATGGATTCGAGCGGCGACTTCGCGAGCCTGCCTGCGGCTGAGCCCGCCCCCCCGTCGTTTGTGCCCGATGCGGTCTCGCAGCGGCCGGCCCTTTCCGTCGAAGTGGCGACCGCGCCGCGCTTTCGCTCCCTCGCCGCGGAATGGCGCCGGCTGGTCCGGCGCTGCACCGAGCCGAACGTGTTCATGGAGCCCGCCGTCGCGGGTGCGATGTACACGGCGACCGAGACGCCGTTGCACGTTCTCCTCGCCTGGTCCCGCCGCAACGGGGAAGAGGCCGAGCTGATCGGTGTCTGGCTCCTCGTGACCGGGCGGCCCTCGTCGCGCCTGCCGATCCAGACCCTCGAAGCCCCGTGCAATTCGCTGACCTTCCTCGGCTCGCCGGTGCTCGATCGCGACCATGCGGTCGAGGCCCTGTCGGCGATGCTCGATGCCGTCGCCGAGCATCCTGCCTTGCCGAAGCTAATCTGCGCCAACCAGATCGCGATGGACGGGGCGGTCTACGCCGCCCTCGTCGGCGCGGCCGGCCGGCGGGGGTTCCGAATCGTCGAGATCGAGCGCCGGCAGCGCGCCCGGCTCGATGCGCCGGTCGCGGGACAGACTGCGCCGGTCTCATCCAGCTCCTCGAAGCGGCGTGCGGAGTTGCGGCGGCATCGCAAGCGGCTCGCGGAGCAGGGCGAGTTGCGTCACGTCAGCATCCGCAAGCCGGAGGAGGTCAGCACGGCATTCCAGGAATTTCTCGATCTGGAGGCCGCGGGCTGGAAGGGCCGCAAGAGTCGGCGCGGACGGGCGATCCGCAACGCGCCGCCGCTCTGCGCCTTCGCCCAGTCGATGATCGCCGGGTTGGCGCGGGACGGCTGCGCCGGCGTCGAGGCCCTGCGTCTCGACGGCCGGGCCATCGCGATGAACATCTGGCTGCGATCCGGCCGCACGGCCTTCGGCTGGAAGATGGCCTATGACGAGGCTTACGCGAAATGGGGGCCCGGCTCGCTGCTGATGGAGGCGATGACCGAGACGGTGTTCGCGGACGGGACCATCGACACCATCGATTCCTGCAACCGGGACACCTCGGCAGCGCTGGCGCAGATCTGGCCGGACCGCCGCGCGATCGCCGATCTCCTGATCGACGTCTCCCCCGGCGGCTCCCTGCGCGGCCGGTTGACGGCCCTGTCGGAGACGTGGTTCCGGCATGGTCGCGGCGTCGCCCGCCGGACCTACAAGACCCACGTCAAGCCGATCTATTTGCGCGCCCTGGCCCGGTTGACCGCGGCGCCGGGAACCGGAGCGGCGGGGCAGGGGAAGACGCAGGGGTAGGAGGTCCGATCCCGCCGGATCAGGACGCCGTCGGCTTCTCCGTGCCGGCGCGATCGACCCGCGCCTCCGGCCGGCTGTCGGTCGAGGCGAAGTAGGGCTTGATGTCGAGCAGCGGCGTGCCGTCGATGCAGTCGAGCCCGCGCACGCGGACGGTGCCGTCGGCGATGTCGAGCCGCTCGACCACGGCGAGCGCGATGGGGTTCGGGCGGGCGGGCGAGCGCAGCGAAAAGGTGCCGCGGCTGCCCGGCGCGTGGCGCGGCTGCTGGCGCACGAGGTCGCGCGCGGCCCGGTCCATCCAATAGAGCACGATCAGGTGCGTGGCGCCCTCCAGGTTCTGGAGCGCGGGCCGGTAGACGGCATCGACTTCGAGGGTGCAGACCGTGTCCGTCTGTGTGCCGTTCTTGGGGCACTCGCTTCGGTCTTTCCACGGCGTGCGCACCCGGCCGA
This sequence comes from Methylorubrum extorquens, assembly GCF_024169925.1. Taxonomy (NCBI): domain Bacteria; kingdom Pseudomonadati; phylum Pseudomonadota; class Alphaproteobacteria; order Hyphomicrobiales; family Methylobacteriaceae; genus Methylorubrum; species Methylorubrum extorquens. The sequence goes on from NZ_JALJXF010000001.1 coordinate 306,882, forward strand.
TGAAGTAGAGGCCGGCATCGTAGTCGGCGGGCAGCGGGATCGCCTCCTCGCCGGGGCGCCGCTCGACATCCTCGTTCATCCGCTTTCGCTTCCCCGTTTGGCGACGCATGCCTTGTCGCTCCGGCGCAGCGGCTCTGCAAGGCAGGCAGAGCCCTTGCAAGGCCGCTCGCTCGTCTCGCTGCGTCGCGCGGTGTAGACGTCTTGCGGTCAGCGGGGAGGGCACATGGTCATCGACGAGTTGCGGCCGATGGAGGCCGTCGCCGACGCGGAGACGGCCGTGGATCGGCTCGAGGCGCTGCATGCGGGCGCGACCCAGGCGCTCCAGGCGGCCCTGGCGCGCTACCTCGAACACCGCATCCCGCCGGACGCGACCGAACGGCTCCAGTTCCGCTACCCTGAGCTGCGCCTGACCTACCAGCCCGCGGGGCCGCTGCCGCGGCTCAACCGGGCCACCGCCAAGTTCCAGGCGCCCGGCCTCTATGCCACCACGGTGACGCAGCCCGGCTATTTCCGCGCCTATCTCCTGGAGCAGTTGCGGCCGCTCGTGCGCGATTACGGTGCCAGCATCGAAGTCGGCCTGTCAGGCCAGGAGATTCCCTACCCCTACATCGTCGAGCCCGGCACCGATCTCGGCGGCAGCGGGGTCAGCACCAGCGATCTCGCCACCCTGTTCCCGACGCCGCTCCTCTCGGTGGTGGGCGACGAGGTCGCCGACGGTCTGTGGCTGGAGAATGCGGGCGATCCGCGCCCGCTCGCCCTGTTCGACGGGGTGCGCACCGATTACTCCCTGCGCCGGCTCGTGCATTACACCGGCTCGGACTGGCGCGAGATCCAGCCCTGGATCCTGCTCACCAACTATCACCGCTACGTCGATGGCTTCGTCCGTCACGGGCTGGAGCGTCTGGCGGCGGGGGAGGGGGAGCGGCTTGTGCTGCCCGGCGGGATCGTGGTGGAGCAGGCCGAGGCCGCCTCGGCCGATCCGGCGGCGCTGATCGCCGCCTCACCCTGGCACAAGTACCAGATGCCGGCCTACCACCTCGTCGGCCGTGGGCCGGACGGGGCGCCCCAGGGCACGACGCTCGTCAATATCGGCGTCGGCCCCTCCAATGCGAAGACCATCACCGACCACCTCGCGGTGCTGCGCCCGCATTGCTGGCTGATGGTCGGGCATTGCGGCGGATTGCGCCAGTCGCAGACCATCGGCGACTACGTGCTCGCCCACGGATACCTGCGCCGCGACCGCATCCTCGACGACCTCGTGCCGCCGGAGATTCCGGTGCCGGCTTTGGCCGAAGTGCAGATCGCCCTGCAAGCGGCGGCGGCGGCCGTCACCGGCGAGCGGGCCGACGCGCTGAAGCAGCGCCTGCGCACCGGCACGGTCGTGACCTACGACGACCGCAACTGGGAGCTTCGCTTCAGCCAGGAGCGGCGGCGCATCAACCTCTCGCGGGCGATCGCGGTGGACATGGAGAGCGGCACCATCGCCGCTCAAGGGTATCGCCTGCGGGTACCCTACGGCACGCTGCTCTGCGTGTCCGACAAGCCGCTGCACGGCGAGATCAAGCTGCCGGGCGCGGCCAACGCCTTCTACGAGCGGGCGGTGGCCGAGCATCTCAAGATCGGGCTCGCCACGCTCGATACCCTGCGCGCCGACCGGGCGGGCCTGCATTCGAGGAAGCTCCGCAGCTTCGACGAACCGCCGTTCCGGTAGGATTTTGGGGTTTCGAAAGGGCGAGCCCGCCCCTTCGCGGGTCCTGGGCAGAGCCCTGGAAGGGAAGCCGGGGCGCCGCCCCGGCACCCCGCTAAAGGAATGATCCCTTTGGGATCCCGGTGGGAGCCTACGCCGCCCGCACCGTGGCGAGGAACTGCGAGACCTGGGCGCGCAGGGACTCGGACTGACGCGACAGCTCGCCCGCGGCGCCGAGCACTTGGCTTGCCGCCGCGCCCGTCTCCTCGGCCGCACCCGCCACACCCGCGATGTTGCCCGTCACCTCCGACGTGCCGGTCGAGGCCTGGGCGACGTTGCGGACGATCTCCTGCGTCGCCGCGCCCTGCTGCTCCACCGCCGCGGCGATGGCGGTCGCCATCGTGTCGATGTCGCGGATGCGGCCGGCGATGTCGCCGATCGCCGCGACCGCCTGACCGGTCACGCCCTGGATCTGCCCGATCTGCGCCGAGATCTCTCCGGTCGCTCGGGCGGTCTGGTTGGCGAGTTCCTTGACCTCGGCCGCGACCACCGCGAAGCCGCGGCCGGCCTCGCCGGCACGGGCGGCCTCGATGGTGGCGTTCAGCGCCAGAAGGTTGGTCTGTCCGGCGATGGAAGAGATCAGCCCGACCACGTCGCCGATGCGGCCCATGGCAGAGTTCAGTTCCTGCACGAGATGCGCGGTCCGGTCCGATTGCGTGACGGCGGCCTGCGCCAGCTCGGTGGAGCCCGCGACCTGCCGGCCGATCTCGGCGACCGAGCTGCCGAGTTCCTCGGCGGCGGAGGCCACGGTGTTGACGTTGGTCGCGGCCTCTTCCGCCGCGGCGGCGACGGTGGTCGCCTGGGTGGCGGTCTCGGTCGCCGTCGCGGTCATGGTCGAGGCGGTGGCCTGAAGCTCGGTCGCGGAGGACGAGACCATGCCGACGATGCCGCCCACGGCCGTCTCGAAGCGGTCGGCCAACTCGATCATCGTCCGCTTGCGCTCGGCGGCGGCGGCCTCGTCGGCGATGCGGCGCATCTCGGCCTGCTCGGCGGCCTTCTGCGCGACCATCTCCCGGATGCCCTCGACGGCGCGGCCGACCGCGCCGATCTCGTCGCCCCGCTTCGCCTCCGCGATGCTGGCGTCGATGTCACCCTGCGCCATCCGCCGCAGGACCGTAACGAGCCGACCGAGCGGACGGACAATGCCGAAGGCGACGATGCTGCCGGCGAGCGCCATGGCCACGAGCAGGGCGAGACCGGAGCCCACCATGAGATGGGTGATCGTGCGGCTCGCCTCGTCGGCGGCGGCCTGCTTCTTCGCCTGCATCTCCCTGCCGATCAAGGCGACGCGGGCGAGGACGAGTTCGTTCAGTTTCTCGCGGATCGGCGCGGAGTCCTCCTGCACGACCTTGAGCGCGGCCTGGGTGTTGTTGACGAGGCCGAATTCGGTCGAGCGGGCAAGATGGCCGAAGAACGTCTCCGCCGTCTCCCGGATCTGCTGGTTGGTTGCCCGGCGTTCCGATGTGTCCGCGAGGCCGATGAGGTTGTCGATGGCCGTGTAGGCGGCGGAGGCGGCCGCTTCCTGGCTGGCCTTGTATCGCGCCATCACCTCGGGACGGGTCTCGATGATGGTGGTCCTGTTGTGGATCGCAGCCTCGTTGATCTTGAGCTGTGCCTTGAGGATGTTCTCCTGGCGCGCCGCCTGCACGTCGATGACCTGCTGGGTCTGCTCAGTGACGCTGTGCAGGGCACCTCGGGCGTAGACGATGACTCCGACGGTCGTGGCCGCCATCAGGGCCAGGGGAACCGCGACCTTCACCAGGATCCCGGCATTGTCGATTAGCTTCATCGATGTCGTCCCACGTGTGTTTCGTGGGTCGGTTGCTGAAGGCGACACCTTAATCGGACGTTGCTCGGCGTAAGGCTTCTCGAAGTTACCCAACTTTCGTCAATTCACGATCGCGTGATGCGTATTACTCTAGATCGACATTGGGAATATTCGTAATCTTGGAGGAACCGCTGGGCGTCTTGCGTGTTTTTGCCCTCCCGATCCGTTTATCGGGCGGTGGACATCCTTCGCTACGGGCTGCCTCGACTGACGGAGGGCGCTCGTCCTAACGCTCGCGCTGCCACAGCCCGGCGCGTTCGGCCCGAGCCTGATCCTCGGCCTCGACGAGGTCGCTCGGCGCGTCCTCGGCGGCCCGCGCCCCACCCGCGGTCACGATCAGCGAGGCGAGGTCGTCGCCGTCCAGGCGGCAGCGCACGGAGGCCGGATCGCCGGAGCAGATCACCTCGCGGCGGCGCAGGTAGCGTGCGAGTTGGCGGGCGAGCGCGCCGCCCTCGCCGACGACGCCGAGCAGCCGCACCTTGCGGCCGCGGATCGCCAGCGTGCCGGTATCGACCACCTCGGGCACGCCGCGGACTTCGCCCGCGGCCGGCGTCGGGGCCGGCGCCACGGCGGCGGCCGGGGTCGGCTCGGCCCGTGCGGCGGAAGGGGTCGGGCGTTTGCGGCCCTTCAAGACCTTCTGCGCCCGCTCCACGAAATCGTGGAAGACGCGGGCCGGGATGTCGCCGCCGGTCACTTTGTTCATCGGCGTGTTGTCGTCGTTGCCGACCCAGACGCCGACGATCATGTCCGGGGTCAGCCCGACGAACCACCCGTCGCGATAGTCCTGGCTGGTGCCGGTCTTGCCGCCGACCGCGAGGCCGTTGACCCGCGCGGCCTTGCCGGTCCCGGATTCCACCACCGCCTGGAGCGAGTCGAGCATCATCGACTGGACCTGCCCGTCCATCGCCGCACCGGGCTTCGGCGCGGCGCGCTGATAGAGCGGCTGCGGCGTGTTCCCCCGGATCGTGCGGACGAGATAGGGCTCCACCGGCACGCCGGGGCCGAGCACGCCGGCATAGGCGCGGGTCATTTCGAGAAGCGAAACGTCGGCCGAGCCCAGCGCGAGGCTCGGCACCTCGGGCAGATCCGACTGCACCCCGAGGCGGCGGGCCTCGGCGATGATCGCGGGCAGGCCGACCTCCTCGCCGAGCTGTGCCGCGATGGTGTTGACCGAGAGCGCGAAGGCCTGGCGCAGCGGCAGGGCGCCGCGGAAGCGGTTGTTCGAGTTCTGCGGCTCCCACTCGCCGATCTGGGTCGGGCGATCCACGAGCACGCTGTCGGGGAAGAAGCCCTTGCCGTAGGCGGCTAGGTACACGAACAGCTTGAACAGTGAGCCGGCCTGACGCTTGGCCTGGGTCGCGCGGTTGAACTGGCTGTCCTCGTAGTCGCGGCCCCCCACCATGGCGAGGATCGCCCCGTCGGGCGCCATCGCGATCAGCGCGCCCTGGCCGACCTTCTTCTTGTCCCCCTCGCCGTCCAGGCGGCGGGCGAGCACGCCTTCGGCGAGGCTCTGGAGGTCGAGGTTGAGGGTCGAGCGCACGGTGACGTCGCCGGCCGCCTCGGTCAGCCGCTTCACGTCGCCCGATACCGCATCGAGGAAGTAGTTGGTGCCCGGTGGCGTCTCGGGCGGCGTGTGCAGGGTGAGCTTCTCCGCCCGCGCCTTGTCGGCCTCGGCCCCGCTGATCGCGCCGGTCTCGACCATGGCCTGGAGCACGAGGTCGGCCCGCTCCTTGGCGCCGCCGAAATTGCGGGTCGGGGCGAGCTGCGAGGGCGCGCGGACGAGGCCCGCCAGCATCGCTGCCTCCGGCAGGGTCAGCTTCTCGGCGCCATGCCCGAAATAGCGCCGTGCCGCCGCGTCCGCTCCGTAGGCGCCGGCCCCGAAATAGGCGGTGTTGAGGTAGCCGACGAGGATCTCGGGCTTCGTCAGCGTGCTCTCCAAGCGCAGCGCCAGGAAGGCTTCTTGAATCTTGCGCTTGAGCGTCTTCTCCTGGGTGAGCGAGGTAAGCCGGGCGTATTGCTGAGTGATGGTCGAGCCGCCCTCGCGCACACCGCCGCCGGTCGCGTTGCGCCAGACGGCGCGGGCCATGCCGCGCAGGTCGATGCCCCAATGGCTGTAGAAACGCCGGTCCTCGATCGCGACAATGGCTTGGGCCAGCCGGGGCGGCAGGGTCTTCTCGGTCAGCCGTTCGCCCTGGAACGCGCCACGGGTGGCGAACGCGCGCCCGCTCTCGGACTCGACCACGAGCGCGCGCTGGTTGGCTTCCGGCGCCACCCCGCCGAGCGGCGGCAGGGAGGCGAAGGCGACGAAGACGTATCCGGCCAGGATCACCAGCGGCAGGCCGATCACGACGGCCAATCCGATCACCCAGGGCCGACGGCGGCGGGGTGGGCGAGCGGAGGGGTGGGTGAAGGGCTGGCTTTGTGTGTCCGACCGGTCCACCGGCGCCGGGGGCGCGACGGGTGTGGCCGGTGGACCGTCCGAGCGAAGGCGGTCCGTGGTGCGCGCGAGGACCGGCTTAGCCCCCTTCGCGGCCTCCCTGGCGGCGGCGGCTCCGCTGCGCCAAGCGCTGCGTCCCGCGCTCCCGGCGAGACGGCCGAGCTGGCGCGCCAGCAAGGCGGCCGCCCGCGCGGCTTCGCGCGCTGCGGCCCGCGTCTCGGTCCCGTCCTCGCCCGGCCTGTCCGGTCCCTGCGCCGTCATCGCGAACCGTTCGCCGCCTGCCGGAAATCATCCATCATGAGGCGGACCTTAGCGGAGCGGGGGCCGGCAAGGCTACGCATGCAATGGTGGGGGAACGCGAACGGGGCTGACGGGTGACCCAGGCGACACGTTCGAGCCCCATCGCCCGCGCTTGCCCTCATGTCCTTGCCCTCGTGTGATCGGGTATGCGGCACGGCCCGGTTCTGCGAAGCCTGGGATGCGGGCTATCATCCGGGCCGACACTCCCCCGGATCCGTGACCGTGATCGCCTCCTCGTCCCTTCATCGACCCGCCCCGTGGATCGCGCTCGCCTGCGGCGCGGTCATCGTGACCATCGCCATGGGCATCCGCCAGGGGTTCGGCCTGTTCATGCGGCCGGTCGAGTTGGATCTCGGCGTCGGGCGCGAGAGCTTCGGCCTCGCCATGGCCGTGCAGAACCTGATCTTCGGGCTCGCCCAGCCCTTCGTGGGGGCGCTGGCGGACCGCTACGGGCCCGGACGCGTCGCCGCCGCGGGCGGCCTCCTCTATGCCCTCGCGCTCGCGCTGGCGGCCTTCGTCTCCTCGGCGCTCGGCCTCACCGTCACGCTCGGCTTTCTGCTCGGGCTGGCCATGACCGGCGTCACCTTCGTCGTCGTGCTCGGCGCGGTCGTGCCGCTGATGCCGACCGGACGGCGGGGTGCGGCGGCGGGCATCGTCACGGCGGGCGGCTCGGTCGGGCAGTTCCTGCTCGTCCCGGCCACCCAGATCGCCGTGGACGGCCTCGGCTGGCGCGGGGCGCTGCTCGCGGGCGCCGGGCTCGCGGCTCTGATGCTGCCGCTCGCCCTCGGCATCGCCCGGAAGGCCGCCTCCGGCGCGGTGCCGGCGACCGCGGCACCGGATGCGATCCCGCTCGGCGCCGCTCTTCGGCAGGCGGCGGGGCATCGCGGCTACTGGCTCCTCAATGCCGGCTTCTTCGTCTGCGGCTTCCACATCGCCTTCGTCTCGACCCACCTGCCGGCCGTGCTGACCGATGCCGGCCTCGATCCGGGGATCGGCGCCCGCGCGCTGGCCCTGATCGGCCTGTTCAACATCCTCGGCTCCTACGCCTTCGGAGTCGCCGCGGACCGGCTGCGCAAGAAGTACGTGCTGTCGTGGATCTACTTCGCCCGCGCGGCGGTGATGGCTTTGTTCGTCGTCCTGCCCTTCACCCCGCTCACCGCGACGCTGTTTGCCTGCGCCATCGGTTTCCTCTGGCTCGGCACCGTCCCGCTGACGAGCGGCCTCGTCGGGCAGATCTTCGGCGTGCGCTACCTCTCGACCCTGTTCGGCATCGTCTTCATGAGCCATCAGGTCGGCGCCTTCTTCGGCGCGTGGGGTGCGGGCTTCATCTTCGCCCAGACCGGTTCCTACGACGCGGCCTGGACCCTCTCCATCGGCATCGCGCTCCTGGCCGGTCTCCTCAACCTGCCGATCCGCGACGTGCCCCTGGCGCAGCGGGCGAGGCCGGTATGAGCGTTCGGGACGAACTCGTCGTTCTCGCCCTTCTCGGCGCGCTGACGCTCGCCGGAGCGCTCCTGTGGGCCCGCGAGGGGGTGGGGCTCTGGCTGCGGGGAGCGTTTCTCCTCTGCTTTTGAGCCGGTGCTCGTCTCACCGCGCAATGGCGCGGATGAAATAGACCAGCGCCGTGAAGGCGAGGAGGCTCAGGCCGTAGAGGGCGGCGAACCAGAGGAGGCGCCGGGCGCTCAATGGTAGCTCGCCGCGTTCGGGTTCTCCTCGATCTTCCCCCGGAAGACCCAGTAGGCGTAGGCCGTGTAGGCCAGCGTCAGCGGCATCACCACCGCGTAGCCGACGAGGGCGAATTGCAGCGCCGAGGTGGCGTTGGCCGCCTGCCAGATCGTGAGCTTGGGCGGCACGATGTACGGGAACAGGCTGATCGCCAGCCCGAGGAAGCCGAGCAGGAACAGGGCGATCGAGAGGAGGAAGGGTGCCACCTCGCGCCCGTCCTCGATCGCCCGCCAGATCCGCCAGCACACGAACGCCGTCAGCAGCGGCACGGGCGCCACGAACAGCACGTTCGGCCAGGAGAGCCAGCGCCACTGGATATGCAGCCCGAGGAACGGCACCCAGGCGCTGACGACCGCCATCGAGAGGACGGTGCCGATCAGGAACTGCCGCGCCTTGATCCGCGACCAGATCTCCAGCTCGCCCGAGGTCTTCATCACGCACCATGTCGCGCCGAGCAGCCCGTAGCCGCAGACGAGGCCGATGCCGGTCATGACGCTGAAGGGGGTGAGCCAGTCGAGCGTGCCGCCTGAGAAACCCCGGCCTTCCGTCTGGAAGCCCTGGACGAAGGCGCCGAGCACCATGCCCTGCGCGAAGGTGGCGACCAGCGAGCCGTAGTGGAACGCGTTGTCCCACACCACCTGCGAGCGCTCGGCCTTGAAGCGGAATTCGAAGGCGACGCCGCGGAAGATCAGCGCGATCAGCATCAGGATGATCGGCAGGTAGAGCGCCGGCAGCAGGATCGCGTAGGCCAGCGAGAACACCGCGAACAGCCCGCCGCCGCCGAGCACGAGCCAGGTCTCGTTGCCGTCCCAGATCGGCGCCACCGAGAGCATCATCCGGTCGCGCCAGTTCCCGGGCCGCGCGGCGGTGAAGAGGATGCCGACGCCGAGGTCGAACCCGTCGATGACGACGTACATCGCCACCGCCAGCGCCAGCAGGCCGGCCCAGACCAGCGGCAGCCAGAAGGCCAAGCCCTCGTACTCGTTCCCGAAGCCGAACATCGTCGCTCCTCCCCGGCCGGTGGCGTCCGTCCGTTATAGGAGCACCGCCTCGTGGGGCCAGAACCGCGCTCAGGGCGATGCGGGTCCCCGCCATGATGGCTGGCGGTCGCTGGCCGAGAGCGTGTCGGCGGAGGGCCGCGGGGATGCGGCCTGCCCCGTGACTTGTCCGCTCACGTGCCGGGCGACGGCGGCCGCCCCGGCCCGCACCATGTCCTCCCGCGCCTCGGGCGGCAGCGCATTCACGGCCTCCACGAGCGCGCCGATGCCGCCCGTGGTCAGGCGATCCATCGCGTCGCCCGATACGATCCCGGTCCCGGCGGCTCGCGGCCGGGCCGGATCGGGGCCGCCCTGGCGCTGAAGTGCGAGATAGGAGAGTGCGCCGATCACGAGAGCGGCGCGCAAGAGAAACGACATCGGTCCGGTTCCAGGGGGCACGGCTTCGCCGGCAGGGCCGACGGAAGGTCGATCGCCCGATCCTGCCATCCCGGCGGCACCGCCGGATGAACCGGATGAACCGAAACCGCCGACGTGGTGAACGAAGCGTTTTTCACTAGGGCGCACGCCCTCTCGGCCCCCTGTCCACCCTCTGCGGCGCGGCGCTTCCGCCCCCGCTCGGGCCTTGTGAAAAGCGGGGATCGGCGCCTCGAACCGGGGCGGCGGGCTCGGCGGTCGGCGGCAAGTGAGCGACCCTTTTCATCCTCGCTTAAACCGCCTCTGCGACGGTTTCCTCGAGATCGTAACGAGCAGTCGAGGGGCGCAAGACACCCGTGTTCCGGGTCAAGGCTTGCGCTGTGCGTGGTGGTGTTGCGTAAAGACGGTGCCCTTGCCTCCCTGTTCGATTCCCGCCTCGCGGGGCTGGTTCATGCCTCCGCGCTGGCCGAGCCGGGGGTGCGCTTCCGCCACGAGCGGTTCCTGATCTCGCGGCTCGCCACCGGCGCCGTGATGATGGCGGGCCTGCCGCCCTACCTCGTCTGGCGCGGTGTCCCGAGCGGCCTCGAAGCGATCGCCATCGCCAGCCTGTTCCTCCCGCTTCTGGCGGCCGTCATCCTGTCGCGCACCGGCTCGCTATGGGTCGCGCATGCCCTGTCCTCGCTCGGCCTGACCGGCATCGTCGTCTGCCTCGCCGCGCTCACCGGCGGGGCGAGTTCGGCCGCTTCCATCTGGCTCGTCGCGGTTCCGCTGGAGGCGATGATCTCCGGCTCGCGCCGGGCGACGATCGCGGCCTCCGTCATCGCCGTCGTCGGCGCCTTCGCCATCGCGCTGAGCGGCTACCTGCCGGTGGGAAGCCTCACGCTTGCTTGGCCCAACGCGATCGTCATGCCGGTCTTCGCCGTGACCGCGATCGGCCACATCGCGGCGCAGGCGATGGAGCACATGCGCCGCGAGGGCGAGTGGCGCGCCCGGATGCAGGACAACGAGGCCCGCGACCGCCTGCTGCTCTCGGCCATCGACGACCTCGTGACCTGGCACGACGCCAACGGCCGCGTGCTGGAGGCGAGCGGCTCGGCCGCCCGCTTCGTCGGGGCCGAGGCGAGCCGCCTGCGCGGACACGGCCTGCTCGACCGGGTGCATATCGGCGACCGTCCGGCCCTGCTCCAGGCGATCAGCGACGTCGCCGCCCACGGCGCGCCGGCCACGGTGCCGTTCCGCCTGCACCTCGACGCAGCCCGCGGCGACGGCAGCCGCACGATCTTCGCCGAGATGCGGGCCCACCGGATCGAGGCGGGGCTGGCCGGCGCCAACGGCTCGACCGTCGTCGCCGTGACCCGCGACGTGTCCGAGCACCGCCGCCACGCGCAGGAACTCGACCGCGCCCGTGCCGAGGCCGAGCGTGCCGACGAGGTGAAGACCCACTTCCTCGCCACCGTCAGCCACGAGCTGCGCACCCCGCTCAACGCCATCATCGGCTTCTCGGACGTGCTGGGCGGGGAGGGCGCGGTGAGCCTCTCGCCGGAGCGCTCCCGCGAATATGCCGGCATCATCGCCCAGTCCGGGCGCCACCTGCTCGACGTGGTGAACACGCTGCTCGACATCTCGCGCATTCGCGGCGGGCATTTCGACTTCCAGCCGGAGCCGGTCGATGTCGAAGCGCTGATCCGCGGCTGCTGCGACCTGATGCGGCTCAAGGCTGATGCCTCGGGCATCACCCTGACCAGCGCGCCCGTGCCCGCCGGCTGCGCCCTCGTCGCCGATGCCCGCGCCTGCCGCCAGATGCTCATCAACCTGATCTCGAACGCCGTGAAGTTCACGCCCCGCGGCGGCCGGGTGGAGGTGATGGTGCGCCGGGGCGGGGCCTATCTCGACATCGTGGTGAGCGACGACGGCATCGGCATCACCGAGGCCGACCTGCCGCGGCTCGGCGACCCCTTCTTCCAGGTCGGCGGCGGCTACGGGCGCACCCACGAGGGCACCGGGCTCGGCCTCTCGGTGGTGCGCGGCCTCGCCGGGCTGCATGGCGGCGCGGTCTCCGTCGAGAGCGCGCCGGGCAAGGGCACCGCCGTCACCGTGACCCTGCCGCTCGATTGCAGCCGCGCCAAAACCGCCACGGCCGGCGCGCGGGACGGTTCAGGCAATGGTGCCAAGGGCGCCGCGCAGGCCCAGCCTGCGCCGATCCGGACCTCGGTGCGGGTGGTGGCTATGTCGGAGCCGGCGCCCGAGCCGATCCGGCGGCCGGCCGGCCTGTTCGATCCCGCCCCGCTCTCCGCCACCCCCCCGATGCGCCGCGCCGGGTGACCGACCCCCGCGAAACACGAGAGGCGCCGACCTGCTTGCATCAGGCCTGCGCCTCTAGGCCTTGTTTTAACGCGCATTCTTTCGACGAACCGGTGACCACTTCGTCGGAATGCGCTTTAGTTCCACGTAAAGGAGCGAATTGATGCGCGAGCTGCCCGCCAGACGGGACCAGCGCGAGATCGTGGTCCCCGGTGACATGCGCGTTGCCCGAGGCCCGGCCAAATCCGCCCCGCGCCGCAAGCCCGCCCCGCGCGGGCCTGCGGCGTCCGGCTGGCAGGCCGCTCTCCTGTCCGCGGCGACGGGGGCCGGGCGAGTCTGCCGGCGCTATCCCGGCGGCGTGTTCGGGACGGTCCTCGGCGTCGGCGCGGCGGTCTATGTCTGCGTCAACGCCATGGGCCTCCAGGCCGGACCGCACCCGGCCCCGATCCTGCCGACCGTGGAGCCGAAGCCTGTGGCCGCGCGGCCCGCAGCGGCACCGGTCCGGGAGGTGCGCGCGGTCGAGACGCCCAAGCCCGCCCCCGTGCGGGAGGTGCCGGCGCCCGTCCGCGACAGCATCGCCGACATGATCCGATCCGGCGAGACGACCGCCTCGGTCACGCCTAAGGCCGAGCGCAAGCCCGCCTCCAGGCCCGCCATGACCGACCCGAAGGCCGAGGCGAAGACGGAGGCGGGCAAGTCCGAGGGACCGAAGCCGGACCCGACCGTGATCCGGGCGCAGCGCGCCCTGACCAAGCTCGGCTACGGTCCGCTCAAGGATGACGGCCTGATGGGACCCGGCACGAAGGCGGCGATCGAGCGGTTCGAGCGCGACCGCAAGATGCCGGTGAAGGGCGAGGCGGCCGGGCCCACCCTGCGCGCCCTGACCCGCGAGATGACCGCCAAGGCGGGCGGGTAAAGCGTCTCCGGGTCGCAGATGCCGCGCGTGCGGAGCGCTGGGCGTCGGGACGTCGCGCCATCGACGCGGCGGCCATCGGCGCCTATGAACCGCCTATGCCACGCCTTCGCTCGGATTTCTGGGTCTCCGCGCATCTGCGCCGCCTCAACGGCGAGAACATCCCCGCCGTGCAGCGCCGACGCGGTTCGGCGGAGGCGGGAGCGATTTTCATCAAGATCGACCGTCTCGACGGCACCGCCGACCTCTACGGCCCGGCGCCCCAGGCGCTGATCGAGGCGGATGACGCGGGCGATCGCCGTTTCACGCCGATCCTCACCGCCGCCCCGGCCCCGGATGTCGAGGAACGCCTCGCGCGGGAGATCCGCTTCGATTCCGATCTCTGGATCGTCGAGATCGACGACCGCGAAGGCCGGCACGGCCTCCCGCTCGCGGGTTAGAGCATCGTCCCGAACGGTGGTTGCCGGCTTTCGGAAAAAGATGATGCAAAAACAAGTGCCGAGAGCATCGTCCTGGATCCGATATCCAGGGCGATGCTCTCGCGTTCAGGCGCGGCGTCAGCTCGTCCGGCGCAGGCGCGTCGGGAGCACCGTGCGCAGGCGCTCGGCCGCGATGCTGCCGCGCTTGGCTTCGGGGCCGTGCAGCGGCTGGTGCTCGCCCGCGGCGCGCTCCATCACGGGCACGCCGAAGATCGCGCAGAGCAGGTCGCGGGCGGTGGCCCGGCTCGTCTCGCGAAACAGCGTGACGAGGGAGAACACCCGATCGACCGAGCGCGCGACGCTGTCGTTGAGCGTGAGGAAGACGAAGACCGCTTCGCCCTCGCGCAGATCCGCCGCGCGCAATGCAAGCGTCAGCAGGTCGTAGCGGGCGACCGGATCGACGGCGGCGCCGAGATAGTTCGGCGGCAGGCCGAGCCCCTGGCCGAGCGCGGTGATGAAGGCCTGCACGTCGCGGGAATGGGAATGCTCGACGAGACTCGTCGCGAGCGCGCGGGGGGCCGGCGGGCAGGGGCGGAGGGCGGCGGTGGCCTCGACGGCCTGGGTGATCGCGCTGCGTTGCTCCGGACCGGCATAGAGCCAGAGCGGCGCGAGGTCGGCGGGCGGGATGTCGGGCCGGCCGAGCAGGATCCGGGCGAGATCCGCGTCCGTCCGGGCGCGGGCGAGCAGGCGGTCCAGTACGCGGGTGCCGATCAGCGCGCCGGGATTTTTGGCGAGCGCCCGGTCGGCTTCCGCCTCCGTCTCGGGCTCCGGCGGCAGCGCGATGGGAAAGCCGCGGGCTTCGAGCGCGGCGCGCACGCCGTCCGGGACGTCGGGGCATCCCTCGAGCTTCTCGGCGACGATGCGCGCCGTCTCCTCGTCCACCGTCGGGATCAGCCCCGCGGCGAGGGATTCGAACTCCCTGAGGATCGCCCGGTCATGGACCGGAGCGGCCAGGAACAGGTCGGTCTGCACCCGCAGGATCACGGGCTTCAGATCCAGCGCGGGATCGCGCGAGAGCTCGATGAGGCCGGATAGGTCCGGCGCGCCGGCGACCGATGGGGGCATGGCACTCGATTACGCAGAACTTACTCTGGGAGTGAGTCAAACAGTTCTGCGTGAATCGACCTTTAAGGACGCACGAGCGCGAGTGTCCCGCTGCGGCCGGATCAGGCAAGCGCGAGCCGGTCCACGACCTCGGCCACCCGATTCCGGACGGGCTCGGGCAGCGGCAGGATCGGCCGGGGCGGATCGGTTCGGCACAGGCCGAGATGGCGGGCGGCCGCGTAAGTGACCCGCAGGCCTGAGAATTCCTTGAACAGGTCCCAGAGCGGCTGCATCCGCGCGTTCAGGGCGCGTGCCCGCGCGGTCTCGCCGGCTTGAGCGGCCTGCAGGATCGCGAGGCAGGGTTCCGGAAACAGCCCGGCCGCGACGCCGTACCAAGCCTCGCCGCCGGCCAGCAGCGCCTCGGCCGCGTTCCAATCGCCGCTGTAGCCGAGCCGGAACTCGGCCGGCACCGCCCGGCGCAGGGCGTCGAGCTGGCCGGCCACCGCGTCGGAATCCGGCGCCGGGCTCTTGAGCGCGCGGATGCCGGGCACCTGCGCCAGCCGCCCGACCAGCGAGGGCGTGAACCGGAAATGCGTGGTGCCGGGATTGTCGTAGATGCAGATCGGCAGGCCGCCCTGCGTCGCGACCGCGGAGAAATGCTCGAACACCTCCTCGTCGGTCAGCGATGTGTAGGAGACGGCGGCCAGGAGCCCGGCGGCGGCGCCCGCCGCCCGCGCGTCCTGCGCCAAGGCCACGGCCTCGTCGGTGCGCAAAGCCCCGATTCCGACGATGACCGGCACTCGGCCACCGGCCTCGTCGAGAGCCGCATCGAGCGCCCGGCGGCGCTCCGCGCGGGAGAGATAGGCGTAGGTGCCGGTGCTGCCGAGCAGCCCGACCGAGTCCACGCCCGCGACGGCGAGCGGGGCGACCAGCGCGCGCAACGCCGCCGTATCCACGCGTCCGTCGGGGGCGGCGGGGGTGATCGGAAAAGCGGAGAGGCCGGTGAAGCAGGTCATGGCGGCGGCAGGATGAGCGGGTGCCGGAGCGCGGTCAACGCCGACCGCAAGTTCGACGCGGCGGTCAGTTCAACCGATCACGGCGAGCGGAGCGATCCCGTGCGCGGTTACGAGCGCACCTCGCGCTTGGCCACGAAGTTCAGCTCGTCGACCAGCACGTCCTTCACCACGTCGGAGCCGAGGCGCTCGTTCACCCGGGCGCGGATCTGGGCCAGCCGGCCGTTGATATCGTAGCGGGCGAGCTTGCGGAAATCGATGGTCGTGTCGCCGTAGATCTGGCGGAAGGCCTCATCGACCACGAAGGCGTTGGGGGCGACGGGGAGCGTGTGCATCAGCTTGGCGTCGGCGGTGAAGACCAGCACGGCGATGACGTAACCCTGCACCTTGCCCTCGGCGACCATCGGAATGTTGATGGGCGCGAGCTTCTGATATTGCAGCCCTTCGAGATAGGGCTCGGTCGATTTCGAGAAGAACCCGCCGCCGAAGGTCACCGCCGCGTAGCAGGAGGCGATGGTGACGGCGCAGATCCACAGGCCGGAGACGAGGACGCGCATGGCTCAATCGCGTCCCAAATGTGCGGACAAGCGGGCCGAATAGGTGCCGTCGGACTCGGCCGCCTGAAGGCTGGCCTGCAGCGTCTCGCCGACCTCCTCCACCGCCCGCAGATGCAGGGCGACGGCCTCCTGATTGCGGATCAGCTTGTCGCGCAGGCGCGCCAGCACGATCCCGGTCTCGGCGTCGAGGGTCGCCACGTCGAGGCCGCGGGCGAGGCGGGTGAGTTCGAGGAGGCTCCGGCTCTTGGCCCGGTTGACCGCGTCGAGATCGAGGGCCGTGTTGGCATGGAGCGCCTCGGTCTCGGCCTCGACGGTGGCCTCCAGCCGCTTCAGGGATTCGAGGAGCATGAGGGTCAGACCTTACCCGCGACGCCGGTGCCCGTGGGCGTGACCGGGGTGTTGGCGGGGCGGGCGGCGTTCAGCATGCGGGCGATGCCGATGCCGCCGGTCTGCGCGATCTGCTGGCCGAGCTGCTCGGCGAGCATCGACTTCCAGATGCCGCCAGCATTGCCCTTGCCGAAGACGGTCTCGGCCTTGGGCAGCATCGCCTCGACGAATTGCTGGATCACCTGCCCCTCGAACTTCCGGTAAGGGTCGGCGGAGCCGGTCCGGGCGGTCTCGTTCTTCAGGCCTGTCAGCGCCCCGTGGACGTCGAGGGGCATGTGCGTGGTCAGGCCCACCTCGCGCGCGGCCTCGTCGGCGGCGCTGGCGAAGGCGGTCGGGTCGCCGGGCTGCGACAGCTTGGCCGCGGCCTCCTGATAGCGGGCCGGGTCAGCGGCGCGCGCCACGTCCATCACGATGTCGGAAGGGGGGGTGATGCTCATCGCGCCGTCAAACCTTGATGCGGCGCGAACCGGGCGCACGCCGCTGAGGATGGATCGATCCTAGATCCGCTGGCTTACGGGAGGCTTGCATCGCGGCGCTGGGCGAGGCCGTCGAGCCGCTCCATCGCGTCGATCCGGTCGCGTTCCCGGCCGAGCAGCGTCTCGATCCGCTCTGCGCTCAGCTCCGCGCGCTTCTGCGCAAGGCCCTGCTCGCGCACGTCGTCCGCCTGGGAGGCAGCGATGCGTTCGAGTTCGGTCGCCCGCGCGGCGAGCCCGCGCAGGCGGCGGTTGGCGGCTTCCAGGAACAGGTGGCCGTGCGCCGAGGACCCGACCGCCGCGAGCAAGGCCGCCCGGTCCGCCTCGACCGCCTCGGCATTGCGCCGGGTCTCGGCGAGCTGCCACTCGGCGGCGCGGCGCATCTGCTCCTGCACGGCGGTGAGGCGCTCGGCGCGCTTCAGGCGCTTGGCGATGTCGGCGGCGGACATGACGCTCAGCCTTTGCGAAGCCAAGCGACGTAGCCGGAGAGGAACTGCGTCATGAACTCGCTCGACAGGTAATAGAGCAGCAGCAGCGCACCGAACATCACGAAGGGCGTGGCAACGAAGTAGACCGGAATCGTCGGCGTGAGCTTGTTCACGAAGCCCGCCGCGAGGTTCACCGCCACCGCGTAGATGATGAAGGGGGCGGCGATCCGCAGGGCGAGGGTGAAGGCTTCGCCGATCTGGTCGGCAATACGCACCAGCGCAGTCTGCGTCCCGAAGCCCTCGCCCGGCGGGATGCGGCCGTAGGAATCGACAAGGCCGCGAAACAGCTCCCAGTGCAGGTCGGCGGCGAACATCAGCGCGACCGCGGCGAAGACGATCAGCGATTCGACCGCGGGGATGGCGTCGGTCCCCTCGACCGGCGTGCCCGGCATCGAGCCGAAGCCGACCATGGTCGAGACCGCGTTCATCACGGTTTCCAGCACGAAGATGAAGATGCGCCCGAGCAGGCCGATGAGCAGCCCGGTGATCGTCTCGCTGGCGACCCAGGTCAGCGTTTCGGTCGGCGCCTGGCCCGAGAGCTTGGTCTGGAACAGCGGCAGCAGCAGCGGCGTGACGGCGAGCGAGACGCCGCCGGCGATGAGGAGCCGCACCTGCGCCGGCACGCGCGGGCTGGAGAAGCCGGGCACGATCAGGAGGCAGCCGCCGATCCGGCAGAAGATCAGGAAGACGCCGAGGAAGGCCTCTCCGCCGAACAAGCTGCCGAAGCCCGGAATCACGAGATCGTGCCCAGTGATTTCAACTCGACGCCGCGGGCGATTTCCAGATGCGAGAGCACGGGCAGAGTCGGGAAGATTCGCTCGATGATCATCCGCACGTAGGGCCGGGCGTCGGGGGCGGTGACGAGGGCGAATCCGTGGACCTGCCGCATCCGCTCGCGGATGGCCTCGCCGGCCTCAAGGCCGAACTGCTCCACGAGGCGCGGGTCGATGTCGAACTCGATGACTTCACCCTTGGCGTCGCGCTTCAGGCTCTGGTGGAAGGTCAGATCCCAGTTGGCGCCGAGCCGCAGCACGTGCAGCACCCCGTCCTCGGCCAGATCGCCGCAGATCTGCTGGGCGACGCGCATCCGCACGTGCTCGGCGATCTGCTCGGCGCGGCGGGCATGCGGGCTGATCTCGGCCACCGCCTCCAGGATCAGGTGCAGGTTGCGGATCGAGACCCGCTCGGAGAGCAGCAGCTTCAGCACCGCCTGGAGGCCCGAATGTGAGATCTGCGACGGGCAGATCTCATCGATCAGCCGCTTGTATTCGGGGTCGAGCCGGTCGAGCAGCGCCCGCATGTCCTTGTAGGACAGGAACTGGGGCAGGTTGTTGCGGATCACCTCGGAGAGGTGGGTGAGCAGCACCGAGGCGCCGTCGATCGCCTCGAAGCCGGAGCGGCGCACCTCCCCGGCATAGGCGTCGACGATCCACAGCGCCTTCATGCCGAAGGCGGGCTCGCGCACCTCCTCGGACGGCACATCGGGGCGCGGACCGTCGCCGACGACGACGAGCAACTCGCCGGGCCGCATCTCCTGGGTCGCGGCGACCGTGCCGTGGATGCGGATCTGGTAGGTCTTGGGCGGCAGGTTGAGGCTGTCGGTGAGCTTGATGTCGGGCACGACGAAGCCGTACTGGCGCGCGAACTTGCGGCGCATCTTGGCGACCCGGTGGTGCAGTTCGGCGTGGTTGCCCTGGATCTGCGCGGCGACCTGACGGCCGAGGCAGAGCTCGATCTCCGGCGTGCGCAGCTGCTCCTTGACCGACTCTTTGGTCTCGGCCTGCTTGCTCTCCTCCTCCCGCTTCACCTGGGCTGCCGCGGCGGCGGCCCGGGCCGCTTGGCGCCTCGGAATGGTGATCGCCACGAAGCCCATCAGGCCCGCGAGCGTGACGAAGGGCAGGAACGGCAGGCCGGGGACGATGGCGAACATCAGCATCAAGGCGGCGGCGACGATCAGCGCGCGGGGATAGGCGCTGAGCTGGCCGAGCACGGCTTCCTCGGTCGCGCCGCGGGTGCCGCCCTTGGAGACGAGGAGGCCGGCCGCCAGCGAGACGATCAGGGCCGGGATCTGCGAGACCAGGCCGTCGCCGACGGACAGCTTGACGAAGACGTCGGCGGCCTGGCCGAGCGGCATGCCGTGGCGGGTGGTGCCGATGATGACGCCGCCGAACACGTTGACGAAGATGACGATGAGCGAGGCCACCGCCTCGCCGCGCACGAATTTCGAGGCGCCGTCCATCGAGCCGAAGAACGCCGACTCCTCCTCCAGCTCCCGTCGGCGGCGCTGCGCCTCCTTGTCGTCGATCAGCCCGGCATTGAGATCGGCGTCGATCGCCATCTGCTTGCCGGGGATGGCGTCGAGGGTGAAGCGGGCGCCCACCTCCGCGATACGGGTCGCACCCTTGGTGATGACGAGGAAGTTGACCGTGATGAGGATCACGAAGACGACGATTCCGATGACGAAATCGCCGCTCATCACGAATTGCGAGAAGCCCTGGATGACGTGGCCGGCGGCGTCCACGCCCTTCTGGCCGTTGGCCAGGATCAGCCGCGTGGTGGCGATGCCGAGCGCCAGCCGCAGCAGCGTCGCGATCAGCAGCACGGTGGGAAAGGCGGAGAATTCGAGCGGCTTCTGAATCCAGAGCGCCACCATCAGGATCAGCACCGACAGCGCGATCGAGAAGGCAAGCCCGACATCGATCAGCACCGCCGGCACCGGTAGGAACAGCACCGCCAGGATCGCGACGATGCCGGCCGCGAAGCCGAAGTCGCGCCGCGACCGCTTTTCCAGGACGAGCGCTTCGCTCACCGCCATGACGTGAACCGATTCCCTCAAGGTCGAGGCGGTTGTGGCGCGACAAGCTTGCGCGGGGATGGGTGCCCGCGGGCAAGGGTAGGCGAGGGTCAGCAGCCGCTCTTAACCGTGACTCTCGAAGCCTGCCGTCATCCGCCGCATGGCAGGGCATCGAATCGGGTGCTGCCGTTGTCCGCTCTGAGTGCTAAGGTCTTCTCTGTCGAAGCTTTTGTCCTTCCCAAGGTCGAGGCCTTCGCGCGGGACCGGGCGGTCAAGTCTCGACAGCTTCCTCCGCCCGGTCCCAACCGTTTCCCCTACCGTCAAGCCTGTCCGTCTCGGCTCCGTTGAGCTGGGTGCTCCGCCGCACGCCGACGGGGCTTGTCGCGTTGACGTGTGAAAAATTCCCACGAATATCGCGTGAGGAGCGCGGTCGCTCCGGCCTGCCTGAGCCTGTCCGTGCCCCGATCCCTCTGTTTCCGCCGTTGCCTTTTCCTCGCAGCAGCGGTTGCGCCCCTGGCCGCTGAAGCGCAGGCCGCCGAATTCACCGTCGAGGGGAACCGCCGGGTCGATGCGGCGGTGATCCGCGCCATCGTCGAGAATGCCCCGGCCGACGCGCGGCGCGAGTTGCTGGCGAGCGGCTACTTCTCGGACGTTTCGGTGACCCGTGACGGCGACCGGACGCTGGTACGGGTGCGGGAGAAGGCCGTGACCGGCCGTGTCGTCTTCGAGGGCAACAAGAAAGTCGAGAAGGCGACGCTCGAAGCCGCCATCGTCACGCGGGGCGCCGCGCCCCTCGATCCCGCCCAGGTCGCGGCGGATGTCGAGCGCATCCGCGACGTCTACAAGCGTTCGGGCCGCGGCACCGCCAAGGTCAGCTACCGTCTCGTCGACCTGCCCAGCGGACGCTCCGACGTCGTCTTCGCCATCGACGAGGGCGATAAGACCGGCATCCGCGAGATCCACTTCATTGGCAACAGCGCCTACTCGGAATCGACCCTTAAGGGGCTGATGTCCTCGTCCGAGATGAACTTCCTCTCGTTCATCAAGACCTCCGACGTCTACGATCCCGACCGCATCTCCGCCGACCTCGACATCGTCCGCCGGTACTACCTCAAGAACGGCTACGCCGACTTCCGCGTCGTCAACGCCGACGCCCGCTACGTCGAGACCGGTGAGGATGCCGGCTGGGTCATCAACGTCACCGTCGAGGAAGGTGAGCAATACACCGTCGGCGCGGTGGCCGTGGATCCGCGCATCGCCGGCATCGACCGCGAGGCCCTCGACGGACAGATCCGCGCTCAGGTCGGCGACGTCTACAACGCCGAGGATGTCGAGAAGACCCTCGTCGGCGTCACCAACGAGGTCAACCGCCAGGGCTACCCGTTCGCCCAGGTGCGTCCCACCGGCCAGCGCGACCGCGCCACGCATCAGGTCGCCCTCGGCTTCGTGGTCGAGGACGGACCGCGCGTCTACGTCGAGCGCATCAACATCCGCGGCAACACCCGCACCCGCGACTACGTCATCCGCCGCGAGCTCGATCTGACCGAGGGCGATGCCTACAACCGCGTGCTGGTGGACCGCGCCGAGCGCCGGCTGAACGGACTGGGCTTCTTCAAGAAGGTGCGCTTCTCCAACGAGCCGGGCTCGGCGCCGGACCGGGTGGTGGTGAACATCGACGTCGAGGATCAGCCCACGGGCTCGTTCTCGGTGGCGGGCGGCTACTCCACCCAGGACGGCATCATCGGCGAGGTCTCGGTCTCCGAGTCGAACTTCCTCGGCCGCGGCCAGTACGTGCGCCTCGCGGTGCAGGCGGGCGAGTATGCCCGCGGTGTCGATCTCTCTTTCACCGAGCCGTACTTCCTCGGCTACCGTATGGCGGCCGGCATCGACGGCTTCTACAAGTACAGCAACCTCGCGCGGTACTCGCGCTACGAGACCACGGTCGTCGGCACGCAACTGCGTCTCGGCCTGCCGGTGACGGATGAGTTCGGCGTCACCTTCCGCTACTCGATCTATAACACCGACCTGAAGGTGCCGAATACGCTGAGCCAGCCCTACAACGACTGCTCGAGCCCCATCAGCGGCTACACTGCGGTCAATGCCGCGGGACAGGCGGCCTATCCCGCCTGCACCTATGACGGCGAGGCCTCGATCGCCATCAAGTCGGCGCAGGGCTCGACGCTGACCTCGCTCGTCGGCGCGACCCTGGCCTATTCCACGCTCGACAACCTGCAGGCACCGAAGAACGGCTTCTACGCCGAGCTGAAGCCCGAGATCGCCGGTCTCGGAGGCGATTCGAACTTCTACCGGTTGACGGGCGAGGCCCGAGCCTACCGGGAGTTCGGCGAGGACGTGGTCGGCTTCGTCAAGTTCCAGGGCGGCCATATGGGAGCGACCGACGGCAACCCGTTGCGCGTCACCGACCAGTTCTTTCTCGGTCCGTCATTGGTGCGCGGTTTTGCCGTCAACGGGATCGGCCCGCGCGACGTCGGCACCGGCGACGCGCGCTCCAACGCACTCGGCGGCTCGACCTATTTCGGCGGCACGCTGGAGGTGCAGTTCCCGCTGCCCGGCATCCCGAAGGATCTCGGCCTGAAGGGCGCCCTGTTCTCCGATGCGGGCACGCTGCTCGGTTACAAGGGCAAGCGCAGCTTCGATGTGAACGGCGACGGCTTCATCAACGGCACCAGCCCGACCGGCGGCTGCAGCTACAGCGCCGGCGCGATCAGCGTGGAGCCCGAATGCGTGAACGTGCGCGACAAGGCGACGATCCGCTCCTCCATCGGCGCCTCGATCCTGTGGAACTCGCCGCTCGGGCCGATCCGCTTCGATTACGCCTACGCGCTCACCAAGGACGAGGGCACCCGTGTCTACGGGGCGGACGGCACCTATTACGGCCGGGTCGGCAAGGACCAGACGCAGGCCTTCCGTTTCTCGGGCGGGACACGGTTCTGATGACGCGGCTTGGCCTCAGAACCCCGTCGCGATCCGGCCGTAGGTCATCTCGGCGAAGGCGTAGATCTGCGAGCCGACGAAGGTGCCGGTCACCAGCATCACCAGGAGGATCGCGACGATCTTCGGGACGAAGGTGAGCGTCACCTCCTGGATCTGCGTCAGCGCCTGAAGCAGGGCGACCGCGATGCCGACCAGCATCGCCGCGCCGACGGAGGGGCCGGCGGCGACCAGCACCGTCCAGATCGCGGAGCGGACGAGTTCGAGGGCGTCGACCTCGTTCATGGGACGGCCTTCAGAGGGCGCATCGTCTTTTTTCCGAAGGCCGAAACCCACCGCTCGAGCCGATGCGTTAGGCCCTTGTTTTTCATCAGCTTTTCCGACGGCCAGCGGCCGCCTTTCAGGCTGATGCTCTAGCTGATCGAGATGCCGGAGGCGAGCAGCATCTCGCGGCCGTCGGTGAGCTTGGCCATCACGCCGTCGCCGGTGACCCGAACCGACTGTACCGTGCCGGACGTCAGGCCGTCCGCCGAGGTGAGGTTCCGCCCGATGATCGCGTCCGCCTGATTCAGGAAGCTCGAGGTCAGCAGCGAGTCGAGCTTCTGGTTGGTCTTGGTGGCCTGCTCGACCTGCGAGAAGGTGGCGAGCTGGCCGACATATTCCGTCGAGTCCATCGGCTTCGTCGGATCCTGGTTCTGAAGCTGGGCCATCAGCAGCGTCAGGAAGGTGTCGGCGTTCATCTTGGAGGCGACCGAGGTGGCCGCCTTCGCCGCCGCAGCGGTGGTCGTGCTGGTGGTGCCGGTATTCGTGCCGGTGCTGCTGACGTCCATGGAAGTTCAGGCCTTGTCGGAGGAGAGGGCCGGCCGGGTCCGCGGCCGGCGGCGTTGGCCGGAGCGGGCGGATGGCACGAGGGCGGCGGGTGGTACCTCGGGGAGGGGAGCCGAGGGGCCGAGCAAAGTGGACTCCGTCGCGTAGAGGCCGCGGATCAGTTTCAGCGCCTCGAAGGCCCGGCCCGCCTCGACGAGGGCGTGCGCCGCCGTCAACCCGTCCCGGATCGCCGGCTCGGTCGTCACGGCCAGGATGCCGTCCTCGATCCGGCCATAGAGCGACCGCGCCGGGCCGGCTTGGGCCGGGGCGATCAGCATGGTCTGCGCCGCGAAGTAGAGCTGGCGCAGGGGCGTCGTCGCCTCCTCCGCCTGGAGGACATGGCCCTCCAGCAGGAAGGTGGCGTCGTTCATCAGTTCGAGCGCGACCTTGCGATCGACGCGCACCACCGCGCCGTTGATGTAGACGCGCTCGCCCGCTTTCAGGCTCAGGTGCATGGTGCGGGCCGCGGCCCGGCCGGTTTCGCGCGTCATGGCCCGCCCCCTACTGCAATCCGTCGCGGATCGAGGTGTTGACCTCGATCAAGGCCGCGAGGCTGCGCTCGGGTGCGCTCAGCACTTCGCCGGCCTCGCGCATGTTCCACAGGCCGATCGCCACGAGGTCGGAGCGCAGACCCTCGGGCAAGGCGTTTTCGGGGTCGAGCAAGTCGGCGATCAGCACGTTCCAGAGATCCTGGATCGAGCCGACCGCGGCGCTCCGCGCCGAACCGGCTGCGGATCCCCGCGCTTCGGCCGTGCGGAGTTGGCCGAGCGCCCGGTCGAAGGCGTCGCGCTCGCGCTCGCGACCGAGGTCGGGCGCGTCTTCCATGATCTCGGCATAGGACAGGCGGTACATCGGGGCCGACGCTCCGTACTCGGTTTCAAAAAAGCGGGCGTTCAGGAGATGAAGTTGATCAGGCTGAGGCTGCGCAACTGCGCGGTCAGCCCGTAGGACATCTGCATCTGGGTCGTGATGGCATCGACCCGGCTCTTGGCTTCGGCGGGATCGACGCTCTCCAGATCCCGAATCTGTCCGGTTAGCAGCGCGGTCTGCTTGGCCATGCGTGTGTTCGCCTCCGTGATCTGGCTCTGGACGCGGCCGAGATCGGCCTGCACCGTCGTGAGGCTCCCGCTGACTTGGCCCAGAAGCTCCATGACCTTGCTCGTCGCCACGTTCTGCGCCTCCTGCGAGAGGCCGGACAGGCCGAGCCCCGAGGCGATGACGTAGGCCATGCCGAGTTTGCGGAAGGGCTCGGCGTTGGCGGTGACCGAAGTGGTGACGGTCTCGGTGAGCGAGATCTGGCTGTCGAGGGTTCGGCTCGACGCGCCCGACCATGTCCGGCCCCAGTTCACCTCGGTGAACAGGCCGGTGAGCGGTCCGTCGAGGAAGACCTTGAGCTGGTTCGGCGTGATCTCGGAGGCCGCCGCAGAGCCCGGTGCGACGTTGAAGAAATTCGTGAAGAGGTCATCGACGGCCGTCTTGGCGGCGGAGATCGGGCTGCCCTCGTAGGGTGTCAGCGGTGCCGTTCCGCTGTTCGTGCCGCCGAACACGAACTGACCGTTCGCGCTGGTGTTGAGTGCCCCCGCCAGCGCCGCGAGGCGGCCGGGGGCGGAGGTCACGAGCGTCTTCGCACGCTGGTTGGCGGGGAGCGCGGTGAGCTCGTTGAGTGCCGCGTCGGCGACCGAGCGAATCTCGTTGAGAGCGCCCTGCGTCGCCGCGAGCCGGGACGTGGCCGCGGTGTTGCTCTGCGTCAGCGAGGCCAGCACGGCGCTTTGCCGCCGCAGGCTGAAGGCCCCGGCGACACCGCCGCCGAGCGTCGCGCCGACATCGGCGAAGCGGCCGGTGGCTATCTCCTTGGTCGCGGTCGCGAGTTCGCTTTGGAGCCGTGAGGCGCCGGTGCGCGGCGCGTTCCAGAGGTTGAGGCTCGAGATGAAGCCGGTCGTCATCATGGCCGTATCACCGCACCGCGTCGAAGAGGGTCTTAAGGAGGTCGTTGACGACCGAGAGGAGCTTGGCCGACGCGCTGTAGGAGCGCTCCAACTGCAGGGCGAGAGCGGTCTCGTCGTCGCCGTTCACGCCCGCGACGTTCGAGAGCGCCTCATTGGCGCGTGTCAGAAGGGTCCTCTGGTAGGAGGCGTCGGTCGAGGCCTCCTTGCGCTGCGCTTCGAGCCACCCCGCGGAGGCCGCGGCGAGGTCGGGCAGGCCGGCGGAGGTGTCGAGGCCCAGCGACGGATCGACGGGCCGGGCCGCCGACAGCCCGGTGAGAAGGCCGCGAAGGCGGCCCGCATAGGCTGCGTCTTCGCCCGCCGCAGGGTCGATGTAGTCGCTGCCGTTCATGCCGCCGCTGCGCAGCAGGGCGACCGAGCCGCCCCGGGCCGGATCGACCGCCGCGTTGACCGAAATCGAGGCCGCGAGGCCGCTGCGTCCGGCGCCCGTGGGTAGCAGCGCGCGGCCGCCCGCGGTGAACAGGCCGGCCCGCGGACCCTCATCGATCAACGAGAAGTCGGTCTCGGCGAAGGCGTCGATCAGGCCGCCGGCCAGGGCGTCGAGCTGCGCCTCGTAACGGACCGCCGCACCGTCGCGCAGGGCTGCGAGCCCGGCGATCCGCCCGGAGCCGAGCGGCATCGGCGAGGCGGCCCCGGTCACCGGCACGCCGTCGATCGTCACGCCGCCGCCGACGGTGCCCGCGGCAAAGACGGTGGTGGCCGAGAATGCGACCGAGCGGGGCCCGCGCTCGAACAGGGTCACGCCGCCATCGGTGTAGAGCGCCATGTCGCCGCCCTCGCGGGCAACCGCCGTCACGCCGATCTCCTGGGACAGCGCGGTCAGGATGCGGTCGCGGTCGTCCAGCGCGTCGGTGGAGTCGCCGCCCAGGGCCGTGGCCTTGGTGACGGCGCGGTTGGCGGCATCGAACCGGACGAGAAGGTCGTTGATGCGGCTGACCGAAGCGTTGATGCCGGCATCGGCCTCCGCCCGCACGGCGTGGACCGCGTCCGCCGCCTGGTTCAGGCTTCCCGCCAGGGCCTTGGCCGACTCGACCGCGTCACGGGCGAGCTGCGCGTTGTCGGGCTGGTTGGCGGCGGCCTGGAGCGCCGCCTGGAGCGCCGTGAGGCGCGCGGCCGGCGCGGTCGGGTCCTCGGTGTCGCCGACGGTCTGCGCGAGCTTCGTCAGCCCGGTGAGAAGGGCGTCGCTGCGGGCGGCGTCGGACGAGGCGTTGAGCGTCCGGGCATAGAGCGCCGGGTCGCCCGCGCGGGTGATCGTCACCGTGGCGCCGCCCGCGCTGCCGGCGACCAGCGTCGCGATCTTGCGCGAATAGCCGGGATCGTTCGCTCCCGCGACGTTGCGCGCGGAGACGGCGATCTGGTTCGAGTTCGCGAGCAGCGAGGCGCGCGCGGTGTTGAGCGCGAGGGTGAGACCCATCGGTCGGTTCCTGGGACGCGATACGAGACGGGGGCGCCGGTGTCGGGCCGGCGCCCCCGGATGCGACGATGGTCCGCGTCAGCGCTTCAGGTTCATCAGAGTTTCGAGCAGTTCGTTGCCGGTCATGAACACCTTGGAATTGGCGGTGTAGACCGTCTGCGACTCGATCATCGTGGTCAGCTCGGTGCTGACATCGACGTTGGACTGTTCGAGCGCGCCGGCCTTCAGGATGCCGCGCCCGCCCTGGCCGGCGAAGCCGACCTGGATGTCGCCGGATTCGGCGCTCGTCGTGAAGACGTTGCCCGCCCGCGGCGCGAGGTTGTCGGGGCTCGCCACGTCCGCCAGCGGCACCTTGAACGCGGCCTTGCGGGTGCCGTCGGAATAGACCGCGTAGACGGTGCCGTCCTCGCCGAAGGCCGTTCCGCTGACCGAGGTGGGCGACGAGCCGTTGGCGGTGCCGGAGAGGTTGTGGTCGCCGGAGAGCTGCGTGAGGCCGCCCAGATCCACCGTGATGCGGCGGCCGTTGGGCACGTCCACGAACGCCGATCCGCCGCCGTTGACCTTGCCGTTGCCGTCGAAGGTCACGTTGCTCGTGCCGACGGGTGTGGCCGGTGTCGCCGGGTCGAAGAAGGAGACCGTCCACGCGTTGGCAGCGGTCTTGGTCATCTGAACGTCGAGCGTCACCGGCCGACCGACATTGTCGTAGACCTTGAGCGAGTTCTTCTTCGAGTAGCCGAGGGCGCCCGTCGCCGTCGAATCGTAGACCGGCGTCTCGAAGGAGAGGTTGCCGCTGACAGTGGCGGCGGTGGAGGGACGCGCCTCCTGTCCCATCACGCTGACATTGACCGGCTTGAGGTCGGCCACGCCGTTGAGGACGGGGTTCGGGGTGCCGTTGGCAAGGCTGTAGCCCATCAGGGTGAAGCCGCCGGCATTGACGAGGTTGCCGGTCTTGCCGTCGACCACGAAGTTGCCGGCCCGCGTCATGAAGGGCGCGCCGGCGGCGTCGCTCACCACGAAGAAGCCGTTGCCCTGGATCGCGAGATCCTTGTCGGAATTGGTCGAGGCGATTGGGCCGCCCTCGCTCACCGAACGGCGCAACGTGGTCTCGACCGCGCCCGAGTTGTAGTTGCCGACGTCACCGGAATCGAGCAGCAGCGACGAGAACTCGGCCGAAGTGCGCTTGTAGCCGGTGGTGCTGGCGTTCTGAATGTTCTCGGCCACCGTCGAGATACGGTTGGATTGAGCGTTCATTCCGGAAACGCCGGTGCGGAGCACGCCGATGAGACTCATGCGGACACCTCGTTGACTTTCGAATTCTTGCGCACTGGACACGGTGTCGCTTGCGCGGGGCTGAAGGCGTGGTCGATCACAGACGGCGATGCGTTCGGCGCTTCGTCGGCTGCCCCCGCGAAGGCGGGGCGGCACAGGCAGGTTTTCGCAGCCTGCATAGACTTGGCTGCGTCCGCCGGGTCATCGAAAGGCAAAGTCATCCTCATCCCCGCAGGGATTGGGCGAGTTCGAGGAAGGCGTCGCGGCTCGGCGGCTGGCCCGGCTCCTGGCGCAACGCCTCGTAGATCCGCGGCACGAGGCTGACGGCCTGGTCGAGGTCGGGATCGCTGCCGGCGCGGTAGCCGCCCATCAGGCGCAGATCCCGCGTCTCCTCGAAGCGGGCCATCATGCTCTTCAGCTTGCGCACCAGCTCGCGCTGGTCCCCGGTCCAGACCTCGCCCGCGAGGCGCGAGATCGAGCCGAGCAGCTCGATCGCCGGGTAGCGGCCCTGCTCGGCGATGGCGCGGTCGAGCACCACGTGGCCGTCGAGGGTGCCGCGGATCGAATCGGCGACCGGGTCGTTGTGGTCGTCGCCATCGACCAGCACCGAGAAGATCCCGGTGATCGTGCCCGTGCCCTCCGCGCCGGGGCCGGCGCGCTCCAAGAGCCGCGGCAGGTCCGAGAAGACGCTCGGCGGGTAGCCGCGCGCCACCGCCGGCTCGCCCGCGGCGAGCGCCACGTCGCGGGCGGCGTGGGCGTAGCGGGTCACGGAATCGACGATCAGCAGCACCGACTCCCCGCGGTCGCGGAAGGATTCGGCCACCGCCAGCGCCACCTTTGGCGCTTGGCGACGCATCATCGGGCTCTCGTCGCCGGTCGAGACCACGATCACGGCACGGTCGCGGGCGGCGGCGATCGGCCCTTCGAGGAACTCGCGCACTTCGCGCCCGCGCTCGCCGACCAGCGCGACCACGACGCTGTCGAAGCCCTGAGCGCCGGCCAGCATCGCCAGCAGGGTCGATTTGCCGACGCCGGAGCCGGCGAAGATGCCGATGCGCTGGCCGGCGCAGAGCGGCGTGAACAGGTCGATCGCCCGCACCCCCGTGGGAAGCGGCGTCTTCACCCGCGCGCGGGTCATCGCGGCGGGCGGGTCGGCATCGAGCGGAACGCTGGCGGGCCCCTCGGCCAGGGGGCCGAGCCCATCGACGGGGCGGCCGAGCGCGTCGATCACCCGACCCTTCCAGCGCGGGTCCGGGCGCAGCTGCGCCGGGCCGATGCGGTGGGCGAGGCTGCCGATGCCGGCCTCGATCCGGCTCTCGAACGGCTTCACGGTGGCACCGGCCGCATCGATGCGGACCACCTCGCCGACCTGCATGCGGCCGTCGGCGGAGAAACCCATGCGGTCGCCGAGCCGCACGAAGGCGGAGACGCCCGCGACCCGCGCCGCGCTGGCGGTCACCTCGCGCACGGGACCGGCGACCCGCACCAGCGGCAGGTCGCGGCGCCCGGCCTCCATCGCCCGTTCCAGGCGCTCGATCGCGTTGAGGGTCATCGCATCAGCCCTGCGGTCCCAGCGTCTTGACGGCGCCGGTGAGGGTCGTGTCGGCCTCCGAGGTCATCGTTGCCGCGCTCTCGAAGGCGCGCTGGATCGCGATGAGCTTGGTCATCTCCAGGATCGGGTTGACGTTGGCACCCTCGACGTAGCCCTGCACCAAGCCGATGCGGGTGAAGTCCTGGACCGGCCGGGCGGGCAGGCTCGCGGCGACGGCATTCTCGCCCGAGCGCGTCAGCGTCGCCTTCGGGTCGATGCTGAACAGGCCGAGCGCGCCGACTTGGTTCACGCCTTGGTGGATGCTGCCGTCGCGGCCGATCTTCGGCGGCCCGGCCTGGGGATCGAGCAGCAGGGGGCCGCCGCCGGGATCGACCACCGGCAGGCCGCCCACCGTGCGCAGCTGCCCGTTGGCGTCCATCGTCAGGCGCCCGTCGCGGGTGTAGAGCGTGTCGCCCTTCGGGCCCTTCACGCCGAGCCACGCATCGCCCTGCACGGCGACATCCAGGGTGGAATCCGTCTTCGTCGTCGGGCCGGCAGCCCGCGAGATGGTGTTCTTGCCGGGCCCCACGAAGGCGACCTCGCCGCGGTTCGAGCGGGCGAGCAGTTCCGAGAAGCTGACTTCCTCCGCCCGGAAGCCCACCGTCGCCATGTTGGCGACGTTGTTGGCGGTCGTGGTCAGGCGCTTTTCGAGGGCGATCTGGCTCGACAGGGCGACGTAGAGGCTGCTCTGCATGGCCCTTAAGCTCCGGTCCGCGCCGTCTGCACGCTCTGGAGCGTGTCGGCGTCGAGGCTGCCCGTGCCGGTGAACAGAGCAAGGATGGGTGCGCTGGCGGTGTTGTTCTGTGCGTCCCAGATCGCCGCGAAGCGCCGCACGAAGGCGTCGAGCTTGGCAGGGTCCCGGAAGCTCGCGATGTCGATCTTGCCGGCGATGAGTTGGGCCCGCTTGGCCAGGGCCTCGCTCGTGGCCGCGCCGCTCGTCGCCGGCAGGCCGATCACGGTGTTGGCCACTTGGCTCAGCGCCGCGTCGCCGAGGATGTCGTAGGCGGTCGTGAGCGTCGATGCCTTGCGGGCGAAGTAGAGCGCGAGGCGCACGCCCGTATCGGCGTCGCCCGCATCACCCTCCAGCGACTGCCGCAGGTAGGCCTGAGTGACGGTCTGAGCCATCGTGTCGGGCCCCAGATCCGTGCCGAAGCCGACATCGACGGCGGTCCGATCGGCGGAGAGCGGGGCATTCCGGATCGTCAGGGTGCGGTTCGGCCCGCCCGCGTTCACCAGCGTGTCGGCGTCCCGGCCCGTGCCGCCGTAAGCGCCGTCGGCGCCGAGATCGGTCAGTGCGGTGGTCTCGAAGAACAGGCTCCCGTCGGCGGCAAGCCCCGCCTGCACCTTGCCCTTGAGGGCGGACGCCTCGATCTGCGCCGCCACCGCTGCGGCGATCTCCGACGGCGTCACCTTCGCGGGATTGTCCACCCGACCGGCCAGGGTTTGCGCGTTGAGCCGGATCGTGACCGATTGCGTCGTCGTGGCGTCGAGCCGGGACTCCACGAGGAAGCTCGCCTCGGCCCGGCCGCTGAAATCGTAGGTATCGGCCAGGAGCTTCGGCGCGCTGAGCGAGGCGGCGCGGGCGGGCTCACCGAAGCGCGCGGGGTCGGCACCCGTGGCGGTGACGCCCTGGCCGAAGCTGAACGCTTTGGCAAAGGCGGTGTAGCGGTCGTCCGCCAAACGGTTGGCGAAGCTCGCCGCGCTGGCAGCGCCTTCCTCCAGCACCTTGCGCATGAACGCCTTGGCGTAGGTCATCTCCTCCAGGCCGTAGGCCTTCATGGCGTAGGCGTAGAGACGCTGGTCGCCGAGCAGGTCGTCGACCGATTTCACCCCGCCGATATGCGCCTCGTAATAGGCGGTCTCCCGGGCAACCGTCGGCTCGGCCGCCTTCCGGGAAAGGGAGGCGGGGAGATCCTTGGCGATCAGCCGGTAGCTGGTGAGGGTGTCGGTCACGGGCGGGCGCCTGAGCGGGAGCGCGGGAGGGGGGCGACCAACGGCTCGGCGGTGCGAGCAGGATCCGATGCGTCTTTTGCATCGTCTTTTTCCGAAAGCCGGTCGCCACCTTTCGGGCCGATGCTTAGGGCGGCTCCCTTGTCCCAGGCTTGCCCGCCTTCGGCCGGTCGCGTCACGGCGCCACCGGGCCGATGATCGTCTCGGTCGTGATCACGACCCAGCCCGCGCCGGTCCGGCGGATCGACAGGACGCGGCCCGCGCCGGGTAGCACGCTGCCGAGCGCGGCTTTGCGCTGTCCCTCCCGGTTCTCGAGGGTCGCGATGCCGTCGGCGACCCCGCGCAGGGCGTAGGCGCCCGCGGGCGGCAGGGCCGGCAACTCCGCCGGGCCCTGAAGGCCGGCGGCTGCCGCGACGGGCCGGTCGGGCAGAGAGCCGGTGGTGACGGGATCGAAATCGGGGTCGGCCAGGCGCCCCTGCGCTACGGTCTTCTTCCAAGTGAAGGGCGCTGTGCCGGCGGGAAGAACCGCCTGCACCGCATACTCGTGCGTTCCCGTCGCGATGGCGTAACCGGCGAACCCGCTGGCGGTGAGGGCGAGCAGGACGAGGCTTGCCAGCACGGTGCGTTCGCCGGCTGCCTCACGAGCACGGCGGGCCGCGATGCTTCCCGCCACCGGCCGCGCCGGCAGGCGTGCGACGGTGCCGAGGGAGGATCGCCGTGCGGAATCGGACGTCATGGAGGTCTCGGCAGGTGATCCCGGGGCGCCGCGCGAAACGTCTTCGCGGTGCGTGCCCCGGGGGCGACAGCGTCATCGTTCACGATCCGTCTACAAATATGCTTGACGTCCGGTTAACGATGCCCCGCAAAGGGGCGTCCCGTCTCATCGACAGTGCCGCGGGTGCTCGTTAAGCCGAAGGGAGAGGGCGCCGGGGAGCGAGCATGGCCGATCCGCGGGAAAGTGTTTCGCCGGAAGCCGCAGCGCCCGTCGAACGGGCGGGCAAGCGTCACCGCGTCGTCCAGCAGGGCCGCATCGTCCTAGGCCCCGAACGGCTGATCGCCTGCACCGTGCGCGACCTCTCGCTTCGGGGCGCCAAGATCCGCGTCGCCCCCGAGCATGTCCTGCCGGAGACGTTTTCCCTCGTGATCGCCGCGCATGACCTGCGCACGATGAATGCCCGGCTATGCTGGCGCCGCGGAGATTTCGTGGGCGTCGCCTTCGAGGGTGAGCCGGTCGTTTAGCCTCTTCTCCACAGGCACGAGGCCGACCTGTGGAGGGCATGGGGCGGGACGATGCGGGGGCAGGGTCGCTTAATCGCTTCGTAACGGGCTACCGCCATTGTCGGCCCATCGCGAGGCGCCTTCCGCAACCATGCGGAGCCGCCTTCGAGAAGAGGCCAGCGGGTGAACCCTCCGACGGGTTCATGGACATGATGTCGGTCCGTTGATCCGGTGTGAGTCCGGAGGTGTGATGCGCGGCGAAACGAGCCTTCAGGGGCTCGCCGCGGCCCTCTCGATAGGGTCGTGCGGCCGCACCGGTGCGAGTCCGGTCCTGAGAACCGTCCCCCCTCTTTTGCCGGAAGTCTGATCCGTGACCAGCCTGCTCACCAACATCTCCGCCATGACGGCGCTGACGACGCTCAAGGGCATCAACAGCCAGCTCGACGCCACCTCCAACCGCGTCTCGACCGGCCAGCGCGTCTCGACCGCCGCCGACAACGCCGCCTACTGGTCGATCGCCACCACGGTGCGCACCGACAACGCCTCCCTGTCTGCCGTGAAGGACTCGCTCGGCCTCGGTTCCTCGGCGGTCGACACCGCCTATAACGGCCTGAACTCGATCCTGTCCGACATGCAGAACCTGCGCGCCAAGCTGCAGACCGCGCTTCAGCCGGGCGTCGATCGCTCGAAGGTCCAGACCGAGATCGCGGCCATCCAGAGCAAGATGAAGGCGACGGCCGACTCGTCGAACTCGTCGGGTCAGAACTGGCTCTCCGTCGATTCTACGGCGACGAACACCGCCTATCAGGCGACGCAGAGCGTGATCGCCGGCTTCTCTCGCGCTGGCGGCGGCGCGGTGACCTTCTCCAAGATCAATGTCGACGTCAATGCGATCAAGCTGTACGACGTCAACGCAAGCAGCGTCACAACCGCCGCAACCAGCGGCCAAGTGTTCGCCCAGACGTCTCTCACCGGGACCGCCGCATTCCGTCCGGGCGATGCCGTCGTCGCCAACCGCGGGACCGCGAATTTCAACGGGGCCAACGAGGTTGCCTTCACGCTCAGCCTCGGTGACGGTTCCACGGCGGACATCGTCATCAACAGTGCGACGATGGCCTCTGCCGCCAGAGATCTGACGCGGGTGACGACGGACGAGTTCCTCGCCGCCATCAACAACCAGATCACGGCCGACACCGCCACGACGCCGCTGAGCGGAAAGGTCGCCGCTTCGCTGGACGCCTCCGGACGCCTCACCTTCACGAGCACGGCGACGGGCTCGGGGACCGATGCTCAGATCTCGGTCAAGAACATCAACGCGAGCGGCACCAACGCGCTCGTCGATGTCGGCTTCAGCGCGATCTCGGCCACGCCTACGGTGAAGGCGGGAACGAATTTCACCACGGTGGACCTGACGGCTGATAAGGTCATCACGGTCAATGACGGGAACAGAGCGACGACTGTCACGCTCACCGCTGCCCTTTACGGCGGACTTGCCTCCCCGACTTCGACCGGTAGCGGTGCTGTCAATGGTAGCGACACTGCGCGGTTGATCAATGCGCAGCTGACGGCGGCCGGCAACACCGCCCGGATCGCCTTCGGGGCCGACAACAAGTTGACGCTGACGAGCAGCTCGACCCTTCCGATTACCGTGGGCGGCGCCGATGTGACGTCCTTCGGCTTTACGGCCGGCCAGACGGCCCCGGTGTCGGCCGCGTCGACCGGCTCGGGCACGGCGGCGGGCACGACGGCCGGCAAGGGCATCCTCGACACCGCGGATGCCACGACGGGCTTCTCGATCAGCTCGATCAACATCTCCAACCTCACCGGTACGGCCGGCGACACGGCTCTGCAGAACATCATCACCCAGGTCGAGAAGGCTCTCGCCAAGGTGACCGATGCCGGGACCAAGCTCGGCGCCAACAAGACCCAGATCGACGGTCAGAAGACCTTCGTCGACACGCTGATGAAGGCCAACGACCGCACCGTCGGCATCCTGGTCGATGCCGACATCGAGGAGGAGTCGACCAAGCTGAAGGCGCTCCAGACGCAGCAGCAGCTCGCGGTGCAGGCGCTCTCGATCGCCAACTCGGGCAGCCAGAACGTTCTGTCGCTGTTCCGCTAAGCTAAGACGTCCCAGCCGCTCGCGCGGCTGGGATACTTCCCGGCGTAGAAAAAGGCCGCGCTCTCACCGAGCGCGGCCTTTTTCATGGACAGATCGTGTGCGGATTCTTCAGCCGACGAAGGTGTAGCCTGCCATCCGCTTGGCCTCGATCGGGTCGTAGCCGAGCCGCATCCGCAGCTTCTTGCGCAGCTTGCTGATATGGCCCTCGACCACGCTCTCCTCGACGCTGGTGTCGAGGTCGCCGTAGACCGCCGTGAAAATCTGGCCCTTGGTCACCTGCCGGCCGCGGTTCTTCGAGAGATATTCGAGGATGTGGCGCTCGCGCCGGGGCAGGATCAGGCAGGCGCCGTCGATCTCGGGGTCGCGGCCGTCGGTGTAGACCTTGAGGCGGCCCGCCCGGTCGGGGGCCGGCGCCGGCTCGACGCCCCGGCCCGTGCGGCGGCGGATCGCCGTGGCGCGGGCGATGATCTCGCGGACATGGACGGGCTTGCGCACCACGTCGTCGATGCCGACGGTGAACAGCGCCAGGGTCTGCTCCAGGGAGCGGGTCTCGTTGAGGGCGATGATCGGCGCCCGGCTGAGCGAGCGGATCGCCACGGTGCAGGAGGCACGGTCGGCGCAATCCCCGATCAGGAAGCCGTCGATCGCCTCGAGGTCGATCCGCGGCGCCGCGTCGAGCCAATCCTTCATCGACCCGATGGCCAACCCCTGCGCCTTCACGCCCTCGGCGCCGAAGCCGGCGACGTAGTGGTCGGTCACGCTTTGCCGCTCGTCGACAACGATATACATCGTCTGTGCTCGAAGATGTCCAAGACCATTGCGTCAGGCGCGAGTGTCCTCGCGCGCCGCCATGGCCGATTGAACTGTTGAGGGCTGTCGAATGCTTTTGGATTGCGGTTTGGGAGCGTATTCGCTGTCGCGAGACGCTCCTGCCTTCCGCTTCCTCCATCATTTGACGGATTTAGCTTTTTGTTCGGAATGGTTAACGGCGCGTTAAAGCCAAGCTCGGGCTTCGTCCCGCGTTAGGAGTTTGATCATTTCGCACCTGCACACGTGACAGATGTGCCACAGTGGGGTGGCGTCGCGCTCGCCCACGCCTTTCCGGTGGGATGGCCTTGACCGCGCGCGCGCCGCAGGTTCGAACGCGGGCTCGGCACCGCCACGAGGAATCCCATGCCGTCGCTGTCCACCCTGTCGCCCGAAACGCTGTCGGAGCTGCGCTCCCGCCTGCGCGGCGAGTACGAAGCCCTGAAAGCGCAGGGGCTCAAGCTCGACATGACCCGCGGCAAGCCCGCCTCCGATCAGCTCGACCTCGCCGCCGAGATGCTGGTGCTGCCCGGCAACCGCGACACCACCGCCGAGGACGGCACCGACGCGCGCAACTACGGCAACCTCCAGGGTCTGCCCGAGACCCGCGCGCTGTTCGCGCCGGTGCTCGGCGCGCCGCTTGAGCAGATCGTGGTCGCCAACAATTCGAGCCTCGCGCTGATGCACGACGTGCTCGTCTACGCCCTGCTGAAGGGCGTGCCCGGCGGCGCGGGGCCGTGGTCGAAGCAGGAGCCGATCACGATCCTCTGCCCCGTCCCGGGCTATGACCGCCACTTCGCCCTGTGCGAGGGCTTCGGCATCCGCATGATCCCGATCCCGATGACGGGGGAGGGGCCGGACATGGCGGCGGTCGAGCGCGAGGCCGCCGACCCTTCGGTGAAGGGCATCTGGTGCGTGCCGCAGTACTCGAACCCGAGCGGCGAGACCTATTCCGACGAGACGGTCCGGCGGCTGGCCTCGCTGAAGGCGGCGGCGCCCGATTTCCGTATCCTTTGGGACAACGCCTACGCGGTGCATCACCTCACCGAGGCGCGGCCTGCGCTCGTCAACATTCTGGAGGCCTGCGCCGAGGCCGGAAACCCGGACCGGCCGATCGTGTTCGCCTCGACCTCGAAGGTGACGCTGGCCGGCGCCGGTCTCGCGATGCTCGCCGCCTCGCCCG
Organism: Methylorubrum extorquens; assembly: GCF_024169925.1. Lineage (NCBI taxonomy): Bacteria > Pseudomonadati > Pseudomonadota > Alphaproteobacteria > Hyphomicrobiales > Methylobacteriaceae > Methylorubrum > Methylorubrum extorquens. The sequence goes on from NZ_JALJXF010000001.1 coordinate 344,156, forward strand.
CCAACGTGAAATGGTATCTCGCCCAGGCCGGGCGCCGCAGCATCGGGCCGGACAAGCTCAACCAGCTCCGCCACGTCCGCTTCCTGCGCGACGCCGCCGGGATCGCGGCGCATATGGAGCGCCACCGCGCCCTGATCGCCCCGAAATTCGCCGCGGTGGAAGAGGCGTTCGCCGCCCGTCTCGACGGTTGGGAGGTTGCGCACTGGAGCCGGCCGCTCGGCGGCTACTTCATCACGCTCGATGTCGCTGATGGCACCGCCTCGCAGGTGGTCCGGCTCGCGGGCGAAGCGGGGATCGCGCTGACCCCGGCCGGCGCGACGCATCCCTACGGCAAGGATCCGCACGACCGGACCCTGCGCATCGCGCCGACCTTTCCGAAGCTCGACGCCGTGCGCAAGGCGGCCGAGGCGGTGGCGCTCTGTACGCTGCTGGCCGCAGTCGAGGCACGGGCGGCGCAGTAGTCGGACAGTCCAACTCCGTCATCGCCAAGCTTGGACCGAGCCGATCCAGCGCGCCGACCGTTCCGGACAGGTCGTGGTGCCGGATCGCCTCTCAGCCCCTCGCGATGAATACCGGGGAGGGGGCGAAGCCCCCCTCACACCACCACGGTGATCGCCTGCGCCGCCCGCGTCAGCCCCGTGTAGAGCCAGCGGGCGCGGTGCTCGCGGAAGGCGTAAGATTCGTCGAACAGGACCACCTTGTCCCATTGCGACCCTTGCGCCTTGTGGACGGTGAGCGCGTAGCCGTAGGTGAACTCGTCAGTCTCGCGGCGCAGGAAGAGCGGGATCTCTTCTTCCGAGCCCTCGATCACCTGCCGCAGCACCTTGATGTCTACGGCGCGGCGGCGCGCGGCCGGGTCGTCCTCGGGCACCACGTCGAGGCGGATCGTGTCGGGGCGGGGCGGCGCGCGCAGGGCTTGCACCGTCCAGGTCGAGCCGTTGAGCAGACCCTTGGTACGGTCGTTGCGCAGGCAGACCAGCTTCTCGCCGACCGACGGCATCGGGTCTTTGTGGCCGGCGAGTTCCCGCAGGCGGTTGTTGTAGAGGCGCCGCGTCCGGTTGAGGCCGACCAGGACCTGATCGCAATCGAGCACCTGGGCCGGGTCGATGTCGCGGCGGCGGACCACCCGGCTCTGGCCGTATTCGCCGACTTCGAGCCGGCCGCCCTCGCGGATCGTCATCGCCATGCGCACGATCGGGTCGTCGGCGGCCTGCCGGTGAACATCGGTGAGCATCACGTCGGGCTCGGCCTCGGTGAAGAAGCCGCCGCCGCGCACCGGCGGCAACTGGGCGGGATCGCCCAGCACCAGCACCGGCTTGTCGAAGGACAGGAGGTCGTGGCCGAGGTCGGAATCGACCATCGAGCACTCGTCGATGACGATGAGGTCGGCCTTGGCCGCCGGGCCGGAGCGGTTGAGGCTGAAGGTCGGGCCGCCCTCGTCGCCCTCCTTGGTGCGGTAGATCAGCGAGTGAATCGTCGCCGCCTCGTCGCAGCCCTTCTGGCGCATGACCGAAGCCGCCTTGCCGGTGAAGGCGCCGTAGACGACCGGGCCGTCGATGTCGTCGGCGATGCGGCGGGCGAGCGTGGTCTTGCCGGTGCCGGCATAGCCGAACAGGCGGAAGACCTGGGAGCCGCCCTCCTTGCGCCAGCGGGCGATGGCTTTCAGCGCCTCGTCCTGTTGCGGGGCGAAACGGGTGGGAAGGGAGGACTCGGCCATGGCGTCACGTCATAAACGAGTCGGCCGATTTGTGGACCGTCTTCCGGTCAGGGCCAGCGCACCGTTGGCGGCAGCGAGGACAGGATCGAGGCGACGTTACCGCCGGTCTTCAGGCCGAAGATCGTGCCGCGGTCGTAGAGCAGGTTGAACTCGACGTAGCGCCCGCGCCGCACCTGCTGCTCCTCCCGGTCGGCCTCGGTCCAGGCTCGGCCGAGGTTGCGCCGGACGATCTCCGGGTAAGCCTTCAGGAAGGCCCCGCCGACATCGCGCGTATAGGCCAGATCGGCCTGCGGATCGCCGGTCCAGTGATAATCGTAGAAGATGCCGCCGATGCCGCGGGGCTCGTTGCGGTGCTTGAGGTGGAAATACTCGTCGCACCACGCCTTGTACTTTTCGTAGTCGGCGGCCGGTGCGTGTTTCTCGCAGGCCTCGCGCAGGCAGGCGTGGAAGAACTGCGTGTCCGCATCCTCCTGCGTCCGGCGCCGGTCGAGCACGGGGGTGAGGTCGGCCCCGCCGCCGAACCACGCCTTCGTCGTGACGACGAAGCGGGTGTTCATGTGCACCGTCGGAACGTTCGGGTTCCAGGGGTGGACGATCAGCGAGATGCCGGTGGCGAAGAAGCGCGGATCTTCGGCCGCACCCGGCATCTGCGCCCGGAACTCCGGGGCGAACTCGCCGTGGACGGTCGAGATGTGCACGCCGGCCTTCTCGAAGACGCGACCCTTCAGCATCGCCATGACGCCGCCGCCGCCCGGCGTGCCGCTATGGTCCGTGCGCTGCCAGGGCGTCTTCTCGAATTTCCCGGCCTCTTTCGGGGCATCCGGATGGAAGGGGCCCGCCGCCTCCTCCTCCAGCGTCTCCAGCGCGGCGACAATCCGGTCGCGTAGCGTGGAGAACCACGCCCCCGCCTCGCTCTTCAGCGCGGCGAGGTCGTCGGGTGAGGGAAGGGGGGGTGCCGTCACATCAGCCATGGACAGGCTTTCCCACCCGAGGGGCGATCCGTCAATTCGGGCTCAGAACTTGTAGGTCAGGCTCCCGAGGATCGTGCGCCGCGTGCCGACGAAGCAATCGCCGCGGGCAAGGCAGGTCGAGAGATACCGCGTGTCGGCGATGTTGGACACGTTGAGCTGCGCGCGCCAATGCGCATCCTCCCAGCCCACCAACGCGTCGGCGAGCGTCACGGCCGGCGTGTTGAAGCTGTTGAGCGAGCCGTCGAACGATTCGCCGATATGGCGCACGCCGCCGCCGACGAGGAAGGAGCCGGGGATGTCGGCCAGGGTGAAGCGGTGGGTCACCCATAGCGAGGCGAGGTGCAGCGGCTGCGTCTCGACCCGCGCTCCGGCATTGTCGCCGGCGGCGTAGCGGGCATCGGTGTAGGCGTAGCTCGCGATGATGTTGGTGTCGTTGTTGATGGTGGCGATGGCTTCGATGTCGCCGCCCTGGATCTTGACCTTGCCGGTCTGGATCGAGATCGGCAGGCCGCTCGGATCGGGGGTCAGCCGGTTGCGCTCCACCGTGTCGTAGATTGCCGCGTTGACCGCGAACCACGGCGTCGGGTTGTACTTGAAGCCGCCCTCGATCTGCTCGCCTTCGATCGGCCGGCAAGCCCCGCCCGCGCAGACATTGGCGCCGAAGATCGGGGTGAACGAGGTCGCGTAGGAGACGTACGGGGTCAGGCCGTTCTCGAAGGCGTACATCAGGCCGATGCGGCCGGTGGTGGCCTCGCCGGCGACACTCTCCGCGCCCCGCGTCGCGCTGTTCACCCAGTCGTGCCGCACCGTGGCGAGCACGATCCATTGGCCGAACTTGATCTGATCCTGCAGGTAGAGTCCGGTCTGGCTCTGCGAGAGCGCGGTCGGCACGCCGAGATCCGGCGGCGTCACGCCGACATAGACCGGCGCGTAGAGGTCGAACGGGCGCGGATCGGTGCCGAAGCCCGTCCGCGTGCTGTCCCATTGCTGGCGGAAATCGACGCCGCCGAGCACGGTGTGCGAGATCGGCCCGGTGTCGAAGCGGCCCTGCAGGTTGGTGTCGGTGGTGATCCGGTCCTTGACCGAGCTGACGCGGTAGGTGAACCGGTCGACCGTGCGGCGGGCCGGGTCGAGGAACGGCGCGTTCGGCAGGGTGGCGCTCGGCGTCAGCGTGTACACGTTGCCGTAGGCCGATTGATACGTCCCGTCGATGTGGCTGTAGCGCAGGTTCTGCCGCAGGATCAGGCTGTCGTCGAAACGGTGCTCGAACAGGCTGGTGATCGAACTCGTCTCGGTCTCGTAGCGGTTGAAGTTCGGGTCGCCCGTGAAGCGGTTGAGCGGGATGAAGCCGTTCGGTCCGGCATAGAGCGAGCCCTCCCGCGGCAGGAAGGCATCCGAGGCGCCGAACGCGTCCTTCTGGTGCAGGCCGATCAGGGTCCAGTTCGTGTCGGCGGAGGGGCGCCACGTCACCGAGGGGTTGATGACGTAGCGGTCGTTGGCGACGAAGTCGGTCTGCGCGTCGGCCAGACGTCCCACGCCGACGAACCGGTAGAGGAGCTGCCCGTCCTCGGTGAGGCGCCCGGTCGAATCCGCGAAGGCTTCCTTCCAGCCGTAATTGCCGAACCGCACCCCGGCCTCGGTGTAGGGCACGTCGAGGGGGCGCTTCGACACGAGGTTGATCAGGCCGCCGACGGGGCTCGATCCGTAGAGGGTCGAGGCGGGGCCGCGCAGCACCTCGAAGCGCGACAGAGTGTAGGGATCGGGCCGCGGCTCGTTGAAGACGTCGGGATCCTTGAGGCGCAGGCCGTCGAGGAAGATCGCCGCGTCCGAGCCGCGGATACGCGGATAGTCGCCGCGGGTGCTCGGGCCATAGGCTTCCGCGGCGACGCCCGCGGTGTACCGCAGGGCTTCCTGCACGCTGGTGGCGGCCTGCTCGCGGACCTGCTGCTCGCCGACGACCGAGATGGATTGCGGCGTCTCCTTCAGCGCCGTGTCCGTCTTGGTGCCGGTGGCGCTGCGCTGGGCGACGTAGCCGGGGACCGGACCGAAGGCGCTCTCGGTGCCGGCCCCGCCCGGACCGCTGCCGCCCCGGCCCGAACCCTCGACGCTCAGCGTCTCGAGCGTCACCGCCTCCTGCGCCCGCGCCATGCCGGACGAGCCGAGGGCGGCGGTGCCGGCGAGAAAAGCGGCGAGGCCATAACGCAGTCGATCACGCAACGCAGACGACATCGAGGAACCCGGTTTCGTTGTTCGCTGAAGAGGCAGCTAGAACGGGGCTCGGGATCGCGCAATGCGGGTTATGTTGCTGGAAGTAGAACGATTCAAGTCTTCAAGGTGATCCGGGTTTGGTTTCAAGCATCAGGCATGATCTTCGGGAAAGCCATGCCTGTTCATATTCTTGCTCCGCTGTTTCTTTTCGGTCACTCGGCCGCGCCGGCATGCCCGTTGGCGGGCGGCTCGACGGCCGTGCCGTTGCGCAACCCGCCGACCAGCGTGTCGAGGCTGCCCTTGCCCTCGGCGAAGCCCGCCTCGTTCAAGATCGCGCCGAGGATCGGGCTGTTGTACTGGTAGCGCAGCAGGTGGCCCGACAGGTTGTCGCCGAGGCTCGCCGAGACGCCGCCGGCGCCGTTGCCGCCGCCCATCATGCCGCCCGCGTCGAAGATGCGGATCGAGTCGATCTTCTCCACCGCCCGCATGCTCTCGCGCAGGGCATCCGGGATGATGCCGAGGCGCTTGAGACCCGTCTCGAAGGCGCGGGCCTCGGCCGAGAGCGCGTTGCGCGCCTCGTTCATGGCCCGCTCGCGCTCGGCCTCGGCTTGGCCGAGCTTGGCGATGGCCTCCGCCCGCGAGGTGGCGGCGGTCGCCTCGGCCTCGGCCAGGGTGATGATGGCATTGGCCCGGTCCTCGGCGGCGCGCCGCTCGGCCTCCGCCGTTACGGTGACGCCGGTCGCCTCCCGCTCGGCCTCCTGCTTGGCAGCGATGACGGTGACCTCGCGCTCGCGCTCGGCGATCTCCTTGGCCTTGGCCGTGGCGACGCGCTCCTCCGCGGCGACGGCGAGCGCTTCGGCCGTCTTGGCGGCGGCGCGGGCCTCCGACTCCTTCTGGGAGCGCTCGGCGATCTTGATGGCGTTGTCCTGAAGGATGAGCTGGCGCTCGCGCTCGGCCTCCGCGTTGCGCTGGGCGATGGCGAGGTCCGCCTCAATCCGCGCGCCCTCCGAGTTCTTGCGCGCCTCGGCCTCGCGCAGGCGCACCGCCTGCTCGCGCTCGATCCGCGCGGTCTCCTCGCTCTGCTGGGCGCGCTGCTCGGCCTGGGCGGTCTCGGCGCGGGTCTCGGCGGTCTTGTTGGCGATGTCGCGTTCCTGGGCGAGTTGCGCCTCGCGAGTGGTGCGCTTGATCTCCAGTTGCTTGAGCGCGGTCTCGCGGTCCTTCTCGGCCACAGCGACCTCGGCGTCGCGCTCTGTGGCGTTGCGCTCCTTGCGGCGCTGCTCGGTGATCTCCTTCAGCCGGGCCAGACCTTCCGCGTCGAACGAGTTGTCGGGGTTGAAATGCTCGATCGAGGTCTGGTCGAGGCGGGTCAGCGAGGCGGATTCGAGTTCGAGGCCGTTGTGGCGCAGGTCGCCCGAGACCGCCTCCTGCACGCCCTTCACGAAGGCGGCGCGCTTTTCCTGAAGGTCGGGCAGGGTCATGCCGGCGGCGACCGAGCGCAGGGCATCGACGAACTTCGCCTCGATCAGCTCGCGCAGCAGCATCGCGTCGTTGGTGCGGTCACCCAGCGTCTGGGCGGCGAGCGCGATGGACTCCTCCTTGGGCTCGACGCGGACGTAGAACTCGACGGTGATGTCGGCCCGCAGGCGGTCCTTGGTGATGAGCGACTCATTTCCTGAGCGCTTCACCTCCAGCCGCAGGGTGTTGAGGTTCACCATGGCGATGGAGTGGAACACCGGCAGCAGCACCGCGCCGCCATCGACCACGACCTTGCGCCCGCCCAGCCCCGTACGGACGAAGGCGGTGTCCCGCGTCGTGCGCCGGTAGAGCCGGCTGAACACGAAGCCGATGCCGAGCAACGCGACGACGATGATGCCGGCGATCACCAGCAGGTTGACGATGCCGGGGCTGACCAAATCCATCGTGAGCGATCCTTTCGGTGGCGGGGGGCGGTGGAGGGGGGAGAAGAAGCGATCAGAGATCCGGCGCGGCGGGCACCGCGACGTAGACGGCGTCGGCACGGTCCACGATCAGGACGCGGGCGCCGGCTTCCATGGCCGGGGCCCCGGGGGCGGCGCGGGTGCGCAGGAAGTGGGTGTTGCCGTGGCGGTCCACCGCGCGGACCTGTCCCGGCAGGCCCTGGTCGAGCGGCCCGAGGGTGACTTCCGCCGTCGCGCCGATCAGGTCGTCGGCCGTGACGACGTAGCTCTCGTCCCGCGGTATCAGCCGGGCGATGGCCTTGGTCGAGACGCGCAGCGCCGGCAGGGTCGCCGCGCCCGCGAGCAGGATCGCGGCCGGCGCCGGCAGGGGCGCGAGGAAGGCGGCGGCCAGGCCCTGCAGCACGAAGCCCGCCAGCGCGAAGACGGCCAGAGCGAGGATCAGCAGGATCAGGAACGGAACCCGTCCGAGATTGATCCACGACATCAGCGCGGCGGGCGAGAGCGCACCGCCGGCATCCGCCGCAGTCGCGAGATCGCCCCCGCCCCCCGTCTCGTGACCGAGGGCACCATCCACCACGGCCGAGAGCGACTGCCCGAGGAAGAGGGACAGCGCCTCCACCACGACGAGGCCGGCCATCACCGCCGCCGCCAGGGTGAAGGGGAACAGGGCGGGAGCGACCAGGGCACTCACGAAGGTCGGCCCTGCTTCAGCGCCGCGAGCCGCCGCTCGATGGCGTCGTCGCGGTGCAGCCGGTCGAGATCCTCGACCGACGGGTCGGCGACCGCCGAGGCCGTGCCTGTGACCCGGTCGATCGCCCGCAGCGATTGTTCGAGCTGGCGGGTGCGCGTCGCCTCCTCGCGGCCGTAACCGTCGAGCGGGTCGGCCGCCTTCGCCGGAGGCTGCCGCAGGAGCGCGATCCGGTGCTCGGCGTCGCGCCGGGCGGCCGTGGCGGCCTGCATCGCCTTCGTCGCCGCCTCGTGCCGCTCCGCCACGTCCGCGAGGCTCGAATCGATCGCCTCGATCTGGCTTTCCAAGTCGAGCTGACGGCTGATGCCGGCCCGCGCCAGATCCTCGCGTCCGCTCGACAGCGCCAGCGACAGCTTCTCGGGCAGGGCCGTCCGCTCGCCGTCGAGTTGGCCGCGGCGGGCGGTGAGGCGGTGCTCCTCGGCCTTGATCTTGCCGAGGTCGAGCCGCGCCTCGTGGATCACCGCGTCGATCTCGCGGAGTGCCTGCTCGGCGACCGCGAGGCCGTTGCGGTCCTCCACCGCGTCGAGGGCGGCGTTGGACAGGCCGCCGATGATCCGGCCGACGCGGGTCAGGATGTTCTCGGGCATGCGGGTCTCCTCCTTCGGTGCGGTGACGGAGACGCCCACCTGGATGGTGAGCGTGTCGCCCGCGAGCGTGAGGCGGGCGCTGGAGAGTTCGCGCCAGGGGCCGTCATAGCCCTCGACACGGTAGGGCATCGTGCGCCGGCCGCTCATGGTGGTCAGCGCGATCTCCGAGGCGCCCTTCACGCTGAACAGCTTGTCGTCGAGCGGCATCGACGTGACGGTCTCGGGGGCGAACCCGGCGGCGCGCTGCGCGAAGTCGCGGATGCCGAGGGTCACGAGGCGGGCCGGAAGTCCGGTCTCGTCGCGGGCACGCCCGTAGCCGTGCTCGATCAGGGCGACGACGTTGGCCCGCAAGCCATGCTCCCGGCGGATCTCTTCGAGCAGAACGAGCATCCGCCGATAGGCCGCGAGCATGGCGCGAATAGCATCGAGATCGGCCGGCTCGGGGAGGAGCCGGTAGGTGAGGCGAGAAGGAAGGGTTCCTGAGCGAGTCACGAGTCGAGGCTAAAACACCGTTTCGGTGTTTTCAAGCGTGGCACACGCCTCGGATGCAGCATTCGGGCGGCAGCGCCCGCGCTGAGTGTGTGAAGGCACGTCGATCCCGCTTGATGGGCCGGCGGCGCGATACGGTGGCTGATGCTGCCGCGCGATGGCAGCGCAACGCGTCCCGGCGAGTCCCCGGCCGTCGAGGCGGGCCAGCAACGAAAAAGACCCCGCCGGTTGGGGCGAGGTCTCTCGGTCGTGCCGTGGTGCGTGGGTCAGGCGGCCCGGACCGTCGCGAGGAAGCGCTGCACCTCCGCCGACAGGTGTTCGGATTGGCGCGACAGCTCGGAGGACGAGACCAGCACCTGGCTCGCGGCCATGCCGGTTTCCTCCGAGGCCTGGGCCACCCCGGAGATGTTGCGCGTCACCTCGGAGGTGCCGCTCGATGCCTGCGAGACGTTGCGCACGATTTCCTGCGTCGCCGCGCCCTGTTCCTCGACGGCCGCCGCGATACCGGTCGCGACGTTGTTGATCTCCCGGATCCGGCTGGCGATGGCGCCGATCGCCGTGACGGCCTGATCCGTGACCCCCTGGATCTCGCCGATCTGGCCCGAGATCTCCTCGGTGGCGCGCGCCGTCTGGCTGGCGAGTTCCTTCACCTCGGATGCCACGACTGCAAAGCCGCGCCCGGCTTCGCCCGCCCGCGCCGCCTCGATGGTCGCGTTCAGCGCCAGTAGGTTGGTCTGCGAGGCGATATTGGAGATGAGCCCAACCATGTCGCCGATCCGGGCCGAGGTGGTCCGCAGCGCCTGGACGAGATGGGTGGTCTGGTCGGCCTCGCCCACGGCCGCCTGCGCCAAGCCGGCGGAGCCCTGCACCTGGCGGCCGATCTCCTGGACCGAAACTCCGAGCTCCTCGGCGGCGGCCGCGACCGTGCCGACGTTGGAGGCGGCTTCCTCCGCGGCTGCGGCGACCGTGGTGGATTGCGAGGCGGTCTCGGTCGCGCTCGCGGTCATCTGCTGGGCGGTCGCCTGCAATTCGGTCGCCGAGGACGACACCATGCCGACGATGCCGCCGACCGCCGCCTCGAAGCCGTCGGCCAACTCGATCATCGTGCGCTTGCGCTCCGCCGCCGCGGCTTCGTCCGTACGACGGCGCACTTCGGCCTCCTCGGCGGCCTTGCGGGCCACCATGGTCTTGATGCCCTCGACGGCCCGGCCGACGGCGCCGATCTCGTCGCCGCGGGTGGCCTCCTTGATCTCGGCCTCGATCTCGCCGCGCGCCATCCGCTGCAGGACGTTGACGAGGCTGCCGAGCGGACGGGTCACCGCCAGCACGACGATCAGGCCGGCCAGCACCATGGCCCCCAGCAGGCCGACAACCGCGAAACCGATGAGTGTGTAGGTGCCGCGATCCGAGGCTTCGATCGCATGAGCCTTCGCCGATGCCAGCTCGTTGGCCAGCACTGTGGACCGATTCTGCATCCACTCGTTCAGCTTCAGCCGGGCCGGGATTCCGACATCCCGCGCGATCCGGAAGGCCTCGTCACCCTGCTGACGCATGCCGAGGTCGTAGACGCGATCGAGGGTTGCGAAAAAGCTCTCGATGTCGCGGCGCATCGCCTCGTTAGCGGTCCGCCGCTCCGGTGTGTCGGCGAGCGTGATGAGCCGGTCTGCGGCCTCTCGCGCCTCCGCCATGCCGCCCTGCTGACGCGTCCGGAAGCGGGCTTTGTTCTGCGGGTCGTTGTCGAGCAGCATGTTACGGTCCATCACCACCGCCTCGGTGATGCCGCCGCGCATGTGCATCAGCGCGTCCAGACGCACGGCCTGGACATCGACGATCCTGCCCGTCTGTGCCGAGAGACCGCGCATCACGTCGCGCGCGTAGACGATTAGGCCAGCGCTGATCATGAGCGTCAAAATTAAAGGTAAAGCGATTTTAACGATAAGCCTGGCGTTGCTGAAAAATCGCATCGAATTACCCATAATTTCGGCAAAGTGCCTAAAAGGTATTCATTGATTCGCCAGTAAAAACTGAGTTAACATTTTTTATAAAGCGGGCGGCCTCGTCGCGTACCGCTGGCTTCGGTGACGGAACGTCGAACGGGTATCCCCTCCGGGATCAGACGCCGTCCAACCGACCGTCACCCCACCTGCCGGATCGCCTCGCCCAGCATCATCGCCGCGCAGACGGCGACGTTGAGCGAGCGCAGGCCCGGCCGGATCGGCACGACGATGCGGGCATCGGCTGCCGCGTGGACCGCCTCCGGCACGCCGGCGGATTCACGGCCGAGCAGGAGGCAGTCGCCGTCGCGGAACGCGTGCTGCGTGTAGGGCACCGCGCCGGCGGTGGTGGCGAGCACGAGGCGGATGCCGGCCTCGCGCCGCCACGTCTCGAAGGCGTCCCAGGAGCGGTGCCGGGTGATCGCGACGTGGTCGAGATAGTCCAGCCCCGAGCGGCGCAGGTGTCGGTCGGACACGTCGAAGCCCGCCGGCTCGATGATCTCCACCGCGACCCCGAGGCAGGCGGCCATGCGCAGCATCGTGCCCGTGTTCTGCGGGATGTCGGGCTGGTAGAGGGCGAGACGCAGCATCGGCGGGGCGGATTTGCGAAGGGGCAAGGCGGGGCAGGGTCTTGCCTGCGGCATGGGCGCGGGGTTGGCCCGGCGTCAAGGAGGCTTACCTGAGCCTCTCATTCCTCACTTGGTCCCAAAACGCATGTTCCTCGATTGGCTCGAGCGCCGCATCGATCCGTTCGCGCCCTTCGACGACCGGCGCATGCCGCCGAAGACGGTGCTCGGCTTCGCGGGTTTCTATCTGCGGCCGATCCGCGTCGCGCTGTTGGCCCTGTTCATCATCGCCGTGATCGCGGGCGGGATCGAGGCCTCGCTTTACCTGCTCATGCGCTGGTTCATCGACCTGATGAGCGCGGCCGACCGCACCACCGTCCTCTCCGACAACGCCGTGCCGCTGACGCTGGCCGCGCTGCTGCTCCTCGTGGTGCGACCGCTGGCGGCCTTCCTGCACGAACTGGCTTCGAACCAGCTCATCGTGCCGCAATCGACCAACCAGATCCGCTGGCGCACCCACCTCTACACGCTGGGCCACTCGCTCTCGTACTTCCAGGCGGATTTCGCCGGGCGGCTCGCCAACCGCACGGTGCAGGTCGGGCCGGCGGTGCGCGAACTCGCCGTCGTGTTCATCGACACGCTGCTTTACGTGGCGATCTACGCGATCACTGCGATCGGGCTGTTCTCCTCGATCTCCGGCTGGCTGGCCCTGCCCGTGGTGGTCTGGGTCTTGGCCTATGCCGGGCTGACGGCCTGGTTCGTACCGCGCGCCCGCAAGCGCTCGCACCTGACCGCCGAGACCCGCTCGACCCTGATCGGCCGGGTGGTCGACAGCTACACCAACATCATGACCGTCAAGCTCTTCGCCCGCGACCGTGAGGAGCGCGCCACCGTGCGCGACGCGGTCGACACCCACACGCGCGCCTATCTCCACCAGTTCCGGCTCACCACGCTGACGACGAGCCTGCTGGCGGGCCTCAACAGCCTGCTCCTGTTCGCCACCGCCTATGTCTGTTTCGCGCTGTGGCAGCGCGGCGCGCTGACGACCGGCGAGGCGTCCGCCGGTCTCGCGCTGATCCTGCGGCTCATGGCGATGTCCGGCTGGGTGATGCAGACGGTGCGCGGCGTGTTCGAGAATGTCGGCGTGATTCAGGAGAGCATGCAGACCATCGCCCGGCCGCACGGCCTCACCGATGCGCCGGATGCGAAGACGCTCACCGTCAGCGGTGGCGACATCCGCTTCGAGAACGTGGATTTCCACTACGGCCGGGGTGATGCCAGCATCATCGAAGGCCTGTCCTTCCACATCCGTCCGGGCGAGAAGGTCGGCCTCGTCGGCGTCAGCGGTGCCGGCAAGAGCACCATCACCGCTTTGCTGCTGCGCCTGCACGACGTCGAGGGCGGCCGCATCCTGATCGACGGCCAGGACATCGCCGGGGTGAGCCAGGATTCCCTGCGCGAAGCCATCGCCATGGTCAGCCAGGACACCTCGCTGCTGCACCGCTCGATCCGCGACAACATCGGCTACGGCCGTCCGGGGGCGTCCGATGCCGAGATCGAGGAGGCGGCCCGGCTGGCGCATGCCCACGACTTCATCCTCGACCTCGTGGACCACAAGGGCCGGCGCGGCTACGACGCCCATGTCGGCGAGCGCGGGGTGAAGCTCTCCGGCGGGCAACGCCAGCGCATCGCCATTGCCCGCGTCATCCTCAAGGACGCGCCGATCCTGATCCTCGACGAGGCAACGAGCGCCCTCGACAGCCAGGTCGAGGCGGCGATCCAGGAGGCGCTCGACACGCTGATGGGCGACAAGACCGTGCTCGCCATCGCCCACCGGCTCTCGACCATCGCTGCGCTCGACCGGCTGATCGTGATCGACCGCGGACGGATCGTGGAGGAGGGCACCCATGCCGAGCTGATCCGCCGGGGCGGGCTCTACGCCGACCTGTGGCGGCGCCAGTCCGGCGGCTTCCTGGGGGATCGGGCGCCGGCTCCGGCCTCCTGAGCATCGTCCCGAACGGTGGAGACCGGCGTTCGGAAAAAGACGATGCCGAACAAAAGGTCAGAGCATCGCCCTGGATTCGAGATCCGGGACGATGCTCTGGACCGAACGAACGGAGCTGACACACCGTGACGTCTTCACCGAGCCTCGCAGCCAGCGGCCTTCGCCGGCCGCCGGCCTCGCCCTGGCTCGACGAGTTGCGCGCGACGCTGAAGCTGTCGGCGCCGCTCGTCCTCATCAACTTGGCCCAGCATGGGTTGGTCGCCTCCAACGCGGTGCTGCTCGGCCGGCTCGGCGCCGAGCCCATCGCCGCGGGCGCCCTCGCCACCAGTCTCTACCTGCTGCTGTTCATCGGCGGCATCGGCCTCACCTCCTCCGTGGCACCCCTCGTCGCGGAGGCCGCCGGGCGGGCGCCGGGGGCGGCCGGTTCTGGCACGGATGAGGTGCGGCGCACGGTCCGGGCGGGCCTGTGGGTCGGCTTCCTCGTCACCCTCGCGCTGATGCCGGGGCTCTGGTTCACGGAACGGCTGCTGATCGCCCTGCATCAGGAGCCCGCGGTCGCGCGCGAGGCCGGCGCCTACATGCGGGTGCTGCAATGGTGGATGTTCCCGGCGCTGGCCTTCATGGTGCTGAAGGGCGCGCTCGCCGCGCTCCAGCGCCCGGGGGCTCCGCTCGCCGTGAGCCTCGCCGCGCTTCCGCTCAACGTCGCGCTGGGGGCCTTCTTCGCCTTCGGCCCGCCGGATCTCGGCATCGTCGGCGTCGCGCTCGGCACTGTCATCACGGAGTTCCTGGCGATCGCCGCCCTGGTCGCGGTGATCCGGTTCGACCGGGGCCTCCACCGCCACCGGATGTTCGCCCGCCTCTGGCGCTTCGACGCCGAGCGCCTCGCACGCGTCGTGCGGGTCGGCCTGCCGATGGGCGTGGCGGGCATCGCCGAGGCCGGGTTGTTCGAGGCCGCCACGGTGGCAATGGGCACCTTCGGCACGCTGCCGCTCGCCGCCCACGCGATCACGCTGCAGATTGCCGCGACCTGCTTCATGGTGCCCAACGGCATCGGGCAGGCGGCGACGGTGCGGGTCGGCCGTGCCTACGGCGCCGCGGACCGGGCAGGTCTAAGCCGCGCGGGCGCCGTCGCGCTCTGGCTCGGCTTCGGCTTCATGGTGGCCTGTGCGCTGGTGCAGCTTTTTGCGCCGCACACCCTCATCGGCCTGTTCCTCGACGCAGAGGCGCCGGGTGCCGCAGACGTGTTTCCCGTGGCCGCCGGCTTCCTGATCTTCTCGGCGCTGTTCGCGATCTCCGACGGCGTGCAGTCGGTGGCGCTCGGATGTCTGCGCGGCCTGCAGGACACCAAGGTGCCTATGTTGATCGCTCTGTTTGGCTACTGGGGCATCGGCGTGCCGCTCGGCGCGGCGCTCGCCTGGGGCGCCGGCATGGGCGGACGCGGGATCTGGGCGGGCTTCTGCGCCGGCCTGCTCGTGGTCTCGGTGGCGCTGGTGATCCGCTGGCGGCGGCTGAGTGCCGACCGTCCGCGCGGCTCAAACGCACAGGCGGGGTGAGGCCGGAACCGCGCCCGAAACGCCCCCGTTCCCGCCCCGACGAGACCGGGAGGACCAAGAGACGCCATGGCCGACAAAGACGATCACGAGGTGATCTGGAAGGACTTCAAGGGCGCGGTGAACATGACCGCCTCGGCCTTGGAGACATTCCTTGAATCCGACGAGAGCCGGTCGGTCGGGCAGAAAAAGGATGGCGGCGAGGCCACGGGCCACAAGGAGGGCCGGCGCATCGTCGAGATTCTTCACACGAAGAAGGCCGACCTCAGCGACGACGACTACGCCCATATGAAGAAGGTGACCGGCTACGTGAACCGCCACCTCAAGCAGGGCGGGCCCGAGGACAAGTCCAAGACCGAGGACTCACCCTGGCGACTGTCGCTGATGAATTGGGGCCACGATCCGCTCAAAGATTGACGGGCCCGTTCGTCAGGTGGCCTTGCGCCGCTCCGGGTAGAGACCGGCCAAACCGTCCTCCGAGGCGTCGCAGATGCCGCGCTCGGTGATGATGCCGGTGACGAGGCGTGCGGGCGTCACGTCGAAGGCCGGGTTGGCGACCGGGCTTCCGGGCGAGACCACGGCGACGGTGGCAAAGGCGCCGTCGTCGGTGCGGCCAGTGAGATGAGTGACCTCGCGGGCGTCGCGCTCCTCGATCGGGATGTCGCGCACTCCGTCGTGGAGCGTCCAGTCGATCGTCGAGAACGGCAGCGCCGCGTAGAACGGGATGCGGTTGTCGCTTGCCGCCAGCGCCTTCAGATAGGTGCCGATCTTGTTGCACACGTCGCCCGAAGCCGTGGTGCGGTCCGAGCCGACGATGCAGACATCGACCTGCCCGTGCTGCATCAGGTGGCCGCCGGCATTGTCGGCGATCACGGTGTGCGGCACGCCGTGGGCGTTGAGCTCGAAGGCGGTGAGCGCCGCGCCCTGGTTGCGCGGCCGGGTCTCGTCCACGAAGACGTGGACGGGCACGCCGGCATCGTGGGCGACGTAGATCGGCGCCAGCGCCGTGCCCCAATCGACGGTGGCGAGCCAGCCGGCGTTGCAATGGGTCAGCACGTTGACCGGCCCACTCTTCTTCGCGGCGATCTCGGACAGGATCTTGGCGCCGTGCTCGCCGATGGCGCGGCAGCTCGCGACGTCCTCGTCGGCGATGGCGGCAGCTTCCGCGAAGGCGAGCGCCGCGCGCTCGGATTGCGCGGCGCGGCGTAGGACAGCGGCCATCCGGTCGAGCGCCCAGCGCAGATTGATCGCCGTCGGCCGGGTTGCGGCGAGGGTCGCGGAAGCCCGTTCGATCCCCGCCTCGCTCGCATCCTGCCGCATGGCCAGCGCCATGCCATAAGCGGCGGTGACGCCGATCAACGGCGCGCCGCGCACCACCATCGTGCGGATCGCCACCGCGGCGTCGTCCAGGTTCGCCAGCCGCTTGAGTTCGAAAGCGAAAGGCAGCCGGGTCTGGTCGATGACGGTGACGGCATCGCCGTCGGCCTCGGGGAAGATGGTGCGGTAGGGGCGGCCGTCGATCTTCATGGTGTGCTCGCGCGTGAGAGCATCGGCTCGGCAGCGGCCAGGGCCGTCCGGAGCGATGCCTGACGATGTCTCATCGCGTGAGTGTGTCGCCAGGATGGCCCCGGCCGGTCAAGCCGTCCGAGGCGGTCTTTCGACGGCGCTCTTCAGCGCTTCACCCGCTCGACGTAGATGTCGAGATAGGCGCCGTCGTCGAGGCCGAGCAGGTCGCGGATCATGCCGGGTAGCTTGCACAGCAGGGCCGGCATGGTCGGCGCCTCGGTGGCGAGGCCCGGCACCGGCGAGTCGTGGACGAAGAAGACGCCGGCTGCCTCGTCCCAGGCGCAGCGAACGGTGAATTTGCGGTCCATCGTGCGATCCTCATGGTCGGGGGGGAGGGAGGACGGCGCGGGAGGCGCCGTGCCGTCGTTGTCGAGGGGGCGGTCACGGACCTCCGCCGGGGCCGTGTCGGCCTCAGAACCGTACGGGGCGCACACGCTTCACCTGCGGGATCGCTTCGATCGCCTTCAGAGCCTCGGGAGACACCTCGGCATCCACCGCCACGAAGGCGATGGCGTTACCGCCCTCGGCCTCGCGGCCCATCGCGAAGGTCGCGAGATTGACGCCGGCCTCGCCGAGCACCGTGCCGAAGCGGCCGACGAAGCCGGGCCTGTCGTGGTTGCGCACGTAGAGCATCAGCGGCGCGAAGGGGGCATCGATGCCGATCCCGCGGATCTCGATCACCCGCGGCTTGCCGTCGTTGAAGACGGTGCCGGCGGCGTCGCGCGGCATATCCTCCGCGTCCACGGTGAGGCGCACCACCGATTCGTAGTCGCTGGCCCCGCCCTCGCGCTTGATCTCGTCGACGATGATCCCGCGATCCCGCGCGATCACCGGGGCCGAGACCATGTTCACGTCCTGCAGGATCGGACGCAGCACACCGGTCAGCGCCGCCGAGGTCAGCGCCCGGGTGTTCATTCCGGCCACCGCGCCCTCGTAGGTGAGGCGGATACCCTTGATCGGCGCGTCCGTGAGCTGGCCCAGGAACGAGCCGAGCTTTTCGCATAAGGCCACGAACGGCTTGAGGCGGGGCGCCTCCTCGGCCGAGATTGAGGGGAAGTTGATCGCGTTGGTGATGGCGCCGCTGAGCAGGTAGTCCGCCATCTGCTCGGCGACCTGGAGCGCGACGTTCTCCTGCGCCTCGGAGGTCGCGGCGCCGAGATGCGGCGTGCAGATCACGTTCGGGTGGCCGAAGAGCGGGTTCTCGGTTGCCGGCTCGGTCACGAACACGTCGAGGGCCGCGCCCGCGACATGGCCGGAATCGAGGGCGGCGCGTAGCGCCACCTCGTCCACGAGGCCGCCGCGGGCGCAGTTGACGATGCGGACGCCCCGCTTGGTCTTGGCGAGGTTCTCTTCCGAGAGGATGTTGCGGGTCTTGTCGGTGAGCGGCACGTGGAGCGTGATGATGTCGGCCCGCGCCAGCAACTCGTCGAGTTCGACCTTCTCCACGCCGATCTCGACGGCGCGCTCCGGCGTCAGGAAGGGATCGTAGGCGACAACCTTCAGCTTCAAGCCGATCGCCCGGTCGGCGACCACGGCGCCGATATTGCCGCAGCCGACGACGCCGAGTGTCTTGGCCGTCAGCTCGACGCCCATGAAGCGGTTCTTCTCCCACTTGCCGGCCTGCGTGGAGGCGTCCGCCGCCGGGATCTGGCGGGCGAGCGCGAAGATCAGGGCGATGGCGTGCTCGGCGGTGGTGATCGAGTTGCCGAACGGCGTGTTCATCACGATCACGCCCTTGGCGGTCGCGGCCGGCACGTCGACGTTGTCGACGCCGATGCCGGCGCGGCCGACCACTTTCAGCCGCGTGGCCCCGGCGAGCAGTTTGCCGGTCACCTTGGTGGCGGAGCGGATGGCAAGGCCGTCATAGTCGCCGATGATGGCGGCCAGTGCCTCCTTGTCCTTGCCGAGGCCGGGCCGGAAATCGACCTCGATGCCGCGATCGCGGAAGATCTGGACGGCGGCGTCGGACAGGGCGTCGGAGATGAGCACCTTGGGTTTGGCAGATATAAGTTTGGACACGGGAGCACCTCGCGTCATGCGGGCGCGCAGGATCGCTTCCTCTCGGGAGAGGCGTGGCCGGTCGCCGCGTGCGCGGATACAGGACCGGGAGATCGCTGGAGCGCGTCGATAAGCAAATGGCCGGTCTCATGACCGGCCATCGTGACGTCTCAGACCCTCAGGCCGCCGCGGCGGCGAGCGCCGCCTTCTCTTGGGCGAAGGCCCAGTCGAGCCACGGCGTCAGCGCCGCGATGTCGGAGGCCTCGACGGTCGCCCCGCACCAGATCCGCAGCCCGGCCGGCGCGTCGCGATAAGCGCCGAAGTCGAAGGCCACGCCCTCGCTCTCCAGGCGGCTGACGATGCCGGCAGCGACGGTCTTGACCACGGCGTCGCCCTTGGCGAGCACGTCCGGATCGGTGATCACGAGGCAGACGCCCGTGTTCGAGTAGGTCGCCGGGTCCACCGCGAGGTGGCCGATCCAGGGGGTGCGCGCCACCCATTCGTGGACCACCCGCGCGTTGGCGTCCGCCCGCGCGTGGAGCGCGTCGAGGCCGCCGATGCTCTGCGCCCACTTCAAGGTGTCGATGTAGTCCTCGACCGCGAGCATCGAGGGCGTGTTGATCGTGTCGCCCTTGAAGATGCCCTCGATCAGCTTGCCGCCCTTGGTCAGGCGGAACACCTTGGGGATCGGCCAGGCCGGCGTGTGGCTCTCCAAGCGCGCGACGGCGCGCGGCGAGAGGATCAGCATGCCGTGCGCGGCCTCGCCGCCCATCACCTTCTGCCAGGAATAGGTGACGACATCGAGCTTGTCCC
Source organism: Methylorubrum extorquens (assembly GCF_024169925.1). Lineage (NCBI taxonomy): Bacteria > Pseudomonadati > Pseudomonadota > Alphaproteobacteria > Hyphomicrobiales > Methylobacteriaceae > Methylorubrum > Methylorubrum extorquens. The sequence continues at coordinate 363,305 of NZ_JALJXF010000001.1, forward strand.
ACGGCAGCGGCATCGCGAAGGCGGCCGAGGTCGCATCGCAGATCGTGACGCCCGCGCGGTCTTCGGCGATCCAGTCGCTGTGCGGGACCTTCACGCCGGCGGTGGTGCCGTTCCACGTGAAGACGATGTCGTTGTTCTTCGTGTCGATGGCGTCGAGCTTGGGCAGGATGCCGTGCTCGCCGACATGCACGATCGGGTCGATCTTGAGTTCCTTGAGGGCGTCGGTGACCCACTCGGCGCCGAAGGAATCCCAGGCCATGACCTCGACCGCCTTCGGGCCGAGCATCGACCACATCGCCATCTCGACGGCGCCGGTATCGGAGCCGGGGACGATGCCGATGCGGTAATCGGCGGGAACGCGTAGGACCTTGCGGGTCAGCTCGATGGCCTCGGCGAGCTTCGCCTTGCCGGCGGCCGAGCGGTGCGAGCGGCCGAGCGCCGCGCCGGAGAGGGCATCGAGGGTCCAGCCGGGACGCTTGGTCGTGGGGCCGGACGAGAAATAGGGCACGCGCGGACGCGCGGCGGGCATTTGAACCGTCATGTCATCCATCCTTCCAGATGGTTGCCTCCCGTTGGGGGGAGGTGTCCCGCCGCTGGAAATGACGGATCGCGCGCCGCAATGCAAGCTGCCTTTCCAGCATTCGGGACCTTGTGTGCTGCGGGTGACAGAAGGATGATTCAGTTACCCGAAGAATAGATGCGTCGAAGTTCCATCTAAGATTCGTCCCGCGCGAGCAGGTCGGGCCGGCGCGCCCGCGTCAGGGCGCGGCTCCGTTCGGCCCGCCAGCGGGCGATGGCGGCGTGGTTGCCGCCCATCAAGACGTCGGGGATCGTTCGGCCTTCCCATTCCCGGGGCCGGGTGTAGTGCGGGTATTCGAGCAGCCCGCCCTCGAAGCTCTCCTCGACGCCCGAGGCGTGCTTGCCCATCACGCCGGGCAGCAGGCGCACGCAGGCATCAATGAGCACGAGGGCCGCGATCTCGCCGCCCGAGAGCACGTAATCACCGATCGAGACTTCCTCCAGTTCGCGCGCCTCGATCACCCGCTCGTCCACGCCCTCGAACCGGCCGCAGACGATGATGGCACCCGGCCCCTCGGCCAGCGCCCGCACACGGTCCTGTGTCAGCGGCCTTCCGCGCGGCGACATGAGGAGGCGCGGGCGGGGATCGTGCGCAGGTGCCGCGGCGTCGATGGCGGCGCCGAGCACGTCGCAGCGCAGCACCATCCCGGCTCCGCCGCCGGCCGGCGTGTCGTCCACGTTGCGGTGGCGGCCGAGCCCGTGCTCGCGGATCTGGCACGGCTCCAGGCTCCACGTCCCGCGGCTCAGCGCGTCCCCCGACAGCGAATGGCCGAGCGGCCCAGGAAACATCTCCGGGTAGAGGGTCAGGACGGTGGCTCGCCAGGGGGCCGCCGTGCCGGGAAGGATGGACTCGGTCATGCCGCTTGATGGCGGCGCGGGGCGAGCCGGTCAACGGAGGCGGCTCGCCGAAGCCTCGTCACGAGGGATGAGCGTCGGGCTTCGGAAAACGACGGTGCCGAGGCGGCGATCAGCGCCGGGCCAGCGGCGCCCGCTGCTTCGGTGCGGCGTTCCGGTGGCTCTTGAGCTGCCGGTGTGGGCGCGGGCGGATGCGGCGCTCGGGCCGGTCCATGCCGGGCTCGGCAGAGGGCTCGGCGTCGTATCCGGACGGCCGGTTCACCGTCGAGAGGCCGAACGTATCGGGCGACCCCATGGGAAGCCCGACCGTCGCGCCGGGCATGCCCTGCGCCTGGGCGAGGCTCGCCGGCAGAAGCGTCAGCGCCAGGGCGGCGGAGGCCGCGAGGATCGCGTGGCGAAGAACTGGGTTGTGCATGGGGATCTCGTTCGCGCCTGGGTTCGGACCTGCCTCGATGGAACGAGGCAGATTCGCGAAGGTTCGCTCCGGACGGTGCGTTCCGCGCATTCGCGCGTTGAAAGCCGGCATGATCCGCTTTGCCGCCGCCCTGATCCTCCTAACGCTGCCGGCCATCGCGGCCGAGCCGCTCGCGCCTCCCGGTGCGCTGGCCGAGCGATTCCCGCGGCCGGACCGCCCGGTCGCCGAGATCGTCGCGCCGCAATGGGCGGACGATCGCGAGCGCGATAAGGCCGACGAGGTCGGGCAGGTCGCCCGCCTGATGCGGATCGTCCCCGGCGAGACGGTCGCCGATATCGGCGCGGGCAGCGGCTACTACGTGTTCCGCCTGAGCCCCCGCGTCGGCCCGCAGGGGCGCATCCTCGCTCAGGACATCACGCCGGACTACCTCGCCGATCTGGAGCGCCGGGTCGGCAAGGCTGGGCTCTCCAACGTCACCGTGGTGCGGGGCGAGGCGCACGATCCGCGCCTGCCGCCGGGCTCGGTCGATGCGGCGGTGCTCGTCCACATGTACCACGAGATCGCCCAGCCCTTCGGCCTGCTCTGGAACCTCGCCGCCGCGATGAAGCCCGGCGGCCGGGTCGGGATCGTCGATGCCGATGCGATCCCCTCACGTCACGGCACACCGCCAAAGCTCCTGCGCTGCGAACTCGCAGCGGTCGGCTACCGCGAGGTGTCGATGACGCGCCTGAAGGGCGGTGTCGGCTATCTCGCCGTCTTCGAGGCGCCTGCGCCGGACCGGCGGCCGGCACCGGAGACGATCCGCCCGTGCCAGGACGAGGCCACGCGCGAGAAGCGCTGACGCGTCTTTACCGAATCGGAGGGGTTGGCCAGCCACCCTGCGGACCCGTCCTCGCAATCCGTTCGGCAATGATCCTCGGCCTCTGGCTCGACCAACCCGTCTGGTTGATGTTCGCCCTCCTGTCGGGCGTCTTCCTTGCGTTCTGCCTGCTCTTGAGCCTCCTCACCATCCTGCCATGGACGCGGGCGGGGATCCGCCGGCTCGCGACCGGAATCGTGCCACCCTATATCGGCGTGATCGCGGTGCTGCTGGCATTGCTGACGGGCTTCGTCGCCAACGATGCCTGGGAGCGCCAGCGGCAGGCCAGCCGCGTGCTCCAGGCCGAGCGGTCGCACGCGCTCGCGGTCTACGATCTCAGCATCGCCTCCGCCCCCGACATGAGCGGCCTGCGGACCTCGCTGTTTGTCTATCTCGATGCCGTGGTGAAGGAGGAGTGGCCGTCCATGGCCGCGACCGGCGCCTCGGCGCCCAGCGCCGGCCAAGCGCTCGGGCGTCTGCTCCAAACCGCGGCCGACCCGCGCACCGCCGCGGAGGCGGGGCAGGCGACGCACGCGGCGCTGCTCGAAGCGGTGATGCAGCTCCGCTCGGCCCGCAGCGAGCGCCTCGCGCTCAGCGCCGCCCGCAGCGACGAGAGCAAATGGCTGACGCTGCTCGTGCTCGCCGCCCTGACACTGACGGCAATCGCCCTCGTGCATTGCGAGCGCCCGTTCGCGCAGGCGACGACGTTGGCCCTGTTCTCCGCTGCGATGGTGACGACGCTCGGCGTGATCGCCCTGCACGAGCGACCCTTCGACGGGCCCCTGGCGCTGTCGTCCGAACCGATCCGCCTCGCCCGCGCCGCGATGGAGGCGGGCACACGCTGATCGGGGATCAGCCCGGATCGTCGGCGGGCTTCGGCCCCGGCGGGGCGAACAGGTCGTCGGGCGGGTCGGCGACGACCTTTCCGCCGGCGATGTCGAGGGTCGGCACGAAGGCCTTCGTGAAGGGCATGAGCGCGGTCGGCCCGCCGGCTGCCGGGCGGATTTCGAGCAGATCGCCGCCGCCGAAGTTCGGCACCGCCACGATGGTGCCGATCACCGTTCCGGCGCCGTCCTCGACGGTCAGGCCGATCAGGTCGGTGAGGAAGAACTCGTCCTCGTCTTCGACCTCGCCCAGGCGCTCGCGGGCGATGGCGAGGGTGACGCGGTTGAGGGCTTCGGCGCCGCTGCGGTCGTCCACGCCCTTCACCCGGACGATCAGCAGATCGGGGGAGCTGCCGGGAGCGGGGCGCACGTGGGCGAGTTCGAGGCTGCGCCCGTCGGAGGCATGCAGAGGGCCGTAGCCCGCGATCGCCAGCGGTTCGCCGGTATGGGATTTCAGCCGCACTTCGCCGTGCAGCCCGTGCGGCCGGCCGAACTCGCCGAGCAGAACGAGCCCCGGATCGGGGGAGGCGGGCGGGGGCGGCTTGGCGCCCGGCGGCTTGCGGGCCGAGGTCACGGCTTCCGGCGCGAGGCGGTCGGCGGGGCGGTCGAACCGCGCAGGTCCGCGCGATGAGGAGCCGGGGCGGCGGGCCATGCAGAGTGCCTCGATGACGGCGCGTTTGTCCCGTCCCCTGACGGGGTGGGAGCGAGGGTGGGGTGGTGCCCAAGGCATCCCCCACCCCGGAAGACCCCTCCCCGCAGGGGGGAGGGGATCGGAAGACTTACGCCGCGGCGTCTTCGGCCGGGGCGGCAGCCTTCTCGGCGCGCTTGGCGGCGCGCTCCTTGGCCTTCTCGCCGGGCTCGGCCTTCTGCGGGTTGTTGCGGGTCGGGCGCTTGGCGAGGCCGGCGGCGTCGAGGAAGCGCAGGACGCGGTCGGTCGGCTGCGCGCCCTTGGCGAGCCAGGACTGGATCTTCTCGTTGTCGAGCACGATCCGGGCCGGATCGTCCTTGGCCTTCATCGGGTCGTAGGCGCCGACCTTGTCGATGAAGCGGCCGTCGCGGGGAGCGCGGGCGTCGGCGACGACGATGCGGTAGTACGGGCGCTTCTTGGCGCCGCCGCGGGTAAGACGGATCTTGAGGGACATCAGTCGTTCCTTTCGGTGTCGTGTTTCGCTGGGGTGTTGTGATCGACGCTTTCGGCGATCGTCCGGTGGTGCCGAATCACTTCCTTGACCACGAAGGCGAGGAACTTCTCGGCGAAATCGGGGTCGAGCTTGGCATCGACCGCGAGATTTCTCAGGCGCTTGACCTGACGCGCCTCCCGATCCGGATCGGAGGGAGGCAGACCCTTGCGGGCCTTCAACTCGCCGACCCGCTGCGTGCAGCGGAAGCGTTCGGCGAGCAGATGGATGAGCGCGGCATCGAAGTTGTCGATGCTCTCACGCAGGCTTGCCAGCTCGGGATCGATCCCCTGTGCAGACAAGACCGTCATTTCTTCTTACCCGGCAGGAAGCCGCCGAGGCCCGGCATCTTCGGTCCGCCTAAGCCCGGCAGGCCCGGCATCTTGCCGCCGCCGAGGCCGGCGGGCATCGGCGGGAGCTTGCCGCCGAATTGCTTCTCGATTTCGGCGATCTGCTCCGGCGTCGGCTCGGGCATGCCCGGCGGCAGCTTCATGCCCCCCGGCAACCCGCCGGGCATGCCGCCGCCCAACCCGAACATGTTGCCGAGCGCCTGGCCGATGCCGCCGCGCTTGCCCGAGCCCAGCGACTTCATCATGTCGGCCATGGTCCGGTGCATCTTGAGGAGCTTGTTGATCTCCTCGACCTTGACGCCGGCACCCGCCGCGATGCGCTTCTTACGGCTGTTCTTGAGGAGGTCGGGATTCTTGCGCTCGCCCGGCGTCATCGAGGAGATGATGGCGCGCTGGCGCTTGAACATCTTCTCGTCGAGGTTGGCGCCTTCGACCTGCTTCTTCATCTGCCCCATGCCGGGCAGCATCCCCATCAGGCCGCCGATGCCGCCCATCTTCTCCATCTGGGCGAGCTGCATCGACAGGTCTTCGAGGTCGAACTTGCCCTTCCGCATCTTCTCGGCGGTGCGCAGGGCCTGCTCGTGGTCGATCGTCTCGGCCGCCTTCTCGACGAGCGAGACGATGTCGCCCATGCCGAGGATGCGGTTGGCCACCCGCTGCGGGTGGAATTCCTCCAGCGCATCGACCTTCTCGCCGACGCCGACGAGCTTGATCGGCTTGCCCGTGACAGCGCGCATGGAGAGCGCCGCGCCGCCGCGGGAATCGCCGTCCATGCGGGTCAGCACGATGCCGGTGACGCCGAGGCGCTCGTCGAAGGCGCGCGCGGTGTTGACCGCGTCCTGGCCGGTGAGCGCGTCGGCCACCAGCAGGACTTCGTGGGGGTTCGTCGCCGCCTTGACCTCGGCGGCCTCGTTCATCAGGCCCTCGTCGACCGTGGTGCGGCCGGCGGTGTCGAGCATCACCACGTCGAAGCCGCCGAGCCGGGCGGCCTCCATGGCACGCCGGGCGATCTGCACCGCCGACTGGCCGGCGACGATCGGCAGGCTCTCGACCTCGACCTGCTTGGCGAGCACCGCCAACTGCTCCATCGCCGCGGGACGCCGCGTATCGAGGGAGGCGAGCAGCACCCGGCGCTTGTCGCGCTGGTTCAGCCGCCGGGCGATCTTGGCCGTGGTAGTCGTCTTGCCCGAGCCCTGGAGGCCGACCATGAGGATGGCGACGGGGGCCGGTGCGTTGAGATCGACGACGCTGGCATCGGTGCCGAGCATCGCGATGAGCTCGTCGTTGACGATCTTCACGACCATCTGGCCGGGCGTCACCGACTTGAGCACGACGGCGCCAACCGCCTTCTCGCGCACCTTGTCGGTGAACGCGCGCACCACCTCCAGCGCCACGTCGGCTTCGAGGAGCGCGCGGCGCACCTCGCGCATGGCGGCGGTGACGTCGGCCTCCGTCAGCGCGCCGCGGCGCGTCAGGCCGGAGAGGATACCGGAGAGGCGGTCGGAAAGGCCTTCGAACATCTGTCGCGTCAGCCTGGGCTACTGGTGAAGGCCGGCATTGGCCACGCGGCGCGCACGAAGTGCATCCTCGAAGGACGCCACCGCGCGGGCGAACTTGTCCCGGCACGACGCATCGCAGAAGCCGACCACGGCACCGTTGTAGAGGGTCAGCGCCTCGGGCACGATCGGCTTGCCCGACCACGGGCAGAGGTCGTTGACCGCATCCTCGATGCGCAGGGTGGTGTCGTTCGCGGGCGCCATGGCAGGGCTCGTTTGACGCTTCGGCGCACGCTCGGCAACGACAAGGGCGCCCGAGGGCGCACACGCGCTGTCGGACGTTGACCTCCGGCCCCTCGGACCGGTCGGCGGCTCATCGTGACGTTCGAACGTCGAAATGGAGCCGGGCGGATAGGCCGTGTACCGCTTCAAGTCAATCCCGAGGGCGCGTGGACCGATGCGGGACTGTACCCGAAACGGACGTCAGCGAAGGTTTAAGCTTTACGCTTCGTTAAGCATGTTCGGGTCTGATGCCTGTCAACGCACCGCTGGAGGTGCCCGAGGACTACCCGATGTCGGAACCCGCGCGACAGGCCCCGTCTCCCGAGCCCGGTCTCCGGACTCCCGCTGCCACCGCGCCGCTGCGGGATTGGCTCACCACCATGCGCACCGCCGTGTCCGAGACGCACGCCGTCGAGGCGCGCGAGCCGGAGCCCGCTCCCGCCGCGCCGGAAGCCGAGATGCGCAGCAGCGGTTGGTCGCCCCGCCTCGTCTCCGTCGCCGCAAAATCGGCCGAGGCCGCCGACGAGGACGTGGCCGAGATCATGGCCGAGAACATGATGCTGAAGGCCCGGCTCCGGGTCGAATCCGAGCGCCGCGACGAGCTTCAGGTCATCCTGGCCCAGGAAATCCGCGAGCTGCGCGCCCACATCGCCGAAGAGGTCGGCAAGATGGAGGACCTGCGGACCGAGCGCGACCTCTGGCGCGCCCGCTGCGAGGCCCTGGCCGCACCGCTGTTTCAGGTTCAGCACCGCTGAACTGCTCGAGTGACCCTGAAAATGCGAAGGGCCGCCCCGAGGGGCGGCCCTTCCATTGTCGAACCGGTCAGTCCGACGAAACCTGCTGAGATCCCGCGGGTGCGTTAGGCGCACACGCCGGAGGCAACAGTCCAGGTCTTGGTCGTCGGCGACGGCTGATGACAATGAGACACTGGATCACCTCCTTTCGTTCGTTGCGGATGAGCCCAAGGTAGGGGCGATTTCCGCCATGCGAAAGGCCCCCGGCGGCCTATCCGGTGCGTTGTCTCGCCGCGGTGCAGCATGCCGTTTTGGTTTCCTATCCGGCCTCCGGCACCGGGGCCCGCTTCCGCGGCCTCAGGCTATCGCTCCGCTCGACGCTTTCCGGCGCTTAAGCCCTAAAGAGCCCGCTCCGCGCGATGCTCTTCGCCCCAACGAGCCGCGATGCGGCTTCGCGCGACGGCCCTGTCCCCCTATGCCGCTGGCCGACGGACGACGAGGCGCCTAAAGAGGGCGCCCGTCAGCATCGGGCCCTTCAGCCGCCATGTCCTCCGCCGCCGCCCCACGCATCCCCGCCGACGACGCCCTCGATCCGCGCGCCATGCGCGAGCCGTTATCGAGCGCATGGTACTGCGCCGGCCGAGCCTCGGCGGTCGCCGGCGGCAAGATGCGGGCGGTCGCGCTCAACGGCGAGCAGGTCGTGCTCGGCCGGGCGAAGGATGGCAGCCTGTTCGCCCTGCGCGACCGCTGCCCCCATCGCGGCATGGCGCTGTCCAAGGGCCGGTTCGACGGCGACACGCTGATGTGTCCGTTCCACGGCTGGCGCTTCGGCACCGACGGGCGCTGCCGCGACGTACCGACGCTCTCCGCGCACGACGCTTCCGACTTCTCGCGCATCGCGGTCCAGCGCTTTCCCATCGTCGAGAGCGCCGGCTTCCTCTGGGTGAACCCGCATCTCGGCCCCGCCGACCCGGCCGCCGTGCCGGCGGTGCCCGCCCTCGATTTCGAGCCGGCCGGCTGCCTCGTGCTCGAATTGGAGGTCGAGGCCTCGTTCGACCTGACGACGCTGAGCCTCGTCGATCCGGGCCATGTCGCCTTCGTCCACGACACGTGGTGGTTCCGGCCCTCGAAGGAACTGCGAGAGAAGGTGAAGACCTTCCAGCCCGTGCCGCACGGCTTCGTCATGACGAGCCATGCCACGACGACGAGTTCGCCGGTCTACCGCCTGCTCGGCGGCGCACCGGAGGTCGAGATCGAGTTCCGCCTGCCCGGCGTGCGGCTGGAGCGGATCAAGGCGGGCACGAAGCGCGTGGCGAACTACACCTTCGCCACGCCGATGGGGCCCAACCGGACGATGCTGACCAACGCGCTCTACTGGAGCTTGCCGGCGCTCAACCTCCTTAAGCCGATCGCCAAGCCGCTGATGCGCCAGTTCCTGACCCAGGATCAGCAGGTGCTCCAGCACGCGCAGGCGGGCCTCGACCGCAAGCCGACCATGGTGCTGCTCGGCCAGGGCGATCTGCCCTCGCAATGGTATTTCCGCCTTAAGCGCGAGGCCCTGGAGGCAGCGCGCGAGAGCCGCCCCTTCTCCAACCCGCTGACCCGCCAGGAACTGCGCTGGCGCTCCTGAGGCCCTGCGCCGCGCTTGAACCACGGACCGGACGGGCCATCTTGGCCGTATGAAGAAGCGTGGCCTGCTCACGGTCGCCAGCGCGGCCACGGTGATGACCCTCGGGGGTGTCGGCTACGCCGCGCATCGCCGGGGCAAGAACCCCTATTACCGCGGCCCCCAGAGCGCGCATTTCGATGGCTTGCGCTTCCACGCCCCGAACCAGCCGCCCGACAAGTCGCTCTCCGACCTCGCCCGCTGGCGCCGGACCGGCAAGCCCGAGGCGTGGCCGTCAAGCTTCCCGAGCCCGTTTCCCGCCGACAAACCCCCGGAGCGGTTCGAGGGGCTTCGCGTCGTGCTGATCGGACATGCGAGCTACCTGTTCCAGGTCGCGGGCCGCAACATCCTGGTCGATCCGGTCTATGCCAAGCGCGCGAGCCCGGTCCGCTTTGCCGGGCCGAAGCGGGTCAACGCGCAGGGCGTCGCCTATGCCGACCTGCCGCCGATCGATGCGGTGCTGATCACCCACAACCACTACGACCATCTCGACGGGCCGACGATCGCCCGCCTGTGGCAGGATCATCAACCGCTGATCGTCGCCCCGCTCGGCAACGACGCGATCCTGCGCGGCTACGACGAGACCATGCATGTCGAGACCCGCGACTGGGGCGAGTCGGTCGATCTCGGCGCCGGTATCACCGTGCATCTGACGCCGGCCAACCACTGGTCGGCGCGCGGCCTCAACGACCGGCGCATGGCCCTGTGGTGCGCCTTCCTGCTGACGACGCCCCGCGGCGTCCACTACCATGTCGGCGATACCGGCCTCGGCGATGGCGCGATCTTCCGGGACATCCGCGCCCGGTTCGGCCCGCCCCGTCTCGCGACTCTGCCGATCGGCGCCTACGAACCGCGCTGGTTCATGCAGCCGCAGCACATGAACCCGGCCGACGCGGTGGAGGCGCTGAGCCTCCTCGGCGCCGATCAGGCGCTTGGCCACCATTGGGGCACGTTCAAGCTGACGGACGAGGGCATCGAGCGTCCCGTTGAGGCGCTGGGCGAAGCGCTGACGGCGGCCGCACTTGCGCCGGAGCGGTTCCTGGCGCTGCGGCCTGGGCAGGTCTGGGAAGGGTAGCGGTCGCCGATCGGGATCGCCCGGTTCACCCGACGTCGTCCGGCTCCTGTCGTCGGTTGCCGGATTGACGGCTCGCCAGCGTGATCCCCGCCGAAGCCGCCACGATGCAGGCGATGGCCCCGCCCTGCATCGGAGTCAGCCGCTCGCCGAGCAGGGCGAGGGCGGCCACCGACGCGACGGCCGGCTCCAGGCTCATCAGCACCCCGAAGGCCGGGCGGGGCAGGCACGTGAGGGCGAACATTTCGAGCGAGTAGGGCAGGGCGCTCGACAGGATCGCGATGACGAGACCTGTTATGAGCGTCGCCGGGGTGAACAGGTCGCCGCCGGCTTCCACGAGGCCCACCGGTGCGACGACGAGGGCGGCGACCAGCATGCCGAGCGACACCGCCCGCCCGCCGCCGGCCCGGCCGGCGCGCTGGCCGAACACGATGTAGGCCGCCCAGCATAGGCCCGCGCCGAGAGCCAGCGCCGCACCCGTCGGATCGAGGGTGCTCGCCTCGCCCAGCGGCAGCAGCAGGCCGAGCCCGAGCACCGCGAGGCCGATCCAGGCGAAATCGCGGGCCCGGCGCGAGCCCGCCAACGCCACGGCGAGCGGACCGGTGAACTCGATGGCCACCGCGATCCCGAGCGGGATCGTGCGGAGCGAGAGATAGAACAGCAGGTTCATGAGCCCGAGCGCCGCGCCGTAGAGCGCGATGGCGCCGATCTCGCCTCGTTCGAGACTGCGCCGCCACGGCCGCCAGACCGCGAGCAGGATCAGTGCCGAGAAGCCGACGCGGAGCGTGGTGACGCCTGCCGCGCCGACGACCGGAAACAGCCCCTTGGCCAAAGCGGCGCCGCTCTGGATCGAGACCATCCCCGCCAGGAGGGCGAGGATCGGCAGGGCGATGTCGGGCGCGGCGTTGCGTCCGCGCACGGTCAGAGGATGAAGCGGCTGAGATCCGCGTTCGCGGCCAGATCCTCGACGCGATCGCGCACATAGGCCGCATCGATCGGCACCGTCTCGCCGGAGCGGTCGGTGGCCGTGAACGAGATCTCGTCGATCACCCGTTCCAGCACCGTCTGCAGGCGGCGGGCGCCGATATTCTCCACCGAGCCGTTCACCTCGACGGCGACACGGGCCAACGCGTCGATGGCATCCTCGGTGAAGTCGAGGGTGACGCCCTCCGTCTCCATCAGCGCCACCGTCTGCTTGATGAGGCTTGCCTCGGTCGCGGTGAGGATCTGCTTGAAATCCTCGACGGTCAGCGGCTGCAACTCGACGCGGATCGGCAGGCGGCCCTGCAATTCGGGCAGGAGATCCGAGGGCTTCGAGACGTGGAAGGCGCCGGATGCGATGAACAGGATGTGGTCGGTCTTCACCGGCCCATGCTTGGTCGCAACCGTGGTGCCCTCGATCAGGGGCAGCAGATCGCGCTGCACGCCCTCGCGGGAGACGTCGGCGCCCGAGCGGCCCTCGCGGGCGCAAATCTTGTCGATCTCGTCGAGGAAGACGATGCCGTTATCCTCGACCTCGCGGATCGCCTCGCGGGTCAGCGCGTCGTCGTCCACGAGCTTGTCGCTCTCCTCGGCGATCAGCGGCGCGTAGGCCTCCGCCACCGTGATGCGGCGCGGCTTGCCGCGCTGGCCGCCGAGCGCCTTGCCCAGCATGTCGGAGATGTTGATCGCGCCCATCGATGCGCCCGGCATTCCGGGGATCTCGAACATCGGCATGCCCTGCGAACCGGACGGGGCCAGCTCGATCTCGACCTCCTTGTCGTCGAGTTCGCTCGCCCGCAGCTTCTTGCGGAAGCTTTCGCGCGTCGCTTGGCTCGCGGTCGGCCCGACCAGGGCGTCGAGGATGCGCGATTCGGCGGCTGCTTCCGCCTTGGCCTTCACCGCCTTGCGCTTCTCCTCCCGCGTCAGGCCGATGCCGACCTCCACGAGGTCGCGCACGATCTGCTCCACGTCGCGGCCGACATAGCCGACCTCCGTGAACTTGGTCGCCTCGATCTTGAGGAAGGGCGCACCCGCGAGCCGGGCGAGGCGCCGGGCGATCTCGGTCTTGCCGCAGCCCGTCGGGCCGATCATCAGGATGTTCTTGGGCGCCACCTCGTCCCGCAGCGGCCCTTTCAGTTGCTGGCGCCGCCAACGGTTGCGCAAGGCGATCGCGACCGCGCGCTTGGCGTCCTTCTGGCCGACGATGAAGCGGTCGAGCTCGGAGACGATCTCGCGGGGAGAGAAGGTGGTCATCGGGCTCCTGCGGCCGTTTTTTTGGGACGTGTGGGGCGGCGCGTCGGGCGCGGGGCCTTCCCCACGAACGATCTAAGCGGGCGAGTCCCGGCTTTCCAGGGAGCGCGGCCCTCAGGCCGCGTCGAGGGTTTCGATCACGAGGTTGCCGTTGGTGTAGACGCAGATCTCGGCGGCGATCTTCATCGACCGGCGCACGATCGCCTCGGCGTCGAGTTCGCCATCCTCGAGCGCGCGGGCGGCGGAGAGGGCGTAGTTGCCCCCTGAGCCGATCGCCATCACCCCGGTCTCGGGCTCCAGCACGTCGCCGGAGCCGGACAGCAGCAGGCTCACTTCCTTGTCGGCGACCAGCATCATCGCCTCCAGCCGGCGCAGATAGCGGTCGGTGCGCCAATCCTTGGTGAGTTCGACGCAGGCGCGGGTGAGCTGGCCGGGATACTGCTCCAGCTTGGCCTCCAGCCGCTCGAACAGGGTGAAGGCGTCGGCGGTGGCACCGGCGAAGCCGCCGATCACGGTGCCCTTTGCGAGGCGCCGGACCTTGCGGGCGTTGCCCTTCACGATGGTCTGGCCGAGGCTGACCTGACCGTCGCCGCCGATCACCACCCGGCCGCCCTTGCGGACCATGAGGATCGTGGTGGCGTGCATCTGCGGCAGGCGATCGTCGGTCTGGGCCAAGGAAACGCTCCGGTTCGAGGGAAAAAGGCCGAGCCTCAGTTAGGCGCTCGAACGCCCGGCTCCAAGGTCGGCCCCGGCAAGGACAGGCGCTGGCGTTGCGTGAAAAAGCTCCGCGCAAGCCACTATGCCTATTGGCTCGGACAAAGGGCCGCCGCGCGTCGGCACCCGTCCCCGCAGCGGTGTCCCCCGGAGTCTTCTCATGGGAATCCTCGTCGGCCTCGTCATCGCGATCGGCTGCATGCTCGGCGGCTTTGTCGCCATGGGCGGGCACCTGATCGTGATTTGGCAGCCCTGGGAGTTCGTCATCATCTTCGGCATGGCGGCGGGCACCTTCGTCATCGCCAACCCGATGAAGACGGTGGTCGACTCCGGTAAGGCGACGATGGAGGCCTTCACCAACAAGGGGCCGAAGCGCCAGGACTTCCTCTCGCTGCTGGGGCTGCTGCACGCGCTGATGCGCGACTTGAAGACCAAGCCCCGCAACGAGGTCGAGACGCATTTCGACGATCCGGCGAATTCCGAGATCTTCAAGAATTATCCCGAGGTGACCAAGGACCAGGATCTGGTCTTGTTCATCTGCGACTATTGCCGCCTGATCCTCATCGGCAACGCCCGCTCGCACGAGATCGAGGCGCTGATGGAAGAAGAGATCGGCACCCACAAGAAGTACAAGCTCAAGCCCTACGCCGCGATCAACACCGTGGCGGAGGCGCTGCCGGCGCTCGGGATCGTCGCGGCGGTGCTCGGCATCGTGAAGGCGATGGGTGCGCTCGACCAGTCGCCGCAGATCCTCGGCGGCCTGATCGGCGCGGCGCTGGTCGGCACCTTCATCGGCGTGTTCGCGTCCTACGGGATGCTCGCCCCGCTCGCCGTGAAGATTAAAGGCGTGCGCGAGAAGCAGTGCAGCGTCTACACCATCGTGAAGCAGAGCCTGATCGCCTACATGAACGGCGCGCTGCCCCAGGTCGCGATCGAGCACGGCCGCAAGGGTATTGCCGGCGCCGACCGCCCGACCATCGACGAGGTCGAGAGCGCAACCGTGCCCGGCGCCCGCGCCGAACCGGCCGCGGCGTAAGGGCCTTTCCCGATGGACGAGACCGAGACCTCCGACGCGGCGCCCGAAACGGGCCCCGAGGCGAACCCCGAGCCCCGGCCGGAGCTTCCCCCCTTCGTTACGGCGTCACGGCCCGCGACCGACATCCGTGCCCGCATCCAGGAGGCCGGCGGCCTGTCGCTCGACCGGCTGCCGATGCTCAGCGTGGTGTTCGACCGCCTCGCCACCGCTTGCAGCGACGCGGCCAAGCACCTGGCCGCCTCCTCGGCGTTCTACTCCCTGAGCGGCGTCGAGAGTGGGCGCTTCGGCGAGTTCCTCGATGCCTACGACGCCAACGCGGTGGTCGGCATCTTCCAGGCGCCGGAATGGGACGGGCACGTCCTGGTCGGGCTCGACCGCGACTTCCTCTACACCATGGTCGAGGTTCTGTTCGGCTCCGACGGCTCCGAGCCGCCGGTGGAGGACGAGCGCACCTTCTCGGCGATCGAGCTGCGCATCGCGCAGATGGTGTTCGAGCAGGTCGGCAAGGCGCTCGAATCCTCCTTCGGCCTCGTCTCGCAGACCGCCTTCCGCCTGGAGCGGATGGAGACTCGGATGGAGTTCGCGGTGATCGGCCGGCGCTCCAACAAGGCGGTCCAGGCCAAGTTCCTGCTCCAGGCGCTCAACCGCGGCGGCGAGATGTTCCTCATCATCCCGCAGACGGTGTTGAACCCGCTGCGCCCGGCTCTCGGCAAGGTGCTGACCGGCGAATCCGCCGCCCGCGACCCGCGCTGGGCCGAGCAGATCGCGGCGGAGGTGCAAAAGACCACCGTGCGTCTGCGCGCCGTCCTCGAGGAGCGGCACCTGACGCTCGGCGAGATCGCCGGCCTCAAGGTCGGGCAGGTGCTGACCCTCGACGCGACGCCCGCGACGCGGATCAAGCTCGAGGGCAACGACCGGCCCCTCTTCTGGTGCCGGGCCGGCCAGTCGCAGGGCGCTTACGTCCTGCGGGTGGAAGAATCGATCAATCCGGAGAAGGAGGGCGGCCATGGGCTCCTTGGTTGACGGCGTGCTGCTCGTCGCGCTCGTGGTGACGAGCGCCTGCGTCGTGCCGATGTACCTGAAGCTCAAGCGCCTCGACCGGACCCAGGCCGAGTACGGCGCGGCGGTGGCCGCCTCCGGCGTGGCGCTGACCCAGGCCGGCGAGGCGGTGCGCTCCTTCAAGGAGGAGGGCCGCGAGGTTCTGGACGCCCTGAGCCTCAAGATCGAGGAGGCGCGGGCGACGCTCGACGCGCTGGAGGCGTCGCGCGCGGCCCTCGTCGCCGCGCGCTCGCAGAAGCCGTGAGCCGTCGTCGGCCTCAATCGTCGCTCTGCCCCTTGGCCTTCTCGACGATGGCGCCGGTCCGCGGATCGAGCTGAAGCTTGACGCTCCGGCCGTCCCGGACCGCCTTGGCCTTCCACACCCCGTCGTCGGCCTCGATGCTGCGCACCGTGCCGTAGCCGGCCTCCGACAGCTTCGTCAGCACTTGGTCGATCGGCATCCAGTCCTTTCCGGGCGTGTCGGCCTGTGCCGACGCCGCGACGAGGCCGGTGGCCAGCGTGGCGGCAAGAATGGTCTTGAAGGCGTTCATGGCGTTCGGGTCCTGTCGGGTGTCGTGATGCCTCCTTCTTTCACCGGACGACCCCCGCGAACCTGACGGAAGCCGTCAGTCAAATGTCAGCCGGGCCGGCCGCGCGGAGTGGGAAGCTTACGACATGCGGCGACAGCCTCGCGTCAGCCAAGCCGGCTAGACCCTCCTCACGCACGAAGCGGACCCGACGAGCCCGAGCGATGAGCAGCAGCCCCTTCCCCGCCACCGATCTCGCCGGCACCGAGCCTCGCGTCGGCGACGGGCGCAACCTCGATTCGATCCTACGCATCCCGGTGCTGATGCAGGTGGTGCTCGGTTCGGCAACCATGCCGGTGGCGGATCTGATGAAGCTCGGGCGCGGCGCCGTCGTCCCCCTCGATCACCGGGTCGGCGAGCCCGTGGACGTGATGGTCAACGGCCGGGTCATCGCGCGGGGCGAGATCGTGATCGTCGAGGAGGACAATTCCCGGTTCGGCGTGTCGCTGACCGAGGTGGTCGGCCCCTCCGCCACCGACCAGAACACCTGAGCCTCGGCGAGAGCGGGCCGCCATGTCTTCGAGCCCTCTGGCATCGAGCCCCGTCCCACCGGACGCCGTCTCCTCGGTCGCCATCGCGCCCCGTGCGGTGGCGACCCGGCGGCTCGACCCCGTCGATCAAGTGGCGGCGCTGCTGCTCGCCATGGGCAAGCCCGCGGCCGGGCGGCTCATCAAGTATTTCGAGCCGGACGAACTCAAGCGCATCACCCGCTCGGCCTCGCATCTCGGGGCGGTCAGCCCCGAGCAGCTCGACACGGTGGTCGAGAACTTCTCGTCCGAATTCTCCGCCGGCAACAGCCTGATCGGGACGGCGAGCGAGGTCGAGAAGCTGCTCACCGGCCTGCTGCCGGCCGACCAGATCGCCGACATCCTCGCCGACGTGCGCGGCAGCGCCACCCGCTCGGTGTGGGAGCGGCTCGGCACCGTGCAGGAGAGCGTGCTGGCGAGCTACCTCGTCAAGGAGCATCCGCAGACCGCCGCGCTGATCCTGTCGAAGGTGAAACCCGCCACCGCCGCCAAGGTGATGGGCCACCTGCCCGCGCCGGTGCGCAACACGGTGATGCGGCGGATGCTGAGCTTCAAGCCGATCGTCGACGACGTACTGCACGCGATCGAGAAGACGCTGCACGAGGACTTCATGATCAACGGCGCGCGCAATTCCGGCGCCGACACCCACGCCAAAATGGCCGACATCATCAACAAGATGGAGCGCCAGCAGATGGACGACGTGCTCACCAGCCTCGGCGAGTCGCGTCCGAAATCGGTCGAGATCCTGAAAGGCCTGCTCTTCACCTTCGACGACATCGTCAAGCTGGCGCCGCGCGCCCGCACCACTCTGTTCGATGCCGTCCCCAACGACCGTCTGGTGCTGGCACTGAAGGGCACGGAGGTCGAGTTCCGCACCACGGTGCTCAGTGCCCTCTCGGCGCGCGTGCGCCGCATGGTCGAGCACGAATTGAACGGCGGCGAGCCGGCGGCGCAGCGCGACGTGCTGGAGGCGCGCCGCACCATCACCGATCTGGCCATGGACATGGCCGGGCGCGGCGAGATCGAGATCAATCCGGGAGGCGAGGATGAAGCGCTCATCCGCTGATCCGCGCCCTCCCGTTCCGCTTGCGTATCGGCGGGGCTGATGCGTGTCGGACGAGGACAAGGAGAGCAAGACCGAAGCCGCCACCGAACGGCGGGTGCGCGAGGCGATCGAGAAGGGCGACATCCCGTTCTCACGCGAGGCGCCGGTCTTCGCCTCGACGCTCGGCCTGCTGATCGCGCTCGCCCTGTTCGCGCGGGGACAGGCGGCGCAGCTCGCAGGCGATTTCAAACCGCTCTTCGACGATCCGCGCGGCTTCTCCCTGGAGACCGGCGGCGACGCGATGCTGCTTCTCAGCCGCGTGGCGCTGGCGGCGGGCCGATTCCTGCTGCCGATCCTGCTGATCCTGGCGGTCTGCAGTCTCACCGCCTCACTCCTGCAAAACCTGCCGCGCTTCGTCCTCGACCGGATCACGCCGAAATGGTCGCGGGTGTCGCCGATGGCGGGTTTCGCGCGGATCTTCGGAACCTCGGGTCAAGTCGAGTTCCTGAAATCCCTCGTTAAATTCCTGTCGGTCAGTGTCGTCGCCCTTCTGCTCCTCCGCTCGGAGCGGACAAGAGCCGTGAACGCCATGTTCGTCGATCCGAGCCAACTGCCCGAACTGATCCTGACGGTCGCGATCCGTCTCGTCTCGGCGGTGGCCATCGCCACCATCGTGATCGTCGCGGGCGATCTCGTCTGGGCGCGGCTGCGCTGGCAGCGCTCGCTGCGGATGTCGCGCCAGGACATCAAGGACGAGCACAAGCAGACCGAGGGCGATCCGTCGGTGAAGGCCCGGCTGCGCTCGCTCGCCCAGGACCGCGCCCGCAACCGGATGCTCGCCAATGTCGACCGGGCGACCGTGATCATCGCCAACCCGACCCACTTCGCCGTGGCCCTGCGCTACGAGCCCAGCGAGAACCCGGCCCCCCTCGTGATCGCCAAGGGGCAGGATCTCATCGCGCTCCGTATCCGCGCGATCGCCGAGGAAAAAGGCATCGCCGTGATCGAGGACAAGCCTCTCGCAAGGTCGCTGTACGATGCTGTGCAGGTCGATCAGACGATTCCGGCAGAATTTTACCGCGCCGTGGCGCAGATCCTTTTCTTCCTTTTCGCGAGAGCCCGATGACCCCTCAGGTCCAACGTTTCGCGCCAGGACCGTCAGCCGTCCCGCACAGCCATGCGGCGGCCGAACAGATCTTCGCCGAGGCGCTGCGTGACTTCATCGCCGAGCTGTGCCTGCTCGACGGCGGGGTGCTCATCGGCTGGATCCGTGGCGAGCGGCACGGCAACATCGCCGACATCGTCTCGTCCTCCGCCGAATTGTTCTTCAAGGAATCGGTGCTGACCTACGCCGACGCGGCCGACGTGTGCCTCGATTGGGGCCGCTCCATGCAGGTGGTCCTCGATCTCGAATTCGCCGCCGAGCCGATGACGGTGTTCTTCAAGCTCGTGCTCGACGAGGTGTTCGCCGGCGTCGCGATCCAGCGCATCGTCGCGGAGGAGACGGATGCGCTCTCCCTCGAAGGCTTCGCCCACGCCCTCAGCCAAGCCCGGGTCGGCCACGCCTGAAGCGGCGCGAATGCCACGCGCCGCCGACGAACACCGCCCCTGTTTGGAAATGTGCATTTCAGTAGATTGACCCCCCCGCGGCCGCGCTTCATGAATTGGCTGCGGCAGCGTTTCGAAGCGTTGCGGAAGGCGGCGGAGACGGTCTTCCGGGAGCGCCCAAAACCTGCCCTCATCGCGGCGCAGTGGCAGGGCGATCCGGCGGGATCAGGGGAAGAGTCGTCGATGTATTTTCTGGTCGATCCGCGCGATACGGTGAACGCGGGTTACAAGGCCAGCTTCGAGCGTGAGGGCATCTCCTCGTTCGCGCTTATGCCCGAAGAGTTCCTGAGCTGGCTCCGGGCGGCCTCTCCCGCCGACCTCGAAGCGATCCAGGGCTTCCTCCTCGGGGATTTCGCGGAGCGGGCGAAATGCGCCAGCGTCATCCGCAAGCAGTCCCGCGCACCGATCATCGCGCTCGCCGACCTGCGCTCCCTCGAGCAGACCGTCGAACTGCTGGAAGCCGGCATCGACGACGTGCTGCCCAAGCCCGTCCATGTCCGCGAGATTTTGGCCCGCTCCGAGGCGATCTGGCGCCGGGTCAACGGCGCCGTCCAAGCCGGCGAGGCGGACGGCGAGACCGAGGGCGAGGCCAGGGCAGTGGACCGTCTCAAGGTCTTCCACGACGGGCGCGACCCCGAGATCGACGGCGTGCCGCTGTCCCTGCCGCGGCGGGAGCGGCACATCCTCGAATATCTCGTGCGCAACCGCGGGCGCCGGCTCACCAAGACCCAGGTCTTCAACGTGGTCTACGGCGTCTACAGCAACGGCGTCGAAGAGAGCGTGATCGAGGGCCATGTGAGCAAGCTGCGCAAGAAGCTCGCCGAGCGGCTCGGCCACGATCCGATCGAGGCCAAGCGCTACATGGGCTACACCTACGTCGGGTGAGCCCGGCTACTGGCAGAATGCCTTCGCGCCCGGCGTCCAGTTGCCGAAACCGGTGGCGACCATGTTGGTGATGACCCGGCAGACATAGACCTTCTGCGCCGGGTTGTTGTTCGGCCCGGCATGGTAGCGCGCCACGGCGAGCGTCCAGCTTCCCTCGCGCTCCTTCAACTCCTTCAGGAAGCGCGTCGCGTATTCGACGTTCTGGGCCGGGTCGATCATCGCCTCCAGCGAGGCGAACTTCGCGCGATGATAGTGATGGTTGATCTGCATGCAGCCGAGATCGACCAGGCGCACGCCCTCCCGCTGCGCCTGGGCGAGGCGCTGCATCACGTCGGCGGCGCCGCTGCCGAAATAGGCCTTGCCCCCGACATTCATGGCATAGGGCTGGAGCGAGCCGCGGTTGCCGCTCTCCGTCAGCCCGACCGCGTAGAGCATGCCGAGCGGCACGCCGTGCTTGGCCGCCGCCTGCGCCATCTGGCGCTCGCAGACACGGGAGGCGCCCGCCATCGCAGGACGGCTGGAGCCGCCTCGCGTCTCGCCGCCCAGCGCGCCCGTCTGTGCGGAGGCCGCTTCTGCGGCGCCCTCGGCGGCGGTGGAATGCGCGGCCGCCGCATTCGGGCCGGCGGCGCTAGAGATACAGGCTGCCGCGATCGCGCCCGCGAGAATCCGTCTCATGGTCCTGCTCCCCGGTGGGCATGTCGGTGGACTCGGCGGCCGCGTCCGCGCGGGGGGACGGGCGCCGGCCCGATTGATCGGGCGTCGCCGCGCCCGGCTGTCTGTCGTGCTGCCCGCCCTGCGATCCGGCGAAGGCCGCGAATCCCTGGCCGCGCGGCGCGGAATCGCCGGCTCCGGGGCCGCCTGCCTGAATCGTCACGGCTTCGGGCTCGTAGCCGGCCTCGCGCAGCAGGCCGGAGAGCAGCTCGCCCTCCTTGCGCAGGCGCTCGGCGGTCTCCTCGCGGCTGGTGCGCAGGCTCATCTCGAGCCGCCCATCCTGCAGACGCATCCGCACCAGCACCGAGCCGAGGTCGGCCGGATGGAGCTGGAGCGTGAGGATCTTCAGCGGCCCGGCCTCGGTCGAAGCCGGAACGGGGCGGGCCTGGCTCGCGGGCGCGGCCGGCAACTGGGCGGCGACCGCATCGACGATCTGACGCAGCGGCGAGGCGGGTACCGGAGCCGGCATGCCGGCCGTCTCCTGCGCAACGGGTTGCGCCAGCGGCATCTCCGGACGCGGCGCTTCGGGCATCGCCGCGTCGGTTTCGGCGCGCACGGGGCGCGCTACGCCTTCGTTGGCCTGCGGCTGCGGCACCGCCACGGTGGCCTGCTCCGGCGTGGTTTCGGGGCGTGCGATGACGGCCGGGCGATCCTGCCTCGAATCCGGGTCGCGTCGGGTCTGTCCCGGCGCGCCGAGTTGGGCGATGGCGGCCGGTTCGGTGAGGCTCGGGCTTTCCGGTCGATCGACGCGCGCGGCGTTGTCCGCTGTACCGGCCGGTTCGGCGCGATCGCTCCGCGGTGCCCCGCGGCCCGCGGGGCTTCGCAGGGCTTCGATGACGGTAGTCTGCACCGGGGCGGCTGCCGGCTGCCGAACGGCTTCGTCCGACGCCGGCGCAGGGCTCGGCACGGCAGGGGTGGCGGGGCGGTCGGGTTCTGGATCAGGCCCGGCCGGCCGCGCAGGCGTCGCGGCGGTCGGATCAGGCGAGGCCGGCGGCGCGGACGCCGTGGCGGCTAGGTCGGCCATGCCGGCCGGCGCCGCAGCCTTTGCCGCTTCACCCGGCGACGGTGCGCGCGGGGTGGCGGCCGGTGCGGTCGGCCCGTTCGCGGCGGCTTCCGGTGCCGGCCGATCGGATGGTGTGGCCGGATCGCGAACGTCGCTGTCAGCCGCCGGGAGCGGCATCGCTTCCGATCCTATCGCGCGCTGGCCATCCGGCCCACCGGCCGGCGGCATGATCGCATCGGCTGCCGTCGCGGTCCGCGCGGCGCCCGCAACGGGCGCCTTTTCCTGGTTCACGAGAGCGACCGGCGCGGCGCCGAAGCGGTCCGATGTCGGGACGGTCGGCGGCGCGGATGTCTCGCTCAAGCCCTGCCCGATGCCCGGTTCTGCCGGGGTTGCGACCCCGCGCGGCCGGACCGGCGCGAAATGCGTTTCCAGGCCGACCATCGACATTTGCAAGGCCGGTTCCGCCGGGGCCGGGCCGGGCCCCGATCCGGCGCGTAGGGCGGCCCGCTGCACCATGGCTTCCAGGCTGGCATCCGGGGGAGCCGCGATGGCCGGCGCCGCAGGACCGGTGAGCGCCATCAGCGCCTGCAAGGCCGAGCCGCCGACGTCGATGGTGATGGCGGGGGAAGCGTCGGCGGGGAGGGCAGGGGGCAGGTCCGCCCCGGCTTCGGCCGGTTCCGCCCCAACCTCTCCGGCCACTGACGGCCCTCTCTCGGCCGCCCCGGTCTCGGCTGTTCCGCCCTCCAATGCGCCGAGCATCGCCTCGAAGCCGGAGGGGACGTCCACGCGCGCATCCTCGCCCGCGGGCGCACGGCCGGCCTCGGGCTTCGGCCGCGTCAGAAGAAGGGTGTCGAGGGACCGCATCACGGGTCGATCGTCCGGTGGTTGGAGTGCGGGGAAATCTCAGGGAGTGCCGGTGGTGGCATCCATGGAACGCTCGGCCCGGGCCAGGGCCTCCTGCGCCCGCAGGAGCGAGCCGGATTCGGGGATCGGCCGGCTCGCCGAGGGCGGCGGGGCCGGGGTCGCCGCGGCGACGGGGGAGGGCGTGCGGATCTGCCGGGCGGTGGAGAGCGCGGCGTCGAGCAGGTCCGCGTCGGACGGGGCGAAATCGGCACGGTCGAGGCCGCGCAAGGCATCGTACCCTTCCTCGAAGCGTCCATCGGCCACGATCAGCGCCGCGCCGCGATAGAGCCGCGCCTGCGCTGCGGCTCGCGAATCCGGCGCGGCGAGCCCCATCGCCCGCTCGGCGGAAAACAGCGCGGTCTCGCGGCGGCCCTGTTCCAGCCCGGCGCGGGCTACCAGCAGGTAGAGGTCGCGCCGGCTCTCAGGCTCGATCTCGTCGAGCATCCGCTCCAGGCTGGCGATGCGGGTGCGGTCGCTGTCGAAGTCGAGGCGGGTGAGCGCGCCGGCGAAGCGCTGGCGGAAGTTGCCGGCATAGACCGAGCGGCGGAACCGGCGCAGGTACTGGATCGCCAGCGCCTCGAAGCGCCGCGCATCGCCGCCCTGCGCGACCACGAAGATCTGGCGGCGCAGCGCCCCTTCCTCGACCAGCGTGCCGGGCGCCAGAAGCCGGGCGAGGTCCAGGAGTTCGAGCGACTTGACCGGCGCGTCGCGCACCATCAGCGCCGATTGCGTCAGCGCGAGCTGCCCGGCGAGGCCCGCCGGCATCGTGCGCGGGTCGATGCCGGCCAGCTTGGCCCGCGCCTCTCGCTCGCGCCCTTCGAGATAGGCAAGTGCTCCGAGCGCCAGGGGCTGCTCCGCCTCCGGCACCTTGTTGGATCGGAGGATCGCCCGCAGGGCTCCCGGTCCGCCGCCCGCGAGCGCGAAGGTGACGGCGGCGCGCGCGTTTTCCGCCTCGGCCCAGGCCTCGGGATCGAGGGTGATCAGCCGCTGCTCGATATGGCCGAGGAGCTGGCGCTGCGCGACATGCGCCTGGGTCGAGCCGCTGGCGATGCGGTCCTGAAGGAGCTGGAGCGTGCGCGTCAGTTCGACCGGCAGGCCGTGCGCCTTCACCGGCAGCGGTTCGATCGGTTTCGCCGGAGCGCCGTGTCCGCCATGGTCGTCGGCGGCATGGTTTTCCGCGGGCGGCGCGTGGCCGTCGCCGTGCTCGGCGGCCATGGCCGGAACGAGGGCGAGGCAGAGAGTGAGGGCGGTCGCCGCGAGGGCGCGAGGCCGGGATGCTCTGTCCGTCGGCGTCGCGATCTTGGATTGCTTCGGCTTCGCCTCGCAATGACGGAAGGTGTGCCCTCCACCATCATTGCGAGCCGTCAGGCGAAGCCATCCAGCGCCGCGACGGTCCCCGACGTCGCTCGCGACGACGGCCGAGCGACTCGACCGCGCTAGGGACTCCCGAAAAGAAGTCATTCCGGCAGGCCCCGCAGCAGGATCTCGATGCGGCGGTTCTCGGCGGCCTTCGGGTTGGCGGCGATGCGGGGCTGGCGGTCGGCATAGCCCTCGATGCGGTCGATGCGGGCCTCGTCGAGGCCGCCGCGCACGAGCATGTAGGAGGCCATCTGCGCCCGCGCCGAGGACAGGCGCCAGTTGTCGTAGGTCTCCGAGCGGAACGGGCGGCCGTCGGTATGGCCGCGCACGACGACGCGGCCGGGGCGGCTGTTGAGGATCTTGGCGATGCGCTCCAGCGCCTTGACCACCTTGGGTGTCGGTTCGGCCGAGCCGATCCCGAACATGCTGAAATTGATCTCGTCGGTGATGCTGATGAGCACGCCTTCGCCGGTCCGGCGCACCTCGACCTGCGGGGCGGGCGCGCCGTTGGGCAGCGACGGCACGGCCCGCGCGATCTCGGCCTTCAGAGCCGAGAGCGCCGCGGTCTCGGCCGCTTTCGCGGTTTGATCCGCCCCCGCCGCCAGTTCCTTCGCAGCAGGCGTCTCGGCTTTTGCCAGCAGCGTCGGTTCGGGCGGGGCCGTCTTGAGTTCGGGCGGGGACGTGTGCGGTGCCGTCTCGGACGGTGGCTTGGCGGCCTCGGCGCTTGGAACCGCCAGCGGCATCGGCTCGGCCGAGGCAAGCTTGACGCCGGCCTGCCGCATGGCCTCGTTCAGGCTCTGGCGGGCGACGTCCTTGGCCGATTCCTTCGGCAAATCCTTGGGTTTGGGGCCGGTGATCTGTGCACGCGCGTCGAGGCGGGCCTCGGCCGGCGCGGCGGCAGCCGTGTCGAGGGCGCCGGGATTGTCCGTGCGGCGACGCGGCAGGGCGGCGACCTGCCAGTAGAGCGGGTCGAACGGGTCGCGCCCGGTCTCGCCGCCGGCCACGCCCGGCTGTCCGGCCTCAACCGCGGAGGCATCCGCGCTCGCGGCCTCCGGCCCGGCGGCCTCGGCCTCCGCGGCGAGTTTGGCGAGCACCGCGTAAGGATCCTGGAACAGGGCGGATTCACGGGCGCGGCTGCCCGGCGCGCCGGCCGCGTCGCCCTTGCCCTCGGCGTTGCCCCCATCGCCCTTGCCCTTGCCGGAGGGGGCGGGATCATTGGGCGTGTCCTGCGGGTCGTTCACGCCCTTGCGGTCGTGGGTGACCTCGGCGAGCTTCACCGGGTTGAAGTACTCGGCGATGGTCTGTTTCTGCTCCTTGCTGGTGGAGTTGATCAGCCACATCACCAGGAACAGCGCCATCATCGCCGTCATGAAGTCGGCGAGCGCGATCTTCCAGGCGCCGCCGTGATGGCCGTCCTCGTGGTCGCCGTGGCGCTTGATGATGATGATTTCTTGGGCGTGGTCCGACATCTTACGCCTCCGCGATCGCGGCGGTGATCAGGCGGCTCCAGGCCGCGAGTTCGGTCTCGATCACGGTCTCGCCCGCGCGCACCGTCACCTCCGGCCCCTCGGCCGCTTCGAAAGCGATTCCGGCCGCACCGCCGAGCCGTGCGGCGAGCGCCGCGATCAGGTCGTCCGGCCCGCGCACCTGCACCACCGCCTGCTGCGGCTCGGCCAGGATGCGCTTGAGGGCGGCGCCGAGTTCATCCAGCGCCTGCCGTTGCAGCGCCTGACCCAGGACCGGCGCGATCAGCCGCGCGACCCGGTCCGATAGCGTAGCGTCGAGCGCCTGCATGGCCGCGACGAAGCCTTGCGCCAGGGCCTCGCCCTGCGCCTCGGTCCAGTCGCGGCGGGCCTGCGCCAATCCTTCCTCGAAGAGAGCCTGCTGCGCCGCGCGTTCGAGCGCGGCCTGCGACGACCACTCTTCCATCGCCTCGGCTCGGCCCTGCTCGCGCCCGCGCGCCTCGGCGGCGGCGATCAGCGCCTCGCGATCCTCTGCCGGCCGCAGGGCCGCCGCGGCGGCACGGGGCAGGAAGGGTTCGAGTTCGGCCTGGATCTCGACCGGCTCCGGTGCGGACGGCTCCACGACGGCGGCGGGCGCGCGGAACCATGCTCCCGAAAAATCCGGCTCGCCGGCGAGTGCTACGGGCGGCGGGGGAGGAGCGGAAAAGTCCGGCAGGTAGCGTGCGAGAACCGCGTCCATCACGCCGCCTCCTCACGCATGAGCCAGCGCTTGAGCACGGCCGCGACCTGCTCCTCGTCGATGTCGATGAGCTGCTCCAGCCGCTTCTGCGGCGAGCGCGCCATCTTGTCCTCCAGTTCCTCCAGCAGGCCGGCGACGCCCGGCGCGGGGAGCTTGGCCGCCTCGCTGGATCCGGGAGGCGCTGCACCCGGTGCGGCGAGCGCCATCGTGCCGTCGGCCGCCATACCGGCGGCAAGCGCTGGCGCGCCCTCGGGGCCGGCGAGCGCCGCGACCTCGCTCTGAGCGGTCTCGGGCGTTGCCAGGATCGCGCGAAGCGCCGGGCGCAGGCCGAACCAGATCAGCAGGCCTGCCACGACGAGGATCGTCGCCGCGTTGATGAGCGTGCCGGACTGCTTCATCATCACGTCGGTGAGCGAGAGCGGCGGCACCGGCTCCATCGCCTGGCCGTCGTTGACGAAGCCGACCGCCGCGACCTTGATCGTGTCGCCGCGCTCCTTGCTGAAGCCCGCGGCCGAGCCGACCAGCTCCTCGATCTCGGCAATCTGCCGGTCCAGGCTCGCCTTGTCGTCGGGCCCGGCGAGCGCGGTCAGCCGCGAGCGGTTGACCAGCACCGCGACCGAGAGGCGGCGGATGGCGTAGCCGTCACTCACCGTCTGGACCGTCTTCTGGGAGATCTCGTAATTGGTGAGATCCTCCTTCTTCGAGGTTTCGTTGCTCGACTGGTCGTTGCCGTCCGAGCGTGTGCGCTGGTCGGGCAGGTTCTCCTGCGCGCTGGTCGGGCGCTGGCTGTTGCGGTTCTGCGCGTTCTCGCTCTCGCGCACCGACCGCACCGAGCGCTCCACCCGCTGGTCGGGGTTGAAGATCGTCTCGTTGGTTGAAGTCTTGTCGGTGTTGAGCTGGGTCGCGACGCTGATCTCGAAATTGCCGACGCCGAGATAGGGCGCGAGGGTGCGGCGGATGTTGTCCTGCATCTCGCGGCTTACGGACTTCTCCAGCGTCGCCATCTTGCCGGTGGGCGCCGTGCCGGCATCGTCGCCCGCCATCAGCACCGTGCCCTCCGAACCGATCACGGTGACGCGGTCGGGCTTCATGCCGGGAATCGCCGAGGCGACGAGCTGGCGGATCGCCTGCGCGCCCGACACGTCGTCGGCGGGCTCGGTGCGCACCACAACGGAGGCCGAGGCCGGCTGCTGGTCGCGGCGGAACGAGCCGCGGTCGGGAAGCACGAGGTGGACGCGGGCGGCGCGCACGCCCTTCATGCCCTGAATGGTGCGGGC
Organism: Methylorubrum extorquens; assembly: GCF_024169925.1. Classification (NCBI taxonomy): domain Bacteria; kingdom Pseudomonadati; phylum Pseudomonadota; class Alphaproteobacteria; order Hyphomicrobiales; family Methylobacteriaceae; genus Methylorubrum; species Methylorubrum extorquens. Next base: position 390,802 of record NZ_JALJXF010000001.1, read on the forward strand.
GATCTCGCCTTCGAGCGCCCGCACGCGGGTCACTTCCTGCATGAACGAGGTCATGCCGAGCGAGCCGAGATCGTTGAACAGCTCGTAGCCGGACTTGGAGCTCTGCGGCAGGCCCTTCTCGGCCAGCAGCATCCGCGCCTGCGCGGTATGGCCGAAGGAGACGAGCACGGCGGTGCCGTCGGACGACACGTCGAACGGGATGCCGTTGTCCTTGAGCACGCCGCCGATGCGCGACACGTCCTCACGCGAGAGGCCCGTATAGAGCATCTCCTGCGCCGGGCGGCTCAGGTAGTAGGCGCCGACACCGACGCCGAGAAACACTAGAAGGCCGACCAGCCCGAGGGCGATCAGCCGCCTCGCGCCGAGATCGACGATGTTGCTCCACAATCTCTCGGCTTGCTCGCGACCGAACATCCCTGGACCAATCCCGCCCGCGACCTGACACGCGTCGCCAGCTTGAATGAGGGCTCACCCTTGCGCGGGGATTGCGGCGCGACAGGTTGGCGTCGGTGCTGGGAGCCCTTGATGATCGAGGATGGTTCGGACGAGGACTGGATGGCGCGGGCCCGGCCGCTCGGCCCGTTGCTCTGCGATGCCGCCTTCCGCATCGCCGACAGCCTCTCCATCGGCCCCGAGAACGACATCGGCCCGGCCGATTGGGAGCGTCTGCGGGTGCCCCTCGACGCGGCCGACCTGCCGTGCCGTGTCCCGCGTCTGGCGGCGACGCTCGACCTGCCGGGCCGCGAGGCCGCGCTCGCCGCCCATTACGGGAGGCTGATCGCCACGACGCGCCGTCACGGCAAGCCCACGGCCCTGGCGCAGCCGTTTCCGTACTTCTCGGTCACGCCGCTGATGCTGGAGGACGGCCAGCCGGTCGTTTCCTTCCCCTGGACCGACGACGTGCCGCAGACCGCCGCCTTCCTCAGGGCGCTCGCCGATGCGGGGCCCGACGGCGTGGTCTGGGACGCGATCGACCAGGGCTGGTTCCTCCGCATCCTCGTTCGCGACGGAACACTCTTCATCGCCGAGGGCGATCCGGACGAGGGGGCGGACGTCGTGGTCCGCGGCGACGCGGGAGCGGTCGCCGCTCAGGCTGCGGCGGCCTTGGCGCGTCTGAGCGGCCTGCACGCAGGTCTGATCCGGGTGTTCGGGCGCGATTTCTGGTCCTATCACGGCTGACCGCGGCCAGGACGCCGATCTCGTTCGGCCTGAATCACCGGATCAGAAGAACGACCGCACCAACCCGCTGACCAGCAGATTCCAGCCGTCGATCAGGATGAAGAACAGCACCTTGAACGGCAGCGAGATCACGGTGGGCGGCAGCATCATCATGCCCATCGACATCACGATGGTGGAGACGATGATGTCGATGACGAGGAAGGGCAGCACGATCAGGAAGCCGATCTCGAAGCCCCGGCGCAGCTCGGAGATCATGAAGGCCGGTATCAGGATGCGCAGGTCGATCTTCTCGCCGGCCTCGGCCTTGGGGAAATTGCGGCTCGCCAAGTCCGTGAAGGTCTGAAGATCCTTCGGGCGCACGTGCTGGGTCATGAATTCGCGGAACGGCTCGACGATCTTGTTGAGGGCCTCCTCCTCGCCGATGCGGTTTTCCTGGAGCGGCTTCACGCCCTCGTTCCAGGCGCGGTCGAAGGTCGGCGCCATCACGTAGAAGGTCATGAACAGGGCGAGCGAGACGAGGAACAGGTTGGCTGGCGTGCTCTGGAGGCCGAGCCCCGAGCGCAGGAACGAGAACGCGACGGCAAAGCGCGTGAAGCTCGTCACCATCACGAGCAGGCCCGGCGCCAGCGACAGCACGGTGAGCAGCGCGACGAGCTGGATGATGCGCCCGGACGCCGCCCCGTTGCCGGGCGGCAGCAGCGCGTCGAGGCCCGGCACGCCGGTGACGCCGCCGGGCGAGGCCCCCTGCGCCATCGCGGCGGAGGCGGTGAGGCCGGCGGCCACCGCAAGGCCGGCGGTGACGAGGATCGCGCGCGCCATCCTCACTGGACCACCAGCGATTCGACGATGAGTTCGCGCACCGCCCCCTTGGTGCGGGTCGCCACGCGCTCGTTGAGGTCTTCGCGCAGGTGCTGGAGGCCGTGCGCGCCCTCGATCTGCGCCATGGAGAGCGTGCGCAGGTAGGCCAGCGCGTCGGCGCGGATCTCGGCCAGCGTCACGTCGGGATTGGGCAGTGCACCGGTCTTGAAGACGACGGAGGATTCGATCCGCACCCAGGAATCGGTCGGCTCGGCGAGGTTGGCCACCACCGAGCCGACGCTGCGCAGGGACAGGTCGCCGGTGTAGTTGAGCACCTTCACGGCCTTGCCGGCCTCCTCGCGCTGCTTCAGGTCGACCGACTTTTCGACGCTGCCGAGCAGGTAGACGCCGAGCCCGCCCCCGGTGCCGACGGCGACCAGCGTGACGAGGGCGAGCGCCCCGATCCAGCCCTTGCCGCCCTTCTTGGAGTCCTTGGCGTCCGCCATCTCGATTCTCCTGGGTTCGCTCTCAGCGCTTCGCGGTGAGAGCGTTTCGCCGCATCGGCGGCGGCGCGCGGTCGCGCTTGTCGCGAACGAAGCCGTTCGCGCAGCCGCGCTCGGGGCACGTCGTCAGAACGGCGCCACGGTCTCGAAGACCCGCTGGCCCAGGCTCGGGCCCTGCACGTCGGTGATGCGCCCGCGCCCGCCGTATGAGATGCGCGCCTCGGCGATCTTGTCGTAGTCGATGGTGTTCTTGCGCGAGATGTCCCGCGGGCGGACGATGCCGGCGACTTCGAGCACGCGGACCTCGTTGTTGACCCGCACTTCCTGCGAGCCCGAGATCAGCACGTTGCCGTTGGGCAGCACCTCGGTGACCACCGCCGCGACGGAGAGGCTGAGCGATTCCTTGCGGTCGATCGAGCCCTGGCCCTTGGTCTCGGTGCCGGAGCGGATGCCGGTATCGGCGGTGGCCGTATCCTTGAGCGCCGAGACGCCGTAGCCGAAATCGAAGCCGAGGCTGCTCTTCTGGCTGCGTCCGCGCTCGCTCGCGTTGTCGAACTGCGCCTTGTCGTTGATGGCGATGCTGACCGTGATGACGTCGCCGACGTCGCGGGCGCGTGGATCCTGATAGAGCGCGGCGCTCGCCGGGCTCCAGGTCGAATGGTAGCTGTGGCGCGGGCCAAGCGCGCCGAAGGAGGTCGGCAGCGGCTCGCGAGGCGCGTTGAGGCCGGTGCCGATCGGCGTCAGCAGCGGCGGGCGGCCGAGGCGGTCGAGATCGCTCTGGCAGGCGCCGAGCGAGAGGGCCAGCACGGCCGCGGCGGCGGAGGAGGGGCGCATCACGACCTCTGGTTCTTCTTGACGGCCGGAGCGGTCGCATCCTTGCGGCCGGTCTCCGACATCGCACGGGCGAGACCGGCGGCACGGGCCGCCTCCATCTCGGAGAGGATGGCGCTGGCAGCTCTTGCGTTGAGCTTGGTCAGCAGCGCGGCGGCGGCTTCGTCGGGCATGTTGGCGAGCTGGAGCGCCGCCGCGTCGGGCCGCATCTTGGCGTAGACCGCGACCACACTCTCGTCGGCCTTGGCCAGGAACTCGTTGCGGCGCTTGAGCCACGCCTCGTACTCAGCCCGCTTCTCTTCGAGCAGCTTGATGCGCTCCTCGACCTGCCGCTCCATGGTCGCGAGCTGCTCCTTCTGCCATGCGAAGCGGGCATCGGCGGCGGCATCCGCGATGTTGGCGCAGTAGCCGGACTTGGCCGGCTCCTTGGCGACGAAGTCCTGGGCCGAGACCTCCTTCGGCGCGTCGCGGACGGCGAGCGCCCGCATCGCGGCGTCCTTGGCCGGGTCGGCATGCTCGCCGCCGGCTGCGAACGCCGGCGCGGCCGCGAGACAGAAGAAGAGTGCGATCGCGGATCTCATGCGGGGTCCGGATGCGGGCTGCGTCTCCCCCTTGCCGGGGAGAGGGAGAGGGGGAGCGGCGGCGGCCGGATCGATTCGAGACCCGATCATTGCACCACAAGCTCCGCCTGGAGGGCGCCGGCGGTCTTCACCGCCTGCAGGATCGCGATGATGTCGGTGGGCTTCAGCCCGACCTGATTGAGGCCGCGCACCAGCGTCTGGAGATCGGACCCGCCGAGGATGGCGAGCTTGCCGCGCTCCTCCCGCGCCGACACCTCCGTGCGCGGCACCACCGTGGTCTGGCCGTTGGAGAAGGGTTCGGGCTGCGACACTTCCGGCGCCTCGGTGACGCGGACCGTGAGGTTGCCGTGGGTGACCGCGACGGTGGAGATCGTCACGTTGCGCCCGATCACGACGGTACCGGTGCGCTGGTCCACGACGACGCGGGCCGGCGTGTCGGGCTGGATCGTCAGGTCCCCGATCTGCGCCACGAGCCGGGTCTGGGCCATCTGGCGCCCGCGCATCACCACCACCGCGCGCTGGTCCCGCGCGCTGGCGATGCGACGGCCGAAGGCGCCGAGCGACCACGCATTGATCGCGTCGGCGATCTGGGTCGCGGTCTTGAAGTCGGGGTTCTTCAGCTCGAACACGAGTTCGGGCAGATCGCGGAAGGTGCCGGGCACCTCGCGCTCGATCATCGCCCCGTTGGGGATGCGGCCCGCCGTCGGCACCCCTTGCGTCAACTGCTCGGCCTGGCCCTGCACCGAGAAGCCGGAGACCGCGAGCGGCCCTTGCGCCGCCGCGTAGACGAGGCCGTCGCCGCCGGTGAGCGAGGTCATCAGCAGGGTGCCGCCGCGCAGCGACGTGGCGTCGCCCATGGAGGTCACGGTGACGTCGATGCGCGAGCCGGTGCCGGTATAGGGCGGCAGATCGGCGGTCACCATCACGGCGGCGATGTTGCGGGTGCGCAGGCGGGCGTCGCGCACGTTGATGCCGAGCCGGTCGAGCAGCGATTGCAGCGATTGCTCGGTGAACTGCGCGTTGCGCAGGGTGTCGCCGGTGCCCTGGAGCCCGGTGACGAGGCCGTAGCCGAAGAGCTGGTTGTCGCGCACGCCCTTAAGCGTGGCGATGTCCTTGATGCGGGTGCCGCCCGCCCGGGCCGAACCCGTCATCGCGGCAAAGCCGAGGCCGGTGAGCAGGCCGAGCAGCACCGCCAGGATCAGACGGCGATGCATTGGCTGCATTGCCGTCTGCCCGCGCGACGGCGCGGCGGCGGGCGTCCGCCGTGCGCGGCGATCACGACCGAAGGTCGGGATCGCTGCCAAGAGGTACGAGCCCCGGCGGGTCATTGCGCGCCGATCCGGATGCGGCCGTCGGCCATGACGGTGCCGAGGATGATGCGGTTGGTGTCGGTGTTGCGCACGCGGATCGTCTCGCCGAGGCCGCCGTTCTGGAGCGGCGCTCCGACCGCGGTGATGACGAGGCCGTTCTCCTCGAAGATCATCTGCGTCGGCGCGCCCCGGCTCACGAGGCGGGGATCGTCCACGGCGTTGACCGGCACCGGCTCACCCGGCAGCAGCATCCGCCGCGCGACCCGGCCGGCGATCGCCGCCGAGGCATCGATGACGGCCGTGCGCGCCCGGTAGGTCGCGGGATAGGCCTGCATCCGCAGCATCGATTCCTTGATCGTATCGCCGGGATAGATCGTGACGGTCGGCACCGGCAGCATGAGTTCGGCATTCGCCATGCCCTCGACGGCCTGCGCCGGGGCGATGGGTTGTGACGAACCGACGGCGAGGGCGGCCAGCACGAGGCCGCGGACGAAGGTCTTGCGGGGCATGGGGGATCGCGCCGAAGGAGGAGGGGAGGCCGCGGGAGAGAGCGTCGCGCGTGTCAGCGGATGCCCTTGGAGACCGTTCCGGCCATCTCGTCGGCGGCCTGAATCACCTTGGAGTTCATCTCGAAGGCGCGCTGGGCCGTGATGAGGCTGGTGATCTCTTTCACCGGATCGACGTTGGAGCCTTCGAGATAGCCCTGCTGCAGCTTGCCGTAGCTCACGTCGCCGGGGTTGCCGACCACCGGCGCGCCGGAGGCCGGGGTCTCGCGGTAGAGGCCGTTGCCGAGCGGTTCGAGGCCGGAATCGTTGGCGAAGTTGGCGAGCGTCAACTGGCCGACGTTCTGTAGCGCCACCTGACCGTCGATCTTGGCGAAGACCTGACCGGACTCGTTGATCGTCACCTGCGTGGTGTTCTGCGGAATCAGGATCGCCGGATCGACGGCGTAGCCTTCCATGGTCACGAGCTGGCCGGCGTTGTTCTTGTTGAACGAGCCGGCGCGGGTGTAGTTGATCTCGCCCGCCGGGCTGGTGATCTGGAAGTAGCCGCGCCCGTTCACAGCCAGATCGAGCTGGTTGCCGGTGTTGGCGAGCGACCCCTGCCGGTGCAGGTTGCGGATCGCGGCGGCGCGCACGCCGAGGCCCAGCATCGCGCCCTCCGGCACCGCCTCCTGGCCCGCTTGGTTCGGCACGCCCTGCTGCCGCTCGGCCTGGTAGAGCAGATCGGTGAACTCGGCCCGCGCGCCCTTGAACCCGGTGGTGTTCAGGTTGGCGATGTTGTTGGCGATGACTTCGAGGTTGAGCTGCTGGGCGGACATGCCCGTGGCGGCGATGGCGAGCGCGCGCATGGCGTCTAGCTTCCTTGAATGGCCGATCAGATCGGCATGCGGCTGAGTTCGAGGTAGGCGGCGACCACCTTGTCGCGGATCGCCACCACGGTCTGGAGGCTCTGCTCGGCGGACATCACCGCCTCGACCACCTGCTGGGCGGTGGCCTTGCCCTGGATGCCGGAGATCGCCGTGGCCTCGCCGCTGCGCAGCGCATCGCGGGCGCTCGACGCGACCTGGGCCATCACGTCACCGAAATCGGTGGGCGCCGTCGGGGCGGTCCCGGCGATGCCCGAGAGGGCGGCCGGGCTGAACACGGCCTTCTGGGTCGGCGCGGCCCCGGCGAAGGAGGTGCCGGCGACCTTGTCGAAGGCGGCGAGCGAGTTGAGGGCTTCGATCATCGCGGGCGGCTCTTCAGGACTTCAGGAGATCGATGACGCTGGCGACCATGGCCCGGGCCTGTTTGATGACCTGGAGGTTCGCCTCGTAGGAGCGGTTGGCCTCGCGCATGTCGGCCATCTCGACGAGCATGTTCACGTTGGGTAGCTTGACGTTGCCGTTCGCATCCGCCGCCGGGCTGGCGGGGTCGTGCTCGGTGCGGAACGGGGCGTCGTCGGTGCCGATCTCGCGCAGGCGCACCGAGGCGATGCCCGCCGCCCGATCGAGTTCGGCCCGGAACGTCACCGTCTTGCGGGCATAGGGGTCGGCGCCCGGCGTCGCGCCGGTCGATTGCGCGTTGGCGAGGTTCTCGGAGACGACCCGCATGCGCAGCGACTGCGCTTCGAGGCCGGCGCTCGCGAGCCGCGAGGCGGAGAGCAGGGGATCGATCATGCGCCGCCCCTCACCGCGGCCATCAGCATGCGGTGGAACGACTTCACCACCGCCGTGTCGAGGTTATGCTGGCGCGAGACGTCGCCGGCCTTGAGCATCTCCTGCTCCAGGCTGACCGCGCTCGACGATTGCAGCACTTCCCAGGTCTCGGCGGACTTGGCCTCGCGCACGGGAATGCGGTTGCCCTGCGTCTCCATGTGGCTCGTGGCGGTCGAGGCCATGTCGAGCCCGGTCCTGGCCAGAACCTGGGCAAAGGGCACGACGTCTCGCGCCTTGTAGCCGGGGGTGTTCGCGTTCGCGACGTTTCCGGCGATGGTGGCCTGCCGCGTCGCGAGGTGGCGCGCGTGCTGCGAGGCGAGGTCGAACAGGTAGACGCCCGTCGTCATGGCAACGCCCCCATCCCAAGGGCCTCTGGAGAAACGCGGGATGCCGGCGCACCCGGACGGTGGAGCCCGCGTCGGATGGGAGGTTTAGGTAGGCAATCTTGCACGAGGCTGGCTCGCGCCTTGACACGGCCGATCCCCGAGGTAGCGCCTGCGGGTGATGGACCAGATCGATGAGCGGGCCGCTGCGGCCGTCTCCGACGGCGAGGGCGCAGCGTCCCGGCTGCCGGCCGCTTCACGCTATGCCGGGGGCGCCGGGCCGGGCGGACGCGAGGGGCTGCACCGCATCGCGCCCAACAACCGCTTCGCGCGGATAGCGTTGAACTTTTCCGGTCTGTCACCCGGCACCTGGGCCTGCCTGCAATTCGGTCTGGCCTTCAATGCGGACGAGGCGGCGGCCCTGGCCGTCGATGCCGCCGCGGCCGGCTTCGACTTCCTGGCGGCGGACGGCTCCAGCCTCGATCTCGACCACGTGCCGGGGCTGGCCCGCAGCCTGCTCGATCCGCATGTCGCCTGGATTCCGGGGCCGGCCCTCCTCGGTGCGGAGCCGTTCCGCATCGCCTTCCTCGTGCCCGATCAGGCGACCGGCGTCAGCGTCACCCTGCGCTCGTGGCGCAACACCCGCGACGTCACCGTGGCCGACCCTGTGCTGCGCCTCGGCGAACCCGATCCGGCGCCGGCGCCGCGTCGGCGTACGCTATCCGGCGAGGGGCTGCATTTCGACTACGCGCTTGCCGAGGACGTCGCCCTAGTGCTGCGCGGCCAGATCTTCGCCGCGCGGGCCGACGATCATGCCGCGCGGGTGCGGCTCGTCTACCGTGACGCGGCGGGCGCGGAGATCGCGCCGCCCTATGCCAACGCGGTCTCCGTGCCGGGCCTCGGTGCGGTCATCAACCTCTCGGCCCAGCCGCAGGCGCGCCGCTTCACCCTGACCCTGCGTCCGCCGCCCGGTGCCGCCACGGTCGCGCTCGATTTCGGCGTGTGGGAGGATGCGCAGAGCGCCGCGGAGAGCGAGTTGATCGGTCTGCCCGAACTCGCGCTCGAAGACGATTTCCGCCTCGAAAGCCTCTGCGACGACGACATCCTCGATGCGCCGGCTTTCCTCGCCCGCCTTGCCGACCGGCTCGGCCTGCCCGAAGGCGTGCCCGCGTCGTGGCGGGCGGGTTCCGATACGGGGGCCGCGCCGATCCTCGCCCAGGCCCGCGAGCGGCGCGCCGGGCCGGATCGGAGTGCGCGGATCGAAGGCGAGAGCGTCGTCCTGGCTCTAGCCGGCCTGCCCGATTGGACGTTGCCGCAAGCGCCGGATTGGCGCGAGGATCCGTTCCGCTCGGTGGCGTGGCGCCTCGCCTATCAGTCGCTGGCCTGGCTGCTGTCGCTGGCAGCCCTTCCGGACGGTGCGGCCCGCGCCCGGACGATCGCCGCCGCTTGGTCGCGGGCCAATCCGTGGAGTCAGCCGGCGGACGGCCTGAGCCTGCACCCGGCGGCCCTGGCGCCGCGCGGCGACGTGCTGGCGAGCCTGCTCGCGGGCGGCCACGAGCCCGCCCGCGCCGAGATTGCCGCGGAGGCCGCGCGGCAGGGCTTCGCGCTCGCCGAGATCGTCGGGCAAAACACCCTCGCGCGGGCTCTGCACGGGATCCAGGCGGCGGCGGCTCTGCTTGCCGTCGCGCGGGCGCTGCCCGGCTTCGCCTTCGCCCCTCACTGGGATTCTCTGGCGCGCGACAGCCTCACCCACGGCTTCGATGCGCTGCTGTCGGAGGCGGGCGCGTTCACCGATGCCGCCCCGGTGCGGCGCCTCGATCTCCTGAGCCACGGACAGGCGATCGCGGATGCGCTCGGCGAGACCGAGCCCGGCCCGACGATCCGCCGCCGCGTCGACGCGGCTTTGCCCGGCCTCGCCGGACTGATCGATCGCGGCGGACGGCTGCCGCCCTTCGGCGATGCCCCCGCCGGCCTCGATCACGCCGCCTGGATCGCTCGGCTCTCCTCGCGGGATCCTTCTCAGAGCTACGACCTCGTCGCGGAGCGCGAAGCGGCGCCCGTTCCCGAGGGTCGCACCGCCGGCATGTTGGCGCTCCGCCACGATGGGATGGAGCAGGGCTGGGGCCATTTCGCCCTCACCCACGCCGTGCAATCACCGCACGGGCATCGCGACTGCACCTCCTTCACCTTCGCCACCGGCTCGCGGCGCTGGATCGTGGAGGGGGGCGGTGCCGAGGGCGTCGAGGTCGGCCCGGCGCGCCACTACCTGCTCTCGCCCCGCGCTCACAACGTCGCCATCCCCGACGGGTGCGAGCCAGTCGCCGGTTCGGGGAGGTTGGATGCCCGCTTCACGCTCGATGGTGCCCAGGTCCTGACGGTCTCCACCACCGTACACGGGCCCGACTACGCCCATGCGCGCCTCTTCCTCGTGCTCGACGACCTGAGGGGGATGGCCGTGATCGACCGATTCGCGCGGGTGGGGCCATCGCTGTCGTTCGAGGGGTTGCTGCATCTGCCCCCCGACGCCCTTGTCGCGCTTTCCAGCCCCCGTCGGGCGCTCGCCCAGCAGGAGGGGCGGCGGCTCGAATTCTTCGCGATTCCGCTGAAGGGGCAGGCGGCCGGGTTGGAGGTCGCCATCGGCCGCAGCGACCGGCCGCACGCGATGCAAGGATTTTGCGCGACGGGAACGGGCGGGCTGAGGCCGGCGCCGGTGCTGCGCTACGCGTTCACCGGCCGCGACACGGTCTGCGGCGGTGTCGTCGTCGCCGCGGATGCGGAGGCGGAGCAGCGGCTGGTCCGGCTCATCGCCGACGGCGCGGTGCGGCGGTGGGTGGAGGCGTAAGTGCCGGCTGGATGCGCCGGCACTCGGGAGTTGCCAGGGGTCAGAACCCGGCGCCGATGACGGCGACGGCTCGGTCGATCGACAGATAGAACACGCCGAAGGCCACCATCGCCGCGGCGGCGAATTCGAGGGTCTGGTTCGGCAGGGTCTGGAAACGGCGCATGGTCTCGCGGCCGAAATAGGCGGAGGCCCAGGCCAGGGTCAGGACCGCCGGCATCACGAACAGGTAGGACAGCGTGCTCTCGATCCGCATCGGATCGGTCGGGTCGATCAGCGCGCGGATGTTGCGCACCCACGGCGCGGAAGCCGCTGCGTAGAGCGTCGTCAGCCACGCGAGGCCGACCGCCACGCCGAGGTGGAAGGTGAACAGGCGATGCAGGCGCGAGAAGTCGTCGCGCGCGTCGTCGAGCGTCATCCGGCAAGCCCCCAATGTGTCCGGCCGCTGATTCTTGTCCGATCCGGCCATGAACCAGGGGATGGGGGGCAAGGTTGGATTTTTTGTGACGCTGCCGGGAACGGCGGCGCTGGGCCGCCGTTTCAGCCTGTTACGCCGCCGTCTCGGGGCGGTTCTCGCGCATCAGCTTCACGAAGCGCTCGAACAGGTAGTGGCTGTCACGCGGGCCCGGAGAGGCTTCCGGGTGGTGCTGCACCGAGAAGGCCGGGCGGTCGGTCAGTGACAGCCCGCAATTCGATCCGTCGAACAGCGAAACGTGGGTCTCGACTGCGGTGTCGGGCAAGCTTTTCGGATCGACCGCGAAGCCGTGGTTCATCGAGACGATTTCGACCTTGCCGGTGGTGTGGTCCTTCACCGGATGATTCGCGCCGTGATGGCCCTGACCCATCTTCACCGTGCGCCCGCCGAGCGCGAGGCCCATGAGCTGGTGGCCGAGGCAGATGCCGAAGGTCGGCACCCGCTCATCCAAGAGCTTGCGGATCACCGGCACGGCGTACTCGCCGGTCGCGGCCGGGTCACCGGGGCCGTTGGAGAGGAACACGCCGTCCGGCTTCAAGGCCAGGATGTCCTCGGCCTTGGTCGTCGCCGGCACCACCGTCACGTCGCAGCCGGCTTCCGCGAGCAGGCGCAGGATGTTGCGCTTCACGCCGTAATCGATGGCGACCACCTTCAAGCCCTGGCCCGGCGCCCGCGAGCCGTAGCCGCCCTTCACCGCCCAGACGGTCTCGGTCCAGGCCGTGGTCTCGCGGGAGGTCACCGGCGGCACGAGGTCGAGACCTTCCATCGGCGCGAGCGCCGCCGCGCGGCGTTGAAGCGCCTCGCGGTCGAACTTGCCCTCGGGATCGTTGGCGATCACGGCGTTGGGCATGCCGCGGTCCCGGATCAGCGCGGTCAGCGCCCGCGTGTCGATCCCGGTGATGCCGACGATGCCGCGAGCCTTGAGCCAGCCGTCGAGATGCGAGGAGGAGCGCCAGTTCGACGGCTTGGTGACGGCCGAGGCGATCACCGCCCCGCGCACGCCGGAGGCCGGCGCCGCTTCGAGGCTCTCCAGATCCTCGTCGTTGGTGCCGACATTGCCGATATGCGGGAAGGTGAAGGTCACGATCTGCCCGGCATAGGACGGGTCGGTCAGGATCTCCTGATAGCCCGTCATCGCCGTGTTGAAGCAGACCTCGCCGTCGGCCGCACCGGTCTGGCCGATGCCGAAGCCTTCGAGCACGGTGCCGTCGGCCAGCACGAGCAGCGCCGTCACCAGCGGTTCGCTCCAGGGCTCGGGTGCCTTGGGTTCCGGGTTCGTGCGCGCGGGATCGGCGCGCAGGGTCGCGGGTTCGTCTTGCAGCATGGGTCCGATCCGGCTTATGTCCGCCGCCTCGCGCGGCCGCTCATTCGGGCCGCGGGGCAAGGCGATATCTCTGCGGGGCTCATAGCGAGCCGGCCGCGCCCGGGTCAATCTGGGCGCGGACTCAGCCGTGCGCAATGCCCTGGACGGATTGGACGTCCGCATCGAAACAGCCGACGGGAGTCATAGCACCATGCTGCGCGAGCGCATCACCGCCGAAATGAAAGCGGCCATGAAGGCCGGCGAGAAGCAGAAGCTCTCGACCGTGCGCATGATCCAGGCCGCACTCAAGGACCGCGACATCGCCGCGCGCGGCGAGGGTAAGCCTGAGACGAGCGAAGACGAAATCCTCGCGCTCCTCCAGAAGATGATCAAGCAGCGCCAGGAGGCCGCGGGCGTCTACGAGCAGGGCGGCCGGCCCGAACTCGCCGAGAGCGAGCGTGCGGAAGCCGAGATCATCCAGACCTTCCTGCCGCAGCAACTGGACGAGGCCGAGACCCGTACGGCGATCGCCGACGCCATCGCCGAGACCGGTGCCGAGAGCCCGAAGGACATGGGCAAGGTGATCGCCGCGCTGAAGGGCAAGTATACCGGCCGGATGGATTTCGGCCGTGCGAGCGCGCTGGTGAAGGACGCGCTGGCGGGCAAGTAACCTTCCCCGTCACGCCGGTCCGGCATCGATCCGCATGCGGAAGATCGCGTAGGGCGGCTCCTGCCGGTCGGTGCCGCCGTTATGTTCCGGGCGGCGGTTGGCTTGGGCGGACGACAGGTAGAGCCAGCCGTCCGCCGTGATCCAGAACGTGTCCGGCCAGATCAGGCGCGGGTCGGTGGCGATGACCTCGACCCGGCCATCCGGGTCGCGCCGGCCCATGCCGTTGAACTCCTGCAGGCTGAGGTAAACCCGGTCGCGCGAATCGGCGGCGAGCCCGCCGGTCAGGCCCTTCTCGCCGAGATCCGTCACCGTGTCCGCCACCGCGGCGTCGTCCTTGCCGGCATCGAGCAGGGCGGCCGTCTCGACCGCGTAGAGGCGCCGGCTCATCAGCGGCGTGTAGTAGAGCCGCGCACCGTCGGGGCTCAGCGCGATGCCGTTGGCGCCGCCCTTGATCGGGCTCGTCGTGCCGTCGGGCTCGCGCTTCAGCAGCACACGGCCTTCGACGATCTTGAGGATGTCGGGCACCGATTGCGTGCTGGCATGCTCTGCGAGCCGCCGCACCGCGCGCCCAGTTGCCAGATCGACGGCGATCAGCGCGCCCGCGCCGGTCTGGCCCTGATCGGTGATGTAGGCCGCCTCGCGTCCCGGCCGTACATCGACCCGCAGGTCGTTGAGCGAGGAGGTCTTCGTCACGACCGATTGCAGCGGAATCGTGCGCACGACCGAGTTCGTCGTCGGATCGATGCAGACGAGCTTGGCCGCACCCGGCACCGGCTCTCCCGACGAGGCCATCAGCCCGGCATCGAGCAGCCAGAGGCGATTTTGCCGGTCGAACACGCCGTTGGGGACGTGGAACAGCGTCTCGGCGGGCAGCGCCGGATCGGGCCGGTTCGCCGCTTCGCTCGGATAGGGCACGACCCGCCCGTCCGGAAACACCTCGCCGGCCGTGAACACCGTCTTCTCGTCGAAGCGCGGCATGAACAGGAACATCCGGCCGTCGGCGGAGAGCGTCAGCCCGGTCGGCGTCGTCGGTGCCTGCGCGGCCACCACGAGGTCTAAGGTCCCGACCGGCCCGGTCGCCGCTTGAGCGTGGGCCGGCCTCGCCGCCATCGTCCGTGCGGCGGCCAAAGCCGCGGTGCTGGCGAGCAGCGTGCGCCGCGCGAAGCGAATCGTCATGGGCGGCTCCCCCCTGAGCCGGTCGCGGCGCCGCGCACCTTGGTCTCGACGGCGAGCACCCGCTTGCCCGCGCAGAGGAATAGTCGCCGCCCGTCCGGCCCGCCGAAGGCGATGTTGGCGCAGGGGCCCTCGGTCGGGATGTGTCCGACCGGGCGGCCGTCGGCCGACCAGATCCGCACGCCGTCGCCCGTGCCGGCATAGACCCGTCCGTCGGTATCGACCTTCACCCCGTCCGGCACGCCCTTCGAGACGGTTGCGAGGACGCGTTCGTTCGATAGCTGTCCGTCCGCGACGTCGAAGGCGCGGATCTCACCGGCCGCCCCTTCGCGGGTGCCCGACTCGCAGATGTAGAGAATACGCTCGTCGGGCGAGAAGGCGAGCCCGTTGGGCTGCACGAACCGATCCGTGGCGACGGCGAGCGACCCATCGGGGGTGAGGCGGAAGACGAAGCGGCCCTTCTGCTCGGACGGGCGCGGCTTGCCCTCTTCGGCCTGATCGATGCCGTAGGTGGGATCGGTGAACCAGATCGCGCCGTCGCGGGCGACCACGACGTCGTTGGGCGCATTGAGTCGCCCTCCATTGTAACGGTCCGCCAGCACGGTGATGGCGCCGTCGGTCTCCCGCCGCACGATTCGCGAGGTGCGGTGCTCGCAGGTGACGAGGTGGCCCTGCGTATCGAGGGTGTTGCCGTTGGCGTTGTTGGAGGGCTCGCGAAACACGTCCGCGCGGCCACCCTCGCGGATCAGCATCATCCGGTTGCGCCGCACGTCGCTGAAGATCAGTCCGCCGAGGGACGGCGCCCAGACCGGCCCCTCGCACCATTCACCCTCGTCATACAGCGTTTCCACGCGGGCCGAGGGATCGAGCACCGCCGAGAGATCGTCGGCGGCCCGCGCCCGGGAGGCGAGCGCGCCGAACAGGGCGAGGCCGAGAAGCGGGCGGCGTGCGATGCCGCGGCGGGTGAGCGAGGGCAATTCCGTCATCGGGCGAAAAACGCATCGCCCCGGCGAAAGCTCCGCGCGACAAGCTTTAAGACTCCGGCAGGTCCGCCGCGCTAGACTGCCTGCCGCAAGGCCGGTCCTGAACGTCCACGCGATCCGCTTCCAGCAGAGTCACCGTGCGCTACCCGCCCCACATCCTCGAAGAGATCCGTGCCCGCGTGCCCACCTCCGAGGTGGTCGGCCGGCGCGTGCGGCTGAAGAAGGCCGGCCGCGAGTGGCGCGGCCTGTCGCCGTTCAATTCGGAGAAGACGCCCTCGTTCTACGTGAACGACCAGAAGCAGTTCTACCACTGCTTCTCCTCCGGCAAGCACGGCGACATCTTCAAATTCGTCATGGAAACGGAAGGCTTGAGCTTCCCCGAGGCGGTCGAGCGACTGGCCGGCGAGGCAGGCGTCGCCCTGCCGAAGATGACGGTCGAGAACGAGCAGGCCGAGGAGCGGCGCAAGGGCGCCCTCGAAGTCATGGAACTGGCCGCCGCCTACTTCGAGGAGCAGTTGCGGGGGCCGGCGGGCGGAGAGGCGCGGGCCTATCTCGACCGACGGGCCCTGGGCGAGGCGACGCGCAAGACGTTCCGGCTCGGCTATTCGCTGCCCGGTCGCTACGCCCTGCGCGATTTCCTCGCGGGCAAGGGGGTCGACCGCGACCTGATGCTGGAACTCGGGCTGCTCGCGGCGCCCGAGGGAGTGAACGTCCCCTACGACAAGTTCCGCGACCGGATCATGTTTCCGATCCTCGACGTCCGCGGCCGCGTCGTCGCCTTCGGCGGCCGGGCGATGCAAGCCGAGGCCAAGGCGAAGTACATGAACTCGCCGGAGACGCCGCTCTTCCACAAGGGGCGGATGCTCTACAACCTCCATGCCGCCCGCAGGAGCGCGCACGACCGGAGCCGGATCGTCGCGGTGGAGGGCTATGTCGACGTCATCGCCATGACGCTGGCCGGCTACCCCGAGACGGTGGCGCCGCTCGGCACGGCGCTGACCGAGGATCAGCTCGCCCTGCTCTGGCGCCATGCCGACGAGCCGATTCTGTGCTTCGACGGTGACGGGGCGGGCCAGCGCGCCGCCTTCCGCGCGCTCGACGTGGCCCTGCCGATGCTGGAGCCCGGCAAGTCCCTGCGCATCGCGATGCTGCCCCAGGGGCAGGACCCGGACGACCTGATGCGCTCCGGCGGTCCCCCTGCGATCGAGGCGGTGCTTTCGGCCGCGCGACCGCTCGTCGAGATGCTGTGGGCGCGAGAAGCCGAGGCGGGGACCCTCGAGACGCCGGAGCGCCGGGCCGGACTCGCTCGAACCCTGCGGGAGGCGGTGGCCGGCATTCGCGACGAGACCGTGCGCCGCTTCTATCGCGACGATATCGAGGGGCGGCTGCGGGGCCTGTCCGGCGGGGCTAGTGGCGGGTTTTCCGGCGGACGCACCGAGCGCGCGGCCGGCGGCCGTCCGGCGAGCCCGCGCGGCGCCCCGTTCCAGCGCCGGCCCCGCCCCGGCGATCCGCCGCCGTCGCCCCGCATCACCACGGGCTTCAACCCGCTGCTGAAGACGGCGGCCCCCATGCCGGCTGCGGGCGGGCGGGCGGCCAAGCGCGAGGCGATGATCGTCATGAGCCTGCTCGCGCACCCGGAGCTGCTCGGGATCGAGGAGGAGGCGCTCGCGGCCCTCGAACTGATGAACCCGGATGCCCGCGCGCTCCGCACTCTCCTGCTCGACCGGGCGGCGGAGGCCGGCACCCCGGAAGCCGAATTGATGGAGGCGCGGCTGCGTCGTGCGGGGCTGGAAGAGGCCCATGCCCGGCTGCTTGCCCTGGTCAGCTCCGGCGACCGCTGGACGCTCGATCCGAACGCCGACCCGCAGCGTCTCGAACAGACCCTGCATCAGGCCGTGATCTTGCACCGGCAGACGGGAGCGCTACATAGCGAACTTCACCAAGCTGAAAGAGCTCTTGCCGAGGACGGATCCGAGGCCAATTTCGCGTGGCTATGCGACGTGCAACAGCAATTGGCAGTGATCGCTGCGGCCGAGGCGGAAGCGGAGGTCTCTCATGAGGAATGAATTCGCGTCGGCGTGACCGTAGGGTGACGGCGGCGAGGGGCCGACTTGGTTAACGGTCGGTCAACGCACGGCAAGTTAAAGCGGATGCAACGAGAATCGGCGCGGGCACTCGACAAGCGCGCCATTCCAAGACATTGCGACGGGTCTTTCGCGGAGCGCGGGCTCAGCCTGCGGCGCCGCCACGAGAACAATAGGCTGAGCATGGCAACGAAGGCAACCGAGCGGGACGATGCGGACGCCGCCCAGGATCAACCGACGGACGGCCCGCTCCTTGACCTGACGGATGCCGCCGTCAAGCGGATGGTCAAGCTCGCGAAGAAGCGCGGTTACGTCACCTACGAAGAGATCAACGAGGTCCTCCCGGACGGTCAGGTCGACGGCGACCAGATCGAGGATGTTCTCGCGCAGCTCGACGACATGGGCATCCGTGTGGTCGAGGCGGAGGAATCCGAAGAGGCCGCGCCCGAGGCCAAGGCCAACGGAGAGGCCTCCGAGGAGGAGGAGAGTGCCGAGGGCGGCGAGGTTGCCGAGACCTCCGGCACCCGTGCTGTCGCGGTCGCGACCCCCACCACCCGCGAGCCGACCGACCGCACGGACGATCCCGTGCGGATGTACCTTCGCGAGATGGGCTCGGTGGAGCTGCTCTCGCGCGAGGGTGAGATCGCGATTGCCAAGCGCATCGAGGCCGGTCGCGAGGCGATGATCGCGGGCCTCTGCGAGAGCCCGCTGACCTTCCAGGCCATCATCATCTGGCGCGACGAACTCGTCGACGGCAAGGTGCTGCTGCGCGACATCATCGACCTCGAAGCCACCTATGCCGGCCCCGACGCCCGCGGCGCGCCGCAGGAGGCGGAGAGCGAGAACGAGGAGTCGGAGGACGCCGAAGGCGCCGTCCCGCCGGAAGGCGGCGACGACGAGGACGACATGGAGAACAATGTGTCGCTCGCGGCCATGGAGGCCGAGATCAAGCCGCGCGTTCTCGAAACCTTCGACAACATCGCCTCGAACTACCGCAAGCTGCGCAAGCTCCAGAACGAGGAGACGGAGCTGAAGGCCGGCGGCGGCACGGTCACCTCCGCGCAGACCAAGAAGCAGGCCGAGCTGAAGGACATCGTCGTCACCGACGTGAAGTCGCTCTCGCTCAACGCCAACCGCATCGAGGCGCTGGTCGAGCAGCTCTACGACATCAACAAGCGCCTCATCTCGCATGAGGGCCGCCTGATGCGTGCCGCCGAGCATCACGGCGTCGCCCGCGACGAGTTCCTGCGTCACTACCAGGGCTACGAACTCGACCCGAACTGGATGGACCGCGTCGCCACCCTCGGCGGCCGGGGCTGGAAGAACTTCGTCGAGCGCGGCGGCCGGCAGGTCGCGGACCTGCGCGAGCAGATCCTGACGCTTGCCTCCGAGACCGGCCTTCAGATCGGCGAATACCGCAAGATCGTCGCCATGGTGCAGAAGGGCGAGCGCGAGGCCCGCCAAGCGAAAAAGGAGATGATCGAGGCCAACCTCCGCCTCGTGATCTCGATCGCCAAGAAGTACACCAACCGCGGCCTGCAGTTCCTGGATCTGATCCAGGAGGGCAATATCGGCCTGATGAAGGCGGTCGATAAGTTCGAGTACCGCCGCGGTTACAAGTTCTCGACCTACGCCACGTGGTGGATCCGGCAGGCGATCACCCGCTCGATCGCCGACCAGGCGCGCACGATCCGCATTCCGGTGCACATGATCGAGACGATCAACAAGATCGTCCGCACGTCGCGCCAGATGCTGCACGAGATCGGCCGCGAGCCGACTCCGGAGGAGCTGGCCGAGAAGCTGGCCATGCCGCTGGAGAAAGTGCGCAAGGTCCTGAAGATCGCCAAGGAGCCGATCTCCCTCGAAACGCCGATCGGCGACGAGGAGGATTCGCATCTCGGCGACTTCATCGAGGACAAGAACGTCGTCCTGCCGATCGACGCGGCGATCCAGTCGAACCTGCGCGAGACCACGACCCGTGTGCTCGCCTCGCTGACGCCGCGCGAAGAGCGCGTTCTGCGCATGCGCTTCGGCATCGGCATGAACACCGACCACACCCTCGAAGAGGTGGGCCAGCAGTTCTCGGTGACCCGCGAGCGCATCCGCCAGATCGAGGCGAAGGCCCTGCGCAAGCTCAAGCATCCGAGCCGGTCGCGGAAGCTGCGAAGCTTCCTCGACAACTGACCCGGACGCTGAACCGGCCGCCCCTCGGGGCGGCCGTTTTCGTTTGACACGGATTCAGATTGATCGCCCGGGATTTTGCCCCCTCCGTCATCGCGAGGCGGAGCTGAAGCGAGCCAGGGCGCGACTTCGCCGGATCGTGCGGAGCCCTGGATTGCCACGGCTTCGTCTCGCAAAGACAGCGAAGATCCTGAAGCGATAAACCGTATCAGACCGGGCGCCGCCGAGCCGGTCGCCAAGCGCGGCGCGCGAGCAGGGCGACCAGGGTCCCCGCTACGCCGACGGGCGCGTAGACGGCCAGGAGGGCGAGCCCGAGGCCGGCCTCCCCGAACAGGTGGTCGCTGAGAAGGCCGACCAGAAGCGGCCCGAGGCCGAACCCCGCCAAGTTGACGGTCGCGAGGAACAGGGCGTTGACCCGGCCGCGCAGCCGTTGCGGGGTCAGGATCTGGATGCCGGCCAAGCCGGGTGGACTGGTGAAGCCGAGCAGCGCGACGAGGCCGGCGAACCCGATAAGCGAGAGGGACAGGTCGGGGCTCAAACTCGCGAACGCCGTCGTCGGCACGGCCAGGATCAGCCCCACCGCCAGAAGCAGCGGCGCGGCATCCGCGTGCCCGGCGCCGCGCAGCCGGTCCAGGGCCAGCCCGCCCGCGAAATGGCCGAGCGGCGCGGCGATCAGCACGAGGAGGCCGAGGCGCAGGCCGCTCTCCGCCGGGGTGAGGCCGAAGGCGCGGACATAGAAGGTCGGCGCCCAGGCGGTGAGGGTCTGCGTCATGAGAACCGCGGCCGTGGCGGCGGCGACGTGCGGCAGGTACGCCTTCCGCCGCCGCGCGATCCAGGCCAGGGCGCTGCGAAGCGACGGTTCGCGGAGTCTGCGTGACGCCTGTGCCGAAGCGGCGGCCCGCGGGGTCGGCCGGATGCGCATCACCAGGATGGCGAGGGCAAGGTTCGGCAGCGCCGCGAGGACGAGCAGAGCCTGCCACGGGGCGAGGGGGGCGAGGCCGGGAAGGGTAAGGCCGCCCCGTGCCGTCAGCCATGCCAGCACGGCCCCGCCCGCGAGGAGAGCGAAGCTGCGGCCGAGCGTGGCGGCGGCGGTGAGCGCCGAGATGCCCCGGCCGAGGCGATTCCGGCGTAGATGCAGGGTCATCAGCGAGAGAGCGGCGGGGCCGAACCCCGCCTGACCCAGCCCGAGCGCGAGGCGCGCCGCGAGGAGCGCACCGAACCCGCCTGCGAGACCGCTGGCGAAGGTCGCCGCACTCCAGAGCGAGAGCCCAGCGAGGATAAGTCCACGCTGGCGACCACGGTCGGCCACGATGCCGAGCAGCGGAAGGGTGAGTGCGTAGGGGAGGGCGAAGGCCGAGCCTTGGAGCAGGCCGAGCTGGGTATCGCTGAGAGCCAAGGCCTGCTTGAGCGGGGTGGCGACCAGCGTCAGGAGAAACCGGTCACTGAACGCCGAAAACTGGATCGTGGCCAGCAAGGCGACGAGCGGCCAGCCCACGAGACCGGCTCGGGCGGAGGCTGTGCCCGGCTGCGGGTTCGCGGAAAGGGATGACATCCGTGGGTTCAGGCGAGGGCGCGCGACCAAGCGGACATCAGGTTCGCGGCACTCTCGCCGGGCAGAGGCTGGCCGACGGTGCCCGCGCGCGGGTGTCGCATTTCGGCGCGATAGCGGCCCGGCGGCAAGCCGAACGTGCTGCGGAAGGCGCGGCTGCAATGGCTCTCGCTGGCAAAGCCGTGATCGAAGGTGAGGGTGGTGATCGAGCGGGCCTCGACCGGATTGCGGAGCGCCCCGCTCAACCGTTCGAGGCGGCGGGTCAGGATGTGGTGTGCGACGCCACCCGTCGGCTCGAACAGGCGATAGAGTGCGCTGCGCGACAATCCCGCCCCCCTTGCGACCATCGAGACGTCGAGTGCGGGGTCGTTGAGCCGCGTTTCGATGAATGCCTCCGCGCGCCGCCGCCGCAGATCGGCGATAAGGGCATTCGAAGCCTCGTCGTCGGGCCTGACCTGCCCGAGCGCGCCGGCTAGCAACTCGGTCAGCGCACGGGCGGTGCTCTCGGCCGTGCTCGGATCGGTGGCGGCGGCCCGCCGCGCGAGGGATCCCATCAGGTCGCCGAGCAGACCCGACACCGCCTCCGGCAAGACATGTCCGTGATAGCGGCCCGCTTCGGGTGCCGCCGCCTCGACCAGTTTTCGGCTCAGGCTCACCGTCACGGTCGATGCCGATTCGACGTGCGTGCGCTGCGGGCGGCTCATGTCGAACAGGATGACGTCGCCGGGTGCGAGGCGGCGTTCCGAGTCGATGGAACCACCATAGTAGGTACCGCTGCGCAGGTACTGAATCACGAAGTGATCGAAGCCGTCGCGGCGCACGCGGGCCCTGTCACGCCAATGCTGGACGCTGCTTAACGTTCGCTCGAAGACGTTGATCGGGCCGAACCGATGCGCCTCTACGCGAGCGCGGAATGGCCCGTCGGTCGCCGCGACGTTGGAACCGGCCGAGTAGAGCGCATGATACCCCTCGAAGCCGTCTGCCTCGGATGTGAAGGTGAAGGATTGGTTCGACACGGGCCAAGGAGCGCAAGGGAATCTGAAAACCGCGATCCCATGCAGTTATCGGTATCGCTTCTGGTGATCGCAAGCGCGATATTGTGCAGAAAGTCCCGCGCTCGCGATGTGTTGAGAAGCGTAATTCAATCGACGGCTCGACGGCATGCTTTCCACGCACTTTTCATCCGGCAAGCCGCCTCGGGTCGGGTCTACTCGACGACGAAGCGCGTCTCGCCGGCGCTGCGGTTCCAGAACAGGGTCACCCGGCTGACATTGCACAGGTTCACCCCGCGAAACTCGGACTCGTCGCCGTCGTTGTAGACGACCTTGATGTCCCACTTGCAGGCGTTCGAGCCGCCGTTGAACGTGATGTCGGCGGTGTCGCCGTTGGCGATCGCATCCTTGCCCATCACGTCCTGGCCCCAGTGCGACTGGCTGACGGGACCGACATAGACCTCGTCGATCTGGTAGCCGGTGCGGTTGACGAGGGTGAAATCCTGCTTGCCCTGAGCCAGGGTAAGGCTTGGTGCGAGCGCCGCGGTGGCCAGAAGGGTGAGGCTGAAAGCGGTTCTCAACATGTCGGGTCGTCCTGGCGCCGATCGATCGGCGGGTCCGGCAGGCATCCTCCTGCCACGCTTCCGCCTTAGCGCAGGGGCCTGCGCTGTGCATTGCCGTGTCGCTTCGATGACTTGATCCAGCGTCCCAATCTCGGTCATGCTGGCTCACCTTGCCCGGCCTTCCGCGTCACGATGCGGTCACGCTCGTCCCCCAGGCTTCGAGCGTGCCGGGCGCTCGTCGTCCACCATGGGCTCAAAGCGCCGTTCGTGCCCCGCGCGAAGCCTTGCTTTGAGCACTCGAGAACCCACCTGTCCCCGATGCGAGACGCCGACGCACCGAAACCAACGCCGACGGCTCTCGCCGACGGATCGGAAGCCGAGGACGTCCCGTTCGGGGCTCTGCAACGCTGCGTTGGCATCCGCGATTGGCTGCTCGGTGAAGGTGCCCGGTTGCCCAAGGCCGACGACCTGCTTGCGGGGCTCGCCGAGCGCCTCAACGCGATCGGCGTGCCGATCGACCGGGCCTCCACGGCCATCGACACGCTTCATTCCGAGTATTCCGGCGTCGGCCGCGTCTGGACCCGCGGCGCCGGATCGACCGTGCGCCTGTTTCCCCACGGCGAGGTCTCCGCGAAGGCCTACCAAGCGAGCCCGTTCTCCACCGTGCACGAATCCGGCGAGTGGCTGAGCCTCGATCTCGCGGAGACCGCCGAGGACGCCTACGCGATCGTCCCGGAGCTGAAGGCCGACGGCTACACGCACTACCTCGTGGCGCCCCTGATCTTCACCAACGGCAACAAGAACGGCATCACCTTCGCCACGCGCGCGGAGGACGGCTTCCGCGATGAGGATATCGCGATCCTGCGCTTCGTCATGCCCGCGCTCGCCGCGGTGATGGAGATGCGCATTCTCAACAAGCAGCTCGATACGGTGCTGCGCATCTATGTCGGCGACGAGCCGCACCGCGCGATCCTCTCGGGCGACATCCGGCGCGGGCAGGTGCGCCGCATCCGCTCGGCGATCCTGTTCGCGGATATGCGCGACTACACGCGCCTGTCCGCCAACCGGACGCCGGAGGGCGCGGTCGATCTCCTGAACGCGTTCTTCGACTGTCTCGTGCCGCCGATCGAGCGGGAGGGCGGCGAGGTGCTGAAGTATCTCGGCGACGGGCTGCTCGCGATCTTCCGCGAATCGGGAGACGACCTCGGTGGCGCGGCCAAGAGTGCGCTCACGGCAGCGGAGGCGGCGTTGGCGGCTCTTGCCGAAGCGAACGCGGTCGGGCGCTTCGGCCTCGGCGAGCGGGTGGTCGATGCCGGCATCGCCCTGCATCATGGCGAGGCGGCCTACGGCAATGTCGGTTCCGGCACGCGGCTCGATTTCACCGTGATCGGCCGCGACGTGAACCTCGCGAGCCGCCTCGCGCGGCTCAACCGGACGCTTCAGGAGCCGCTCCTGATGTCGAAGCCGTTCGTGGACTTCCTGTGGGGCGACCCCGAACCGCTCGGAAGCCACGACCTCGACGGGTTCGACGAGCCGATGGCGGTGTACCGCCCTGGCCGGAGACGAGCGGCGAAGGCCGCTGCGGAATAAATCGTCAACGAACGCAAGCCAAGCGTTCGCGTGCGTCCGCCGTCCGGTGTGAGTCGTAGATTGATTTGCCCCATCCCCGGCCCGGTAGGGATTGACCGCGCGCCCGGCGGGGCCCACATCCGAAGTGTTCCAGGGAGATCCCCGACAAGGGGCTGAGAAACCGCTATCGCCGTCGCCGGCAGCGCGGAAATCCTTCGAACCTGATCCGGCTCATACCGGCGTAGGGATTGGACCTGATGGGGCGCTCATGCGAGCGGACCCGCTTCTATCGAAGCACATGGTGCCAGTTCCTGCGGGCAGACCCGCGGAAGGCACGTTTTCGATGTCAGACCTGCTGACCTCCCCGATCGGCCAGCGCCGGAGCCTCACGATGCGACCGCGCCCGGCGGAGTTGCCGCAGCGTGCCGACGTCGCCGTGGTGGGCGCGGGGCTGATCGGCCTGTCGATCGCGTGGCGGCTGGCGCAAACCGGCCGCTCGGTGGCCGTGGTGGAGCGCGGGAGCATCGGCAGCGGTGCGAGCCTTGCCGCGACCGGTATGCTGGCACCTGCTGCCGAGCACGAGCCGGGCTCCGATCTGCTGTTGCCGCTGGCGCTCGAATCGCTGCGCCGCTGGCCGGATTTTCGCGACGCGCTCCAGGCGGCGTCTGGCCGCGAAATCGATTACCGCGCGGACGGCACCCTCGTGATCGCCATCGGCCGCGACGAAGTGGAGCGTCTGCGCTTCCGTCACGATCTGCAGCGCCGCTCGGGTGTCGCCGCCGAGTGGCTGTCCGGCCCGGAGGTGCGTGCGCGTGAGCCGCTGCTGCGCCCCAACGTCACCGCCGGCATCCTCTGCCCCCTCGACGCGCAGGTCGACCCACGGCTCGTGATGGACGCGCTGCTCGGCGCCTGCGAGGCGGCTGGCGTCGTCATCAGCGAGGGTGTCGCGGTCGAGGGGCTGGAGCGCCGGGGCGGGCGCGTCACCGGCCTGCACGCCGCCGGCCGCACGCTGGCCGCAGACACGGTGATCCTGTCTGCCGGCGCTTGGAGCGGGGAAGCGAGCCTGCTTCCCGGCGACCTCGCCGTGCCGGTCCGGCCGCTCAAGGGGCAGTCGCTGGCGCTGCGCACGACCAAGCGCACCGGCACCCTCTCCCGCATGGTCTGGACCGACGCGGTGCATATGGCCCCGAAAAGCGACGGGCATCTCATCGTTGGCGCCACGGTGGAGGATTGCGGTTTCACCAGCGGCGTCACCGCGGGCGGGTTGTTCGCCTTGCTGGAGGGCGCACGGCGGGTTCTGCCCGGTATCGAGGAAATGGCGATCGACGCGGTTTGGAGCGGCTTCCGTCCGACCTCGGACGATGACGCGCCGATCATCGAGGAGGCCGCTCCCGGCCTCGTCGTCGCCACCGGCCATCACCGCAACGGCTACCTGCTCGCCCCGGCGACCGCCGACGCCGTGGCGACCCTCCTCACCGAGGGCACGCTGCCGGACTTCGCCCGCGGTTTTGGCCGGGCGCGCTTCTCGTCATCGATGCAAACCGCAGGGAGGGCCGTGGCATGAGGCTGACCGTCAACGGTGAGACCTGCGAGCGCGAGGCGACCGACCTCGCCGTCCTGTTCGCGGCGGAGGCCGAGGAGCGGGGCATCGAGAGTGCCGAGGGAATCGCCATCGCCGTCAACGGCCGCGTGGTGCGCAAGGGGGCCTGGGCCGAGACGTCACTCAACGAGGGCGACCGGATCGAGATCGTCCGCGCCATGCAGGGAGGCTGACCATGAACCATCACGACACCACCCTCGCCCAGACCTCCGCCGCCGAGGACGACGCGCTGGAAATCGCCGGCATCCGGCTCTCCTCACGGCTGTTCATCGGCACGGCCGGCTACCCCAGCCAGGAGATCATGGCGCAGTCGGTGCGCGCCTCGGGTGCCGAAATCGTCACCGCCTCGATCCGCCGGGTCTCGCTCCAGGGCCACGGCTCGGACACCTTCCAGAAGCTGAAGGGCGCCCGCTTCCTGCCCAACACCGCCGGTTGCGAGACCGCCCGCGACGCGATCATGACCGCTGAACTCGCCCGCGAGGCGCTCGGCACGTCCTGGATCAAGGTCGAGGTCATCGGCGACCGCGAGACGCTCTATCCGGACGTCACCGAACTGCTCGAAGCCTGCCGCCATCTCGTCGATGACGGCTTCACGGTGCTGCCTTACTGCAACGACGATCCCGTGGTCTGCGAGCGGCTGGCCGATCTCGGCTGTGCCGCGGTGATGCCGATGGGCTCGCTGATCGGTTCGGGCATGGGCATCGCCAACCCGGCCAACATCGAGCTGATCTGCCGCCGGGCCAAGGTGCCGGTGATCGTCGATGCCGGTATCGGCACCGCCTCGGACGCGGTCATCGCGATGGAGCTGGGCGCGGCCGCCTGCCTCGTCAACACCGCGGTGGCGAAGGCCGACGACCCGGTGCGGATGGCCGGCGCCATGCGCCACGCCGTCGAGGCGGGCCGTCTCGCGCATCTGGCCGGTCGCATCCCGCGCCGCGGCCGGGCCGAGCCGTCGAGCCCACAGCTCGGCCTCGTCGGTTCGTGAGGGCGGGTGACGCTCCCGCCGCTCCTCGTCGTCACCGACCGCCACGGCGCGGACCGGCCGCTGACTGAGACCGTCCGGGCGGCGGTGGCGGGCGGGGCGCGCTTCGTCTGGCTGCGCGACCGCGATCTCGACCGGGACACGCGGCGGGATCTCGCCCACAACCTGATCGCCCTCCTGGCATCGGTCGACGGCAGTCTCGTCGTCGGCGGCGACGCGGAGCTGGCGGCCGAGACCGGGGCGCAGGGCGTGCACCTGCCGGGCTCTGCCGGGATCGACGGCATCCGTGCGGCGCGCAAAATCCTTGGCGCGGGGGCGCTGATCGGGTTCTCCGCCCACTCCGTCGCGGAGATCGCGGAGGCCGAGGCGATGGGCGCCGATTACGCCACCCTCAGCCCGATTTTCCCGACGGCGAGCAAGCCCGGTTACGGTCCCGCCCTCGGCCTCGCCTCATTGCGCGCCGTCGCAGCCCATCGCCTGCCGGTCTTCGCGCTCGGCGGGATCGACGGGGACAACGCCCCTGCCTGCCGCAAGGCCGGGGCGGCGGGCGTCGCCGTGATGGGCGGCGTGATGCGTGGGGCCGATCCGCGTGCCGCGACCGCCCGGTTCGTCGCCGCGGTCACGTGAGGGCGGCGAGGCCCGCTTGGCAGACCACCGTATCCTGATCGCCCGTGCCGCCGGAGCAGCCGATGGCGCCGACGATTCGGCCCTCGACAACCAGCGGGAATCCGCCCGGCGAGGCCGCCAACCCTGCGAAGGTCTTTTGTTCTCTGTCTGCCCATTCGGTTCCGGCACCGGACCCTGCCGGATATCGCCCCTGCGCCGATCACCCCTGGCGCTGTGGCGTCAGGCGTATAGAAGCCCTGACAGAATTCTTTTCCAGCAAGGCGCCCGGCCAGGGCTGCGAGCCGAACCGCATGATCAACTCTCCCCTCATGACCGTCATGGTCGATGCCGTGCGCAAGGCCGCCCGCGGTCTCAAGCGCGACTTCGGCGAGATCGAGAACCTTCAGGTCTCCCGCAAGGGCCCCGGTAACTTCGTCTCGGCCGCAGACCGGAAGGCGGAGGAGGTGCTGCGCGACGCGCTGATGAAGGCGCGGCCCGGCTACGGCCTCATCATGGAGGAGAGCGGGAACATCGAGGGCACCGACAAGAGCCACACCTGGCACGTCGATCCCCTCGACGGCACCACGAACTTCCTGCACGGCATCCCACATTTCGCGATCTCGGTCGGGCTCGAGCGCGACGGCCAGATCGTTGCCGGCGTCATCTACGATCCGGCCAAGGACGAGCTGTTCATCGCCGAGCGCGGCAAGGGTGCCTTCCTCAACAACCGGCGCCTGCGCGTCTCCGGCCGGCAGGATTTCGCCGACGCGCTGGTCGCGTACGGCACGCCTTACCTCGGCCGCGGCAGCCACGGCCGGCTGCTCAAGGAGGTCGCCGCGGTGATGGCGGTGTCCGGCGGCACCCGCCGCCTTGGCTCGGCGGCGCTCGACCTCGCCTACGTCGCCTGCGGCCGGACCGACCTGTACTGGGAGCGCGACCTCCAGACCTGGGACATCGCGGCCGGCATCATCCTCGTGCGCGAGGCCGGCGGCTTCGTCACCAGCGCCGATGGCGGCGCCGAGCCGCTCGCCGCCCGCTCCGTGGCCTGCGGCAACGAGGTGCTGCACCGTGATCTGATCGGCCTGCTGCGCAAGGCCGCCGCCTGACGGGCGGGGCGCGCCCTGCGCCCCCGGCCCGCTCTAACCGAACGTCCCGCATCGCCGTCAACCGAGCACCCCGCATGGAAGCCCGTCGCCACTCCGCCCTGAAGGACTCGGTCCGCTCGATTCCCGACTATCCGAAGCCGGGCATCATCTTCCGCGATATCACCACCCTGCTCAGCGATCCGCGCTCGTTCCGCCGGGCGGTCGATTCGTTGGTGCACCCCTATGCGGGCGGGCGGATCGATCAGGTCGCGGGCATCGAGGCGCGCGGCTTCATCCTCGGCGGCGCGGTGGCGCACCAGCTCTCCTCGGGCTTCGTGCCGATCCGCAAGAAGGGCAAGCTGCCCCACAAGACCGTCTCGACGGCCTACGCGCTGGAATACGGTACCGACGAGATCGAGATCCACGTCGATGCGATCAAGGCAGGCGACCGGGTGATCCTGGTCGATGACCTCATCGCCACCGGTGGCACGGCGACAGCGGCGGTAAACCTGCTGCGCCAGCTTGGCGCCGAGGTAGTGGCCGCTTGCTTCGTGATCGATCTGCCGGAGATCGGCGGCGCCCAGCGCCTGCGCGATCTCGGCGTCACCGTGCGCACGCTGATGGAGTTCGAGGGGCACTGAGCCCCTCATAGCGCCGGATTCTTGCTCGCCTTGCGATGACGGAGAGGCGGCTTCGCAGCCGTCATCGCCAACGTCAGCGCAGCAACCCGGCTGCGCGATGTCTCATGTTCGGGCGATCGGCCATCAGGCGGCGAGGCTGTCGAACAGGCCCTTGCCGTCGGTGCCGCCGACGAGGGCGTCCACGAAGTTCTCGGGGTGGGGCATCATGCCGAGCACGTTGCGCTGCTCCGAATAGATCCCGGCGATCGAGTTGAGCGAGCCGTTGCGGTTCGCATCCTCGGTCAGTGCGCCGCTGGCGTCGCTGTAGCGGAAGGCGATGCGGCCCTCGCCTTCGAGCCGGTCGATCGTCTCGGAATCGGCGAAGTAGTTGCCCTCGCCATGCGCCACGCAGACGTCGATCACCTGACCCTCGGTATAGGCCGAGGTGAACCGCGTGTCGGCGCGCTCGACCCGCAGGAACTGCCGGTGGCAGATGAAGCGGCGGTTGACGTTGCGCATCAGCACGCCGGGCAGAAGGCCCGATTCGCACAGGATCTGGAAGCCGTTGCAGATGCCGAGCACGAGGCCGCCGCGGGCGGCGTGCGCGCGCACCGCATCCATGGCCGCTGCCCGGCCGGCGATGGCGCCGCAGCGCAGATAGTCGCCGTAGGAGAAGCCACCCGGCACCACCGCGAGGTCGGTGCCGGCGGGCAGCTCGGTATCGGCGTGCCATACGCTAACGACTTCCACACCGGAGCGGCGGAGTGCGCGGGCCACGTCGCCGTCGCGATTCGAGCCCGGAAAGACGACGACGGCGGCGCGCATCAGGCGATCTCGACGGTGTAGTTCTCGACGACGGTGTTCGCGAGCAGCTTCTCGCAGGCGGCCTTCAGCGTCGCCTCGGCCTGTTCGCGGTTCCCGGAGGCGACCTCAAGGTCGAACACCTTGCCCTGGCGTACGCCGGAGACGTCATCGATCCCGAACGACTTCAGGGCCGCCTCGATCGCCTTCCCCTGGGGATCGAGAACGCCTGTCTTCAAGGTGACGACGATGCGGGCTTTCATGGCGGGCACTCGTTTGGGAAATCGGCGGGCCGCGCCGCGCGGGGGCGGTCAGGCCGGATACGGAGGGAAGAGCGCTCGATCGCGTGCGCGTGAGCCGGACTGTTCAAGGCGATCCGAAAACAGGTGAGAACCTGCCTGTCGGAGGCCGAAATTCTACCGCGGTTTCGTGAAAACGTCACCGCAGGAAACATCTCACCGGCGCTTGGCCGCCGCGATCGGCTCGGCTTCGGTTGCGCGGCGCCAGAGCTGAACCATGATCCAGGCGGCGACGAGACTGAACAGCGCCATCAGCACGTGGCCGACCTGATCGCCGAGATCGAGCAATCCGGCCAGAGCCCAGCCTGCGGCAATGGCAGCCGCGAACACTTCCGTGCCGACCAGCACCATCAGACCGAGGATCGTGATGAGATTCCGCATAAGCGCGTCAGCCCGTTCCGCTTTTCAAGCGGCGAACTAGCCCGAGGCCGGGGCTTGGCGCAACCGTCCGGAACGAACGAGAACACGCAGTTAAGGTATGAATGCGCCCGGCATGCGCGTTCGCTGATGCCTCGACAACGAAAAGGGCCGGCGGATTCGATCCGCTGGCCCTTCTTTCGGCTTCAGCGCGGCGCGCGCTTGGCAAGGATGCGCTGGAGCGTACGTCGGTGCATGTTCAAGCGCCGTGCCGTCTCGGAGACGTTGCGGCTGCACAGTTCGTAGACGCGCTGGATATGCTCCCAGCGCACCCGATCGGCCGACATCGGGTTCTCCGGCGGGTCGGCCCGCTCGCCCGGCTGCGCCATCAGCGTGCCGTGGATCTCGTCCGCATCCGCCGGCTTGGCGAGATAGTCGAAGGCACCGAGCTTCACCGCGGTCACCGCCGTGGCGATGTTGCCGTAGCCGGTCAGGATCACGCCTCGCGCCTCGGGGCGTCGCTCCTTCAGGCGGGCAATCACGTCGAGCCCATTGCCGTCGCCGAGACGCATGTCGATCACGGCGAAGGCCGGTGCCTTGGTCTCGACGGCCGCCACGCCCTCGCTGACGCTCTCGGCCACATGGACCTCATAGCCGCGCGCTTCCATCGCCCGGGCGAGTCGGGTCGAGAAAGGCTTGTCATCGTCAACGATCAGCAGGCTGCGATCGCTGAAGGCGGCAAGGGGATCGGAATCGGAAAGAAAAGCGGTGTCGGAGCCCGGCACCGTCGTCCCGCTCTGCGTCAGCATGCGGCGCTCCTCGTCGGTTCGTGTCATCTATATGCATTATATGGGTGCGGCATCCCGTTCCGTTAGGGGTCTCAGAGAATTGTGCGCAACGCGATGGGGCGCAATCACTTCCCTCTCGAAAACGTGACGAGGCCACGTCACCCGCACCAGCGCACCGCGCTGTCCCGTCTCCGTGATGTTGGACAGGAGGAGTTGCGCACCGGAGCGCTCGATCAGCGTCTTGGCGATGAACAGGCCGAGTCCGAGCCCCCCGCCGACCTCGTCGGGATTCTGCGAACGGTCGCGATTGCGCGTGGTGACGTAGGGCTCGCCGGCCCTCAACAGCACCTCGCTGGGGAAGCCGGGACCGTCGTCACGGACCGTCAGCGTGACGCGCTCGGCGTCCCACCTGGCCTCGAGCACCACGCGCGATTCGGCGAAGTCCACGGCGTTGTCGAGGATGTTGGCGAGCCCGAACATCACGCCGGGGTTGCGGCGGCAGATCGGCTCCGGCCCCTCGCCCTGCCGAACGACCTCGACGGCGATGCCGAGCGCCCGCTGGGGCGCCACCAGTTCCTCGATGAGATGGCCGAAGGTGACGGTCTGGAGGAAGCTCTCACCCTCTTCGTTCTCCTCGCCCATCGAAGTGAGCTTCGAGAGGATGCCGCGGCAGCGGTCCACCTGATCGCGCAGCAGGCTCAGATCCTCGGCGATGGCGGGCGATGCGGTGGGGCCGAGCTGACGGTCGAGCTCCTTGGCCACCACCATGATGGTGCCGAGCGGTGTCCCGAGTTCGTGCGCCGCGGCGGCGGCGAGCCCGTCGAGCTGCGACAGGTGCTGCTCACGGGCGAGCACCAGTTCGGTCGCGGCCAGCGCTCGGGCGAGCTGGCGCGTTTCTTCCGCCACCCGCCACGCGTAGACGCCGGTGAAGGCAGTGCCGAGCAGGATCGCGGTCCAGACCCCCGAGACGTAGAGGAAGGGCAGCTCGATCCGCCCGTCAGCGAACCAGGGCAGCGGGCGGTGGACGAGAGCGAGCAGGGTGGCGAGCCCCACCGCCAGCAGACCGAGCGCCAGGGTCCGCTCCGGCGGCAGGGCGGTGGCCGAGATCAGGACGGGGGCGAGGAACAGCAGCGAGAACGGGTTCTGCAGGCCGCCGGTCAGGAACAGCAGGCCGGCAAGCTGCACGATGTCGAAGGCGAGCAGGAGCGCCGCCGAATCGTCGCTCAGGCGGTAGCTCGCGGGAAAGCGGATCCGCAACCCGAGATTCAGCCAGCACGAGGCGGCGATGACGAGGAAGCACCAGCCGAAGGGCAGGTTGAGCCCGAGCCCGAATTGGGCGCCGACGACCGCCGCACTCTGTCCGGTGAGCGCGAGCCAGCGCAGGCGCACGAAGGTGTCGAGCCGCAGGTGGCGGCCCGTCGGGGTCAGGGTTTCGTGGGCCGCGTCCATCATGCTGCGGCTACGATAGGGCCGGTGGGGGGCACGTCCACGGCCGCGTTACCGGCGGCCTGTAATTTTGAAGGATTTCTCCGCCTGCAACATTCGATAAGATCGGCCCGAGCATGGCCGGTTCGGGGGCCGCGTCGGGGAGTGCCGCAATGGACTTGGCGTATATCTGGTACGAGACGGCCCGCGCGATGTTGACGCCGGCCCGGCTCGCGGCGGACGCGGCCCGGCACAGCCTGGACAACCCCGGCAATCCTCTCGCCTACGGTCCCTACGCCCGCTCGACGGCCGCAGCGCTGGAGATGTTCGAGCGCGTGACACGCCGCTACGGCAAGCCGGCCTTCGGCCTGCCGACGACGATGATCGACGGCCAGGTCGTCCCGGTCTCGGAGCGTGTCGTCTGGGAGCGGCCGTTCGGCCGGGTGATCGCCTTCGACCGGGCGCTGCCCGCCGGGCATTCGGAGCCGCAGCCCAAGCTCCTGATCGTGGCGCCCATGTCGGGCCATTACGCGACGCTCCTGCGCGGCACCGTCGAGGCGATGCTGCCTAACCACCGGGTCTTCATCACGGACTGGTCCGACGCGCGCATGGTCCCGTTGTTGGACGGACGCTTCGACCTCGGGACGTATATCGATTACCTGCAGGCGATGTTCCGTGACCTCGGGCCGGACCTGCACGTCATGGCCGTCTGCCAGCCCGCCGTGCCGGTCTTCGCCGCGGTCGCGCTGATGGAGGCGGCGGATTCGGCCCACGTGCCGGTCTCGATGACCCTGATGGGCGGGCCGATCGACACCCGCCGCTCGCCGACCGCCGTGAATTGCCTCGCGCAAGAGCGCGGCATGGCTTGGTTCGAGAAGAACTGCATCACGGTGGTGCCGCCGCTTTATCCTGGGGCGATGCGCCGGGTCTATCCCGGCTTCCTGCAGCTCTCGGGCTTCATGGCGATGAACCTCGATCGCCACGTCACCGCCCATACCGACATGTTCCATCACCTTGTGACCGGCGACGGCGACTCGGCCGAGAAGCACCGCGACTTCTACGACGAGTATCTCGCCGTGATGGACCTGACGGCGGAGTTCTACCTCCAGACCGTGCAGACCGTCTTCGTCGATCACGCCCTGCCACGAGGGCGCATGCGCCATGGCGGACGGCTGGTCGATCTCTCGGCGATCCGCCGTTGCGCCATCCTCGCCGTCGAGGGCGAGAACGACGACATTTCCGGGGTCGGCCAGACCAAGGCCGCGCTCGATCTCACCCCGAACCTGCCCGAGGCCCGCAAGGCCTACCACATGCAGGAGAAGGTGGGGCATTACGGCGTGTTCAACGGCTCGCGCTTCCGCTCCGTCATCGCCCCACGCATCGCCCGCTTCGTGCGGGAGATGGAGGGGAGCGCCTGAATTCCCGCGCGCAAAGCTCCGGTCAGGCGGATTTCCGGTGAGAGAGGGATTGCTGGGATGGCTGAGCCGGCCGGCTGCGGCTAGGCTCGCGGGCATGACGCGCGCCCTGCTGCGACGGCCGGATCCGGATCACATCGAGATCGCTCATGACGGGCAGACCTTCCGCATCGCTATCCTGCGGCGGCCGACCGCGCGCCGGCTGACCCTGCGGGTTTCGAGCGCGACCGGCGCGGTGGTGCTCACGCTGCCGACCCGATCGTCGCTCGCCACGGCTCAGAAGTTCGTGCACAGCCACGGCGGCTGGATCGCCGCCCGCCTCGCCAAGCTGCCGGAGCGGGTGCCGTTCGCGGAAGACTCGGTCATTCCGCTACGCGGTGTGCCGCACCGGATCGTGGCGCGGGAGGGGCGCGGCACCGCAGAGGCGGATCCCGCGAGCGCGACGCTCGCGGTGCCGGGCGATTCGGTGCACATGCCTCGCCGCGTCCGCGAGTTCTTGATGCGGGAGGCGCGGCGCGACCTGTCGCAATCGGTGGCGGTCTACGCGACCCGTCTCGGCCAGCGGCCGGCGCGGGTGACGCTGCGCGATACGCGCAGCCGCTGGGGGTCGTGCACGGCCCGCGGCGAGCTGAACTTCTCCTGGCGGCTGATCCTCGCACCGCCGGTCGTGCTCGACTACCTCGTCGCCCACGAGATGGCGCATCTGCGGGAGATGAACCATTCCCCGCGCTTCTGGGCCCTCACCAATGAACTCTGCCCCCATGTCGAGGAGGCAGAGCGCTGGCTGAAGCGTCACGGCTCGGAGCTGCACCGCTACGGCTGATCCCGGTCCGGTCGATTTCTGCGGGACGGCGAACTCGGGCGATCCTCAGGCATGCCTCGGGTCTGATCGACCGAAACTGGCTCAGTACTTCGTCACGATCGCCCGGCTGCGAACGGGCGCCGCCTCGGCGGGCCAAGCCGGACGCGGCGCGATGTGGCCCGGCCACAGGGTACGGGGCGCGACGTTGTCGCAAACCTCGCGCTGACGCAGGTAGGTGGGGCGGCCCATCGTATCCCGGCGCAGCACCGTGCCGCCGTCCCGGCAGAAACCGGCGATGGCCGCCGCGTCGCCACGACGGCGCCCGCGCGGATTCCGCTCCACCGGCGGGTGCTCGATGGTGAGCGGCGCCTGATGGTTGAGGGAGCGCTCGACATAGGTCGTCGTCGCCTCGGGGGGCAGGTAATCCGACTCCTCGAACGGCAGGGACAGGGCGGAAGCACCCCCGCAACCCAGCGCGACGAAGAGGGTCGCGAGGGCGAGGGGGGAGGCGAGGCGGCGCATGGCAGTTTCCTCGGATGAATGAGAGCTTGGCCTTACCTTAGGACACCGGGGCGGCGAGGGGTAGCCGCTTTGCCCTATTCCCGACACACCCGCGCCGCGATTGCTTGACACCGGGAAACCCGCATGGTCCCAACGCCCGAGCCCGCGTGGCGCTCCGGAGGGCCCGCCTGCAGCAGCGCGAGGGGCATCCGCCGGAGCCGGCCGCCGTCTCGAAAAGCGATCGATCGGAGTTCGTATGAGTCTGTTTGCGGGCGTGGTTCGGGCGGTACGTCCTGGGGCCGGCCGCCGTCTTGCGCTGGCGGTCGCGACTGCCGCGGCGGTGCTGGCCGGGGGTGGCACTGCACAGGCCCAGGGGACCGTGCGCAAGACCTTCGACGATTGGCAGTTGCGCTGCGAGACGCCGGCCGGTGCCAAGGCCGAGCAATGCGCCCTGGTGCAGTACGTGGCGGCGGAAGACCGGCCGAACCTCAACCTCGTCGTCATCGTGCTGAAGATCGCCGACAACCGCGGCTACCTGCTGCGGGTGCAGGCCCCGCTCGGTATCCTCCTGACCTCCGGCCTCGGCCTCAAGATCGATCAGACCGATATCGGCCGCGCCAGCTTCGTGCGCTGCCTGACCATGGGCTGCGTCGCCGAGGTGGTGATGGATGACGGCCTCATCAAATCGATGCGCAACGGGGCGCAATCGACCTTCATCGTCTTCCAGACGCCGGAGGAGGGGGTCGGCATCCCGGTCTCGATGAAGGGCTTCGGCCCCGGTTTCGACGCGCTCAAGTAGGATCGTTCGGCTCGGAGCGTTCAGGGGATCGCCGGGCAAGGGATCGTCGGGCAAGGGCAGGGAACGGTCAGACGATGCGCAGGGCGTTGATCATCTTCGGCGGATTGGTGCTGATCGTGCCGGGCACGGCGCGGGCCGAACCGGGCAGCTTCTTCAAGAACATGTTCGGTGGCCGCGAGGGCGAGGCGCCGGCGGTCACCGCGCCGCGGGCGCAGGACCCCGACGACGTCTATTGCCCGCCGGTCTTCGTGCCGGACGGCGGCGCCGCGATCCAGGCTTTCGCCGGAGCCGCGGGCGACAACCGGCGCTTGCGCCATCAAGTCGTACTCGGCCGGCTCAGCCGGGAGTGCAAGGCCCGGCCCGACGGCTCGGTCGCGGTGCGCGTCGGCGTCGAACTGCGTGCCTTGCTCGGACCGGCCGGTGCAGCCGGGCGTTTCGACGTGCCGGTGACCATCGGCGTGAAATACAACGAGCAGCCCGTGATGATGCGCAGCCACCGTGTGGCGGTGGCAGTTCCGGCGGGCGCCGCCCAGGGCGAGGCGACGGTCATCGAGAACGATCTCACCGTGCCCGCCGACAAGGCCACGGGCTACGACATCGAAGTGACCCTGGCCGGCGCCTCGGCGCGCCCGAAGCCGGCCGCGCGCCGCCGCAAGCCTGCACCTGCGGCGGCGGCGGAACAGGGCGAGGCTCCTGTTGGGCAATGACGGAAGCGCCCGCGCCGCACGGCTCGCAATGCGCCGGAGGACGGCATCGCTAAGACTGATGGCCAAGATTGATGGCCAAACCTGATGAAAGGGGGCGCGATGGGTGGGATGTGTGGCGGGGCCGTGAGACGCCGTTCTCCCTGTTGCCCACCGACGACCCCCTGTTCGACCGCCGCCTCGTCCTGTCGCCGCCGGACCAGAGGCCGTGGCAGGATCGCTGGATCGTTCTGACCTACACGCTGCCCGTGCGTGCGCGGCCGCAGAGACCGCTGCTGCGCCTGCTCCGCAGCGCCGGCCGACGCGACAGCTTCGTGCTGCCGGGTGTTGCCCTCGGCGCCGCGCGTTGGCTCGGCTACCTGCCGGAAGATTGCGAGGGCATCGAAATCGCGGCCGAGCCGGGTTTCGTGCTGGAGCGCGTCGGATTGCGGAGCAGCGCGGGCGTCTTCGCGGAAGCGCTGCTGAAGCGGCCGGGGCGCGCCGCAGCCGCCCTGCGCGCACGCCTCGCGCGCGACGAGCGGCGCTGGCGCGACAGCCTCCGCGGCGCCTGCGCGGCGGCGCCCCTTGCCCGTTATCCAGCCTGGAAGGCGCCGCGGCTGTTTCGCGCCGCACCGACGGAGAAGAGATCCGGTGCGCGGATCCGTCTCGTTCTCCCCGCTCCCTTTGCCCAGGCCGATGCGGTGGCGCGCAGCGTCGCGAGCCTGCGCGCCCAGACCCATCAGGACTGGTCCCTCCTCATCGCTTGGACCGACGGCGCCCCGCCGACGAACCCGGCCATCGACGGGCGCGTGCGGTCCACCCCATGGAATTCGGCCGCGACCCTGCACGAGCTTGGCGGAGGGGCCGACCTGTTCGGCCTGCTTCGCCCCGGCGACATCCTGGCGCCCGAGGCACTGGATCTGCTCGCCAAGTGCGTCGAGGCCGAGACGGCCGAGATGGCCTATGCCGACGAGGAGACCGGCGGCCGAGCGGTCAGGCCCCGCCTCAAGCCGGATTGGAGCCCCGATCTCTTCCTCGCCACGGGTTATGTCGGGGCGCCGGCGCTCATCGTGGGGTCCTTCCTGGCCGGCCTGCCCGCCGAGCCGGTGGGCAGTCCCGACGCTTTCGCCCTCGCACTCGATCTTGCGGCCGGGACCGCGACCCGTGTCGCTCACATCCCCCGCATCCTGTGCCGTCGCGAACCCGTCACGGTCGATCCGGCCGCCCGTGCGCCGCACCTCGACCGGCACCTGCGCAAGACGGGATCGTTGGCGCGTGGGGTGCTCTACGACGGCCGCCTCGATCTTCAGTGGCCGCTGCCGGAGCCGGCACCGCTCGTCAGCATCATCATCCCCTCCCGCGACCGGCTCGACCTGATCGCGCGGGTCATCGAGGATGTCCTCGAAAAGACGCCTTATCCCGCCCTCGAACTGGTGATCGTGGACAACGACTCGAAAGAGCCGGCCGTGCTCGATCTGTATGAGCGATTGCGCGGCGATCCACGGGTCCGGATCGAGCCCTATCCGCACCCCTTCAATTTCTCGGCGCTGGTCAATGCCGGCGCGCGGCAAGCGCGCGGCGACGTCCTTGTGCTGCTCAACAACGACGTGGCGGTGTTGCGACCCGATTGGCTCCAAGTGCTCGTCGCCCAGGCGGTCCGGCCGGAGGTCGGCGCAGTCGGCGCGAAGCTCCTCTACGAGGACGGGCGCCTCCAGCATGTGGGTGTCGTGGTCGGGCTCGGCGGCGAGGCCGGCCATATCCTGCGCCGCCGCCGCGCCGACACGCCCGGCCACCTCGATCGCTTGGGCGTGGCGCATGAGGTCTCAGGCGTCACGGCGGCCTGCCTCGCCGTTGCGCGCGAGAAGTATCACGCCATCGGCGGGTTCGACGAAGAGACCTTTGCCGTCGATTTCAACGACATCGACTTCTGCCTGCGCCTCGGCGCGCGGGGCTGGAAGACGGTATGGACACCCCACGCGGTGCTGTCCCACCTCGAATCGGTGAGCCGCGGCCGGCCGGTCGGGGCCGCGCGCGCGCGCTTCGAGCGCGAGGCCGCCGCCTTCACCGAGCGCTGGCGCGACGTGATCCGGCACGATCCGTTCTACCATCCGGCCCTCTCGCTCACGACCTTCGGCGAGGAACTGGAATGAGCGCCGACGGCCCGCCCGACGCCCTGCGTTTCGCTGCCGAGCCCGTTCCGGGACGCCTCGCGCTCATCGCGCGGGCGTTGCGCCATCCGAGGCGAGCTCTACCGATCCTGGCGGCGCGTCTCTCCGGCCGGCGGCTACGGGCGGCGCAAGCCTTCATCGCGCTCGTCGGCGCCCATCACCATCTCGACCGGCCCCGCATCGTCCCACCGCCGAGCGAGCCGGATGCCGCCCTCGCCGCAGCCGGGATCGAGCGCATCGAGACGGATACGGAAGGCGCGATCCGAATCGCGCCGGAGGGGGCTCCGATCGTCCTGCTCACATCTGAGGGCCAGCACATCGCGGCGGGTGCGGCAGCGGCCCTCGCCGCCGTCTTCGCCGATTCCGATCGTCACGCGATCTACGGCGACGCGTTGTTCCACCACACCGCCGATGGCCCCTGGCTTCCCCTGCTGCGTCCGGCCTTCGATCGGGATTACCTGCGCACGGTTGATTATCTCGGCCCCGTCATCGCCCTTCGCCGGGCCAGCGTGACCGGTATGGAGGTCGTCCCCGGCGCCGCCGCGCTCGACCTGACCCTGGCCATCGCGGACCGCTTCGGCCCAGCCGCCGTGCGTCATCTCCCGCGCATTCTGTCCTTCGGGAATCGCGAAGCGAGAGGGGAGGGGCGAACGGCGCGGCGGGAAGCCGTCCGCCGCGATCTCGATCGGGCGGGGGAGGGGGGTACGCCCGTCGGCCTCGGGCAAGACGGCGTGATCCGCCTCGACCGACCCCTGCCGGAGCCGCGCCCCCTCGTCAGCCTGATCGTCCCGACCCGCGACCGGCTCGACCTGCTCCGCCCCTGCATCGAGAGCCTGCGCCACCGCACCGACTGGCCGGCCAAGGAGATCCTGATCTGCGACAACGACAGTCGCGATCCCGAGACGCTCGCCTATTTCCGCACTCTCGAGGCCGAGGGCGCGGCGCGGGTCGTCGCCTGTCCCGGCCCCTTCGATTTCGCTGCCATCAATAACCGCGTGGCGGCGCGGGCGCGCGGACGCCTCCTGGCTTTCATCAACAACGACGTTGAGGCCGAGGCGCCGGACTGGCTGGAGCACATGGTCCGAGAGGCGTTGCGCCCGGAGATCGGTGCGGTCGGCGCCCGGTTGGTCGACGGCGAGGGCCGCATCCAGCATGGCGGGATCATGCTGGGCACCGGCGGTCTCGTCACCCACAGCCACCGCCACTTCGCCGGGGATGCGGCGGGCTATCTCGGCGCCCTGCGCGCCACCCGAAGCGTTTCGGCCGTGACCGCCGCCTGCCTCGTGATCGAGGCGGACAAGTTCGCCCGCGTCGGCGGCTTCGACGCCTCGACCTTTGCCATCGATTTCAACGACGTCGATCTCTGCCTGAGGCTGAACGCTGTGGGCCTGCGGACCCTCTATGTCGGCGCCGCACGGCTCCATCACCGGGAATCGGCGAGCCGGCGGCCCTCGCCGATGGCGGCCGCTCGACACCATGCCGAGGTCGAGGCGCTGAAAAAGCGATGGGGGCCGCTGCTCGCGCAGGACCCCCATTATCATCCGGGCTTCGACCCGGACCTCTCGACTCATCTGCGCCTTCGTCGCGACTGGACCGGCCTTGAGCCAGTCCAGCCTCGCTGAAGAGGCTTACTGCACCAGGCGCGGGCCGCCGGCCTGAACCTTCTCGTTCTCGGACATGATGCCGAGACGCTTGGCGACCTCCGTATAGGCCTCGATCAGTCCGCCGAGATCCTTGCGGAAGCGATCCTTGTCGAGCTTGTCCGAGGACTTGATGTCCCACAGCCGGCAGGAATCGGGGGAGATCTCGTCGGCGACGACGATGCGCATCAGGTCGCCCTCCCACAGGCGGCCGGTCTCCATCTTGAAGTCGACGAGACGGATGCCGACACCGAGGAAGAGGCCGGACAGGAAATCGTTGACGCGGATGGCGAGCGCCATGATGTCGTCGATCTCCTGGGGCGTCGCCCAGCCGAACGCGGTGATGTGCTCTTCCGATACCATGGGGTCGTTGAGCTGATCGTTCTTGTAGTAGAACTCGATGATCGAGCGCGGCAACTGCGTGCCTTCCTCGAGCCCGAGCCGCGTCGCCAGCGAACCGGCAGCGACGTTGCGCACCACCACCTCGAGCGGGATGATCTCGACCTCGCGGATCAGCTGCTCGCGCATGTTGAGCCGGCGGATGAAGTGCGTCGGCACGCCGATATCGTTGAGGTGCTGGAATACGAACTCGGAGATCCGATTGTTCAGCACACCCTTGCCGTCGATCACCTCGTGCTTCTTCGCGTTAAAGGCGGTCGCGTCGTCCTTGAAGTGCTGGATGAGCGTCCCCGGCTCCGGTCCCTCGTAGAGGACCTTCGCCTTGCCCTCGTAAATGCGACGGCGGCGGTTCATAGGCGTGTACCGTGGTTTGAGGAAGTCCATGGGGCCGAGGCTCCTTCGGAACTGGCACTTGAGGCGAAATCCGCGGCGCGGCGGCCCGTCTGGCGGGCAGACGGCCGGATTATGCTTCCCGAGAGAGACATGTCCGGCCGCCTTAGCATCAATCTACCGGAACGAGGTTTGCAGCACAACGCGTTGGCCGGGCAACGCATTGCCGCCGCGCACGCAGAGCTGCTCAATCCCCGGCCGAGAGGGGGGTGAGCGCCGTCGTCTTCGAGGGG
>NZ_JALJXF010000002.1 GCF_024169925.1 Methylorubrum extorquens
CGCCTATGCCAAGCACGGCACCACCGTCGACGTGCGCCTGTCCGTGTTCGACCGCCTGCCAACGG
Source organism: Methylorubrum extorquens (assembly GCF_024169925.1). Taxonomy (NCBI): domain Bacteria; kingdom Pseudomonadati; phylum Pseudomonadota; class Alphaproteobacteria; order Hyphomicrobiales; family Methylobacteriaceae; genus Methylorubrum; species Methylorubrum extorquens. Next base: position 66 of record NZ_JALJXF010000002.1, read on the forward strand.
GCGAGGCCGGCCCGTGCGTGGCGCCCCTCGGCGTGTCCGAGGATCCGGCCGCCCTGCTGGAGGCCGTGCTGGCGAACGTGCCGCCCCGGCTCGCCCCGCCGCCTTCCCCTGATACCTCCCAGGCCGCCGCGCCGGTCCTGCGCAGCGCGATCCCCGGCCTGTCACGCAGGCCGGCCGCCGTTCGACCGTCCGCTCCGCGTCCGGCGCCCACCGCGACCGCGGTGGCGACCGAGACCGCCGACCCGATCGCCTACACGGTGATCGAGGAGCTGCCGGCGACGCTGGTGACCGACGCCGCCCTGTACGAGGCCTACGCGCTGGAGACCCTGCGGATCGAGGGAGCCCAGCCCCATCCGACTCCGCTCGTCCAATCCACCGCCATGGCCTCGGTGCGGCTGCCCCGGCCGAGCCACGCCCCGCGCCTGCCGGCCCCGGTCGTGAGCCAGGGCCTGCTCTCCGAGTGCCAGCTCGAGACCGTGATCTACGCCGGCGCCGCCCATGATCGCCACCTGCCGGGCCACTGGACCGTCGACGAGACCGGCACGATCCTGTCGGCCGCCGCAGCAGGCACCGAGAGCGCTGTGCGCTTCCGCCAGGGCTTCTTCCTCGGCGACGGCACCGGCGCGGGCAAGGGCCGCCAGGTCGCCGGGATCATCCTCGACAACTGGATGCAGGGCCGCCGCCGGGCGCTCTGGATCTCGAAGTCCGACACGCTCCTGGAGGACGCCCGGCGCGACTGGCGCCATCTCGGCCAGGAGCCGCTCCAGATCGTCCCACTCTCCCGCTTCACGCCCGGCAAGCCGGTCGCGCTCACCGAGGGCATCCTGTTCACGACCTTCGCCACCCTGCGCGGGGCCGGTCGCAACGGGTCCGGCTCGCGCCTCGATCAGATCCTCGCCTGGCTCGGACCGGATTTCGACGGCGTGATCGCGCTCGATGAGGCGCATCAGCTCGCCAACGCCGCCGCCGGCTCCGGCGACCGCGGCGTGGTCGAGGCCTCGCAGCAGGGAAGAGCCGGGCTCGCCCTGCAGTACCGTATTCCGGATGCCCGCGTGGTCTACGTCAGCGCCACCGGTGCCGTCACGGTCGAGAAGCTGGCCTACGCCCACCGGCTTGGGCTCTGGGGTGGCGGCTCCTTCCCGTTCCCGACCCGTTCCGACTTCGTCTCGGCCATGCAGCAGGGTGGCCTGGCGGCCATGGAGGTGCTGGCCCGCGATCTGAAGGCCCTCGGGATCTACACCGCCCGCTCGCTGTCCTACGCCGGCATCGAAGTCGAGTTCCTCGAGCACGAGCTCACGCCCGAGCAGACGGCGATCTACGACGCCTATGCCGACGCCTTCCAGGTCATCCACACCAACCTCGACGCGGCGCTCAAGGCGTCGGGCGTCACCGGCGCCTCCGGCACCCTGAACCAGGCGGCCAAGTCCGCGGCGCGCTCGGCCTTCGAGTCGAGCAAGCAGCGCTTCTTCAACCACCTGCTCACGGCGATGAAGTGCCCGAGCCTGATCGCCGATATCGAGGGAATGATCGTCGAGGGCCACGCCGCCGTCGTGCAGATCGTCTCGACCGGCGAGGCGCTGATGGAGCGGCGGTTGGCCGAGATCCCCTCATCCGAATGGGGCGACCTGCAGGTCGACGTCACGCCGCGCGAGTACGTGATCGACTACCTCGCCAGCGCCTTCCCGACCCGGCTCTACGAACCCTACACCGACGACGGTGGCATCGTCCTATCCCGGCCCGTGACCGACGAGGAGGGCCGGCCCGTCCAGTGCCGCGAGGCGGTGGAGCGCCGCGACGCCCTGATCGAACACCTGTGCGCCCTCGCCCCGGTGCAGTCGGCACTCGACCAGATCCTGCACCACTTCGGCACGCAGAGCGTCGCCGAGGTGACCGGCCGCTCGCGCCGGATCGTGCGCCAGACCGGGCGTGACGGCGTCGATCGCCTCGTGCTCCAAAACCGGCCCGGGGCCGTCAACCTCTCGGAGACGCAAGCCTTCCAGGACGACGAGAAGCGGGTTCTCGTGTTCTCGGACGCAGGCGGCACCGGGCGTAGCTACCACGCCGACCGGGGCGCGAAGAACCAGCGCCTGCGCGTGCACTACCTGCTCGAGGCCGGCTGGAAGGCCGATGCGGCGGTGCAGGGCTTGGGTCGCACCAACCGCACCAATCAGGCGCAGCCGCCACTGTTCCGGCCGGTCACCACCAACGTGAAGGGCGAGAAGCGCTTTCTCTCCACGATCGCCCGGCGCCTCGACACCCTTGGTGCGATCACGCGCGGCCAGCGCCAGACCGGCGGCCAGGGGCTGTTCCGGCCCGAGGACAATCTGGAGGGGCCCTACGCCGCCACGGCGCTGCGCCAACTCTACTGGGCGCTCGTGCGGGGCGAGATCGAGGGCTGCCCGCTCAAGCAGTTCGAGGCGATGACGGGCCTCGCCCTGACCAACGAGACCGGGGGCCTGCTCGACGAGTTGCCGCCGATCGGCCGCTTCCTCAACCGCGTGCTGGCACTCCGCATCAGCGTCCAGAACCTCCTGTTCGAGGCTTTCGAGGAGCGCCTGTCCCTGGTGATCGAGGGTGCGATCTCGGCCGGGGTGTACGACGTCGGGGTCGAGGTGCTGACGGCGGAATCCTTCACCGTCACGGACCGCGAGGTGGCCTACACCCATCCCCAGAGCGGCGCGCGCACCCATCTGTTGACCATTGCCGAGCGGCGCCGGCTCCGGCCGCTCGACCTCGACGCCGCACTCGACCTGATCGCCGACGGCTACACGCCGGTCGTCAACGCGAAGTCCGGCCGTCCGGCGCTGATGGGGAAGGCGGCCAGCGAAACCCGCGAGGACGGCTCGGTGGTGGCCCGGGTGCGCCTCGTGCGCCCGCTCCAGCGCCAGATCCTCGACCGCGAAGCCTATGCCCACTCGCGGTTCGAGGAGGTGACGGAGGAGGCGTTCCGGGCCGCGTGGAAGGCCGAGCTTGCGGCCCTGCCCGAGTTCGAGGAGCGGACCCTCTACGTGGTCACAGGCCTGCTACTGCCGATCTGGGACCGGTTGCCGGGCATCGACATGCGGGTGTTCCGCCTCGTGACGGATGCGGGCGAGCGCATCGTCGGCCGCGTGGTGGAGCCGCAAGACCTGCACGTCACCCGCGAGCGGCTCAACCTCGGCGCCGGCAGCACCTTGGCCCCGGCCGAGGCCTTCGCCGCCGTGCTCGGCGGACGGGCCAGCCTGCAACTCGCCGGTGGCCTCCAGGTCAGAAGAGCCCGAGTGATGAGCGAGAACCGGGTGGAGGTGATCGGGGCGAGCGAGGGTGCGCGGGCCGGGCTCAAGGCCATCGGGCTGTTTGCCGAGGTGATCGCCTGGCGAACCCGCCTGTTCATCCCGAGCGGCGAGCGTGGAGCGCAGATCCTGGCGGCGGTGTTCGAGCGCCATGCGCTCCTACGTTGCGTCGCCGCCGCCACTCACGCTTAATGCGCAGACCGGAGGAGGCCGACATGCCGACCCATCCCACCGCCGCTGATCTCTCCCGCCAGCTCGCCGACAACGTCGAGGCGTTCTGCCGGCGCTACCTCTCGAACGGCCACCGGAACGGCCGGTGGTGGTGTGTCGGCGACGTCCACAACACGCAAGGCGAGTCGCTCTACGTGCGGCTCACCGGCCCGAGCAGCGGCAAGGGCGCCCGCGGCAAGTGGACGGACGCGGCGACCGGCGAGCACGGCGACCTGCTCGACGTGCTCCGGATCCAGCACAGCGAGAGTTGGCGCGATGCCCTGGAGGAGGCGCGGGGGTTCCTGAGCCTGCCCCAGCCGCCGGTGTCGGAGCGGGCCCGCCCGCTCCCGGAGGCGCGCGACACCACCGATTCGGCCCGGCGGATGCTGCGCTACGGCCGCCCGATCGCCGGCACCGTGGCGGAGGCCTACCTGCGCTCGCGCGGGCTCGAGCACGCCGTCTCCCAGCCCGCGTTACGCTTCCACCCGCGCTGCCTGTACCGGCTCTCCCGCAAGGACCCGGCCGGCCCGGACACCTATCATCCGGCCCTGCTTGCCACGGTCACCGATCTCTCGGGCGCCGTCATGGCCGTCAGCCGGACGTGGCTCGCTGCGGACGGGCGTGACAAGGCCGCCTTGCGCAACCCGCGACGGGCCCTCGGCAACCAGCTCGGCCATGGCGTGCGCTTTCCCGGCACGGTGTCCGATCTGATGGTGGCCGGCGAAGGGGTCGAGACCGTGCAGTCGGTCCAGCGCGTCCTGCCGGGCGTTCCGCACGTCGCCGCCCTGTCGGGGGCGCACCTCGCCGCCCTGATCCTTCCTCCCGGCCTGCGCCACCTCTACATCGCCCGCGACGCCGATCCAGCCGGCGAGCGGGGAGCGGCGATCCTGCGCCGGCGCGCCGAGGCCGAGGGCATCCTGGTGAGCGACCTGGATCCTCGGGAGGACGACTTCAACACTGACCTGCGCCACCTCGGCCCGCAGGATCTCGCCCTGCATCTGGCGCCCCAGCTCGACCCGAACGACGCGGTGGCGCACCTCCGGTTCGAGGAGGCAGCGGAGTCGATCGCAGCCTGACCGGGGCCTTCGGGGAGGGTCGATCCGCAGGCTGTCCGGGCCCGTGAGAGGGCCTTTGCGTCCACGGCCTTCTTGAGAGGGCGACGGGTGCCGGGTCGGGGGCCTTAGGCGCAACGGCCCTGTCCGACGATTTTCCGCCGCCGCCTGACGGCGGCTTTGCATCGCGAGGCAAAATCGACGGCCAGGGCCGTCCTTCGCTTCGCTTTGGCCCGCGCGGCCGCATCGCCTGACGGTGCGATGCGGACCCTCGCGCGGGTGCGCCAGGCCCCCCGGCCCGGCCTTTGGTCGCCACGAAGGCCACGATGGACGCTGGCCTGCCGGACCCGAAGGACCACCGCGATGCTCGACCACCCGAGCCACGACCTCGACGAGGACCTGCCCGCCGATCCCACCCTGCTCGAGGAGCTGGCGCTGACCGGCTACCGCCCGTTCGAGGAGCACGACGACCCCCGGCCGCTACCGGCCAAGCGCGCGATGGATGGGGCCCTGAACGTGGCGATCACCGCCCTCGAGGGAGCCTTCGCCGGCACCCGCCTGGAGGACGACCTCGAGGACGTGCTGTGGGGGTTCGTGAACGTCTTCCACCGCCGGGTCGAGCAGATCGATCGCAAGCTCGACGAGAACGAGCAGGCGCAGCGCATGAGCCAGCGCGATCAGGACGGCAGCGAGGTGCTCTCGGTCGAGTTGGAGCGGCTCACCGCCCTCGGGCTCACCCTGTCGGAGCGCCGCAACAGCTTCGAGTACGCCCGCGACGCCGCCGCCCACCTCTTCACCCGAACCACCCGGTCGCTGTGGCGCCCGCGCTCCGGCTCGCAGGTCAACCGGGCCACGATGACCGCGGCGATGATCGACAGCCGCGACTTCGTCAACGCGCGGCGCCGGGCGGAGACCGAGATCCACCTGCCGCAGGGCACCCGGATCGCCTTCACGGGCGGCAAGGAATACCAGAACGTCACGGTGATCTGGGACACCCTGGACCGGGTGCGGGCCAAGCACGCCGACATGGTGCTGATGCACGGTGGCGGGGAAGGCGCCGAGTTGATCGCCGCGAAGTGGGCCGAGAACCGCCGAGTCCAGCAGGTGGTGTTCAAGCCCGACTGGAAGCGCCACAAGCGGGCCGCGCCCTTCCGGCGCAACGACCTTCTCCTCGAGCAGGATCCGATCGGGATCGTGCACTTCCCCGGCGGCGGGATCTCCGACAACCTCGCCGACAAGGCAATGGCGAAGGGCATCCCCGTCCGGCGGGGCGTGAAGGCCGGCGCATGAGCGCCGGCCCCTTGCGATTTCAGCTAAAGCAGCTAATTCAGCCATTGCATGGATATCGAGGAATGTACCGATGGCAAGCTTCACCCTGACGGACCTCGGCAACAAGTCGGGCGAGGTGGTCGAGGCAGCCTTCCGTGGCCCCGTGGACATCACCAAGCGCGGAAAGCGCAAGTTCGTTCTGATGACCGCCGAGCAGTTCGATCGTTTGACCGGCACAGGCTCGCAGCGCGCGTACCGTGCCGAAGACCTGACGGCTCCGGAGCGCGACGAAATCCTGGCCGGGCTCGATGCCGTCGCGCAGGACGAGGGACGCGATGACTGAGCCCCAGCACGGCGAGATCATCCTCTACTCCTACCTCTGGGCACGGGAACACGATCGCGGCGAAGAGACCGGCCGGAAGGCACGCCCGACCTGCGTCATGCTCATCGTCGTCGGCAAGGACGGTCGTTCCAAACCCCTGCTGTTCCCGATCACCAGCCAGCCGCCAGGGCCGTCCAATCACTTCGTAGAGGTTCCCGAGACCGAGGCACGCCGTGCGAAGCTCTACACGCCAGCCTGGGTCATCGTGGACGAGTTCAACACCGACGATCCCGCTACGTCGTGGGCGCTCGAGGACGCCAAGCCGCTCGGCCGGTTCTCGAAGAAATTCATGTCACGGATCGCCGCCGCAGCCGCCGGTGCCATCAGAGCCGGCAAGGCACGGAGCGTCCCGAGACGATAGCGGGCAGTGGGGTGGGAGCAGGCTTCGATAAGGTGCCTGCGAATGAACTGCTCCCAACTCGACGCGACCCGAGTGCCGGGCGGCCCGATCTCTTTGATAGGTCGCCGGAAGGGATCCACGGACGCCGGGGAGGATGTCCGAGAAGCCGGGTTTGCAAGGTAGCGGAGCCGACCGGAGGCAAGCTGGAGGGGGCACTCCTCAGTGAGAGGTGCCCTGCCGGTCAGCGTCGAGGCTGGAGGCGTCCGGAGCGGGCGCCATACCGGGACGCGGCGGTGCGTTGGGGGCGCCCTCCCGAGCCAATCCGGGGCAGCGGCGAGGGTGGGAGACGGCCACCTCGCCACATCCGGCAAGCCCGGAGTCCGGTCGATCCGCCCAAGCGGAAACGTCGGTGAAACGCGGCGCCGACGTTCGCCACAGCGACGGACCGTCCCAACACGATGGCGACAAGGGAACAGACGCCGTCACCGCCCGCAACCGTCCGGCCAGACGATTTTCCCCTGGCGCTGCGCGCCATTCCTCGCGGGACAAAATCGTCTGGCCTCCCGGTCCTCCGCTGCGCTCCGGCCCCTGCGGGGTGCGGGCGGCGCCGTCGCCTGTTTGAGGGGTCGCATCGCGCAGGGACGGTCCCGAGCGCCTCAGGAAACCCAGCCGATGCCGCGCCCCACCTCGAGCCTCCCCGCCCACGCCCGCTACGCCCTCGTGACCCACGTCGCCGAACTCCAGGCCGAGCTGGCCTCCATCTCCTGCCCGCGCGAGCGGCGCACCATCACGGCCGAGCTGAAGGCCGCCCAGGCGCGGGTCGCCCAGCTCTCCACGGAGGGCTGAACCCCCTCCTCCAGGGCCGCCCCACGGCGGCCTTCAATCCTTCGAACGGGGCGAGGCAGCACCCTGGTTCGTGCCGCGGGTTGCGACCGAGAATATCGGGTTTTCAGGGGGATCGATAAGCCATCGGCGGCCCCCGCAGGGAGGCCGCCGAACCGTCCCTTCGGACGGGTTTCGCCGCCGCTGACGCCGCGCCAAGCGGCCCGTCAGGCCGCCTCCCTGGCATCCTCCATTTCATCGCTTTCGGCATCAATCGCCTCCTGCGCTTCGCGGGTGTGGAAGCGGTTGGCGCCGACCAGCTTCTTCATGTCGGCACGGCGGAAGTAGATCGCCCGTCCGCACCGGATCGGCTCGACGCCGCCGACGAGCAGGATCTGCTCGTCGCGCCGCATGGTGATGATCTCGTCGGGCATGATGAGGGCGCGCTTCTGTAGGCTGGTCGAGGCCGACAGGCTGACCCCGCCCGAGCCCTTGCCGCCGGACCGGGCCTGCTGGCTGTAGGAGATGATCTCCTGCGTGTAGTACCCGCAGCGCTCCGACAGCCATTTGGCGGTATCGATGTCGGTGATCGCGGAGAAGCTCTGCCAGGCCGTCGACTCGAACCAGGCCGACACGGCATCCTTGTCGCCCCCCCATTGCTGTCGCAATTGACCGAGCGATTGGTACACCATCACGAGCGTGATGCCGTACTTCCGGCCGGCGTCGCGTGCGACCTCGATCAGGCTCATGTTGCCGAGCCGCGCCGCCTCGTCGAGGAGGAAGGCGACCCGGTCCTTGATCTCGCCGTTGGCGTGATAGAGCGCGTTCATCAGCCCACCGATGATGACCCGTGCCAAGCCCGCAAAATTCTGCAACGTCTGGAGATCGATGGCGATGAAGACATCGATATCGTCGTCGATCAGGTCGAGGCTGGAGAACTCTCCATCCGACACGATCGCGGCGTATTCCTTGAACGACAGCCAGTTGGTCAGGTCGGCCGCCGTGGCGTAGACGCCCGAGAACGTCTGTGGCGTCATGCTCTTGAACGGCCCCAGCGCCAGCTTGGCGAACGAGCCGTTATCCTCCGCCCGAAGGATCTTGCTGAGCCGCTCGAGGAAGTCCGGTTCCGGCTCGGAGATCACCTCGCGCAGGGTGCGCAGGGTGCGCGGCTTTTCGTTGAACGAGCGGTTGAGGCAGATGTAGGCGAGGACCCCGCGCAGGAGCTGCAAGGCCGAGTTGCGGAAGAAGTCCTTCGGATCGTCGCGCTTGACCGGCCCCGTGGCGATCCAGCCGACCACGGCCGAGATATCGTTCTCTGCGGAGTTCTCACCCCGACCGATCCAGTCGAGCACGTTGAACCCGCTCATAGGGTTCTTCGGCGTGATGCAATGAACGCGTCGAGAGGCCCCCTTGCCGCGGAGGTTGCGGCGATAGTCGCATAGCATCGGATGCAACTCGGTCGATGGATCGAGCACGACCGCGTTTCCGGGCCACGACAGAAGCATCGGGATCACTGTGCCGGTGGTCTTGAAGCCGCCCGATCCGGAGAACACGAGACCGTGAGTCGAGCCGATATCGCAGTTGAAGCCCATCATCGGCATCCTGCCCCCCGAGCCCCACGTCTTGGGATCGTTCGGCTTGAACACGCGTGACGTGCTCTTCGAGTCGAGATCGGGACGATACCGCTCGCCGAGAACCAGGTCGCCGTCCTCGGGAAATAGCTCGCCCGCGAGCTTCATCGTTGCCCATTCGGCGTCACCGTAAGCGGCGGATTTCGAGCGGATCGGCTTGTTGTATCCGCGCGTCGTCTTCTTCACACGCACGAGAGATACGAGCGGTGTGATGAAGGCGACGAAGCCCGCGAACATCACGGCGCAGAACAGCGGAATGTCGGCCCGACGCATCAGGGCGCGGGCATCGGCACCGGGGTTCTGAGCGGTCAGCCGGGCGATCTCCTCGCGCACCGTCCAGGCGCAAAGGCCGATCAGGAACAGGGACGCGCACGCGGCGACGACGCGCCCACTATCCCCCGGCCGCGTGAGGCCGGCGGCGGCGAAGAGGACGAGTGCGGGCAACGCCACCGCGGCCACGCGCATGGCCTGGAGCATCATCGAATGCCCGGGCTCAACGACGTAGGCCGCACCGACGAGCGGCGTGAGAAACAGGCTGATGCCGAGATACAGCGCGAGCCCGATCGCGACGGTGATGCCGGCGTAGACCCACTTCATTTCTTGAACTCCTTGTCCCCTCGCTGAGCGAATTGCTCGACGACGTCAGGGTCGCGCGTGCGCTCACGACCCTCGATCAGGAGGCCGAGCAGGACGTTGCTCGGCAGGTCGGCAAGGCCGGCTTTGATGACGAGACCCCCGAGTTGGATCTTGCGATAGGCGTCGGCCTTCCGCTCGTCATGCCGCTTGGTCATCAGCTCCCGCTTCAGCTTGTCCCGCGCCTCGACGTCCCTTTGCCTTGGGCTCCGCCACCTCCGGGTTTGCCTCACGAAATCGGGCGACGATGGCTTGGAGTTCGCGCGTCAGCTCCTCATCCGAGATGCTGATCGATCCGATGCCGGCCTTGATCGCCAGTTGGCCGATCCGCTCGCGTTCGGCCTTGTCGTGGGCCGCGATCTTCGCTTCGACGACCTTGAGTTCCTTGACCAGCGCCTCGCGCGACTTGTTTCGAGCCATGGATGCAGTCTTCCCTCTCCGTTGGAGAGGCGATGGGTAGCATCGGCACGCAGGGCGGGAAACGCTGCGTGTAGTCCAGTCGGTATCAACCGAGGATTGAGCGTCACCCGTGATCCTGGCGTCACACTGCTGGGCACGCTTTTTCGAGGCCAAGGGGGGATACCAGGCGAGCCGAACGCCTGCTCTCGCCGTCCGCCCAACTCGCCCTTCCCGGCGCCAGCTCGACGCGAGTCACCGCTCCCCCGAAGCCGGTCGAGGCCATGGGGTGGGATCGCTCTCATGCTCTTCAGCCATGGATTTCTCTGACCCGGTATAGGGCGCGAAAACCCGGCGCGCTGACCGGCCTGCGCCGGACGGATTGACCGGCCCCGAAGGGGCCTCTTCGATGCGGAGTTACGGCGCGCAGCGCCTCCGCAAAGTCCCCTGAGTTCTACGAAGGGGCGCACTTATGGGGAAATTGCTATTTCCCGTTGTCTCGTGCTAATGGCCAAGCTCGGAACCCTCGCATGGCCATCTATCACCTCTCGGCTCAGGTCATCAGCAGCGGCGCCGGCAAGAGCGCCGTCGCCTCCGCCGCCTATCGGCGCGCAGCGACCATGACCCGTGAAAGCGATGGCAAGGTCATCTCTTACGAAGGCAAGCAGAACGTCGCTCACACCGAAATGAGCCTTCCGGCCGAGGTCCCGGCCTGGTTTCGCACCGCCATCGACGGGCGCAGCGAGAACGGCGCCTCGGCCTACCTCTGGAACGCCGTCGAGCGGAAGGAGGGCTTGAAAGGCACCGGCTTCGCGATGGAGATGAACATCGCACTGCCGATCGAACTGACGCTCGAGCAGAACGTCGCGCTCGCCCGCGACTGGGTCGAGTCGGAGGTCACGGCCCAGGGCCTCGTCGCCGATTGGGCCCTGCATGATGTGCCGGGCAACCCGCACATCCACGTCATGGTGCCGCTGAGAAAGCTGACCGAGGACGGGTTCTCGGCCAAGTTCGAATTCGCCCGAGACCGTGACGGAAACGTCCTCTACCGCGACGACGGCAAGCCCCGCTACGAGCGCTTGGCCGGGCCGATGAAGCACCTCGTCGAATGGCGCCGCTCGTGGGCCGAGACGACGAACCTCCACCTTGCGGCCGCAGGCCTCGACCGGCGCATCGATCACCGTTCGCACATCGAGGCGGGCATCCGCATCGAGCCCACCGAGCACATCGGCGTCCACGCCGTGAACATGGCTGCGCTCGGCAAGGTCTCCGACCGGGTCGAGGCGGAGAAGCAGAAGCGCGTCCGCAACGCTCAGGCGATCATCGACGATTCCGAGACCCTGCTGCCGATCCTGATGCGCGAGAAGACCGTGTTCGATGAGCGCGACATCGCTAAGGCGGTGTTCCGCTACATCGACGATCCGGCTGCGTTCGATGCGGTCCGTCTCAGGCTCGGCCAATCCCCCGAACTCGTCGCGGTCGCCGAAGAGGTGTTCGATCCCGAGAGCGGGCGAGTGGTGTCGCCGGCCCGCTGGACCACGCGGGCGCTCCTCGGTGCCGAGGTGGCGATGCAAGCCGCGACCGGCCGGCTGTACGCCGATCGGAGCCATGGCGTGCCCGAGCGAGCGTTGGATCGGGCTTTCGCCGCCCGGCCGGAACTGTCGGAGGAGCAGCGCGAGGCGGTTCGTCACGTCACGACACCGGACCGGATTGCGGCCGTGGTCGGCTTTGCCGGCGCCGGCAAATCGACCATGCTCGGCGTCGCTCGCGGCGCGTGGGTCGGCGCCGGGCATCGCGTCGTCGGTGGGGCTCTTGCCGGCAAGGCGGCCGAGGGCTTGGAGCGCAGCGCAGGGATCGCCGGCCGCACGCTGGCCTCGTGGGAGCTGGCCTGGAAGAACGACCGCGACCTGTTGAACAGGGGCGACGTCTTCGTGCTCGACGAGGCTGGGATGGTCGCCTCCGAGCAGCTCTCCCGGATCGTCCAGGAGGTGGAGCGTCGTGGCGCCAAGCTGGTGCTGGTCGGCGACGCCATGCAGCTCCAGCCGATCGAGGCCGGCGCCGGCTTTCGCGCGATCACGGAGACGATCGGCTACGCCGAGTTGTCCGAGATCTGGCGTCAGGCCGAACCCTGGATGCGGCAGGCGAGCGTGGCCTTTGCCCGCGGCGAGGCGGGGGTTGCCCTCAAGGCCTATCGCGAGGCCGGCATGGTCCGGTTCTCGCCCGATCGGGAGAGTGCGCGCGAGGCCCTGATCGCGGCCTGGAAGCCGGACTACCTCGGCCGCAAGCCCGACGGCCGGGTGATCGAAACGCTGATCCTGGCTCAGACCAACGTCGACGTACTCGCCCTCAACGCCATGGCCCGTTCGGCCCTCAAGTCCGACGGGTTGCTGGCGGACGAAGCCCGGTTCATGACGGCGCGCGGCGAGCGGATGTTCGCCCCCGGCGACCGGGTTCTGTTCCTTGAGAACGACCGGTCGCTCGGCGTGAAGAACGGTATGCTGGCCACCGTCGAGACGGCATCGAGCGGTCGGCTCGTGGTCAAGCTCGATCGGGACGGAGCCGGCGACGGCGAGCGGATCGAGGTGCGGGCCGAGGTCTACCGTAACCTCGACCACGGCTACGCTGCGACCGTCCATAAGAGCCAGGGCGCCACCCTCGATCGGGTGCATGTTCTGGCAACGCCCGGCATGGATCGACACCTCAGCTACGTCGCGATGACCCGCCATCGGCACGCGGTGGCGCTGCACGGCGCGCACGCCGACTTCGTGCCCGAATGGCGCCGGGCCAAGCTCGGCCCTGCGCCGTCGACGGATGTGCTCGACGCCGCCGCTCTCGACGGATTGGCGCGGCGGCTTTCGCGCGACGGCTCGAAGGCCTCGACCCTCGACTTCGCCGACGAGGCCGCGTTCCGTGAGGCGGCGGTGTCGCTCACCCAGCCGCCGGAGTCGATGGACGGCGAGGCCGTGCTGGATCGCGCGAGCGATCGTCCGCTGCTCGATGCCGGCCGGATGGCGGCCGGGTTCACGGCGCTGGCGAACCGGCTCGAAGCCGAGGCGCCGCCCAGTGTGACAGCGGGTTCCGCGGCCGAGCTTGATGCCGGGGCTGATACGCCCGCCATCGGCGCCTCCGTGTCGCCGGCCCTGGCCGCGATCGAGGCCGCCCTGACCCTGCTCGAACGCGCTGAAACCGAGATCGCCGACCGGGTGCGCCCGCAGGATCTGCGGGCGCTGGCCAGCGCGTTCGCCGAACGCCGCAGCCTCAACGGGCATGCCGTTCTCGCCCCTGCCCTGGTGCGGCGTGCGCGCTCCATGATCGCCAAGGTCGAGGGGCGCTGGCGCAGTCTGCACGGGCTCGTGGCCCGCCTCACCGTGGCCTGGAATGCTCTGGCTACCGCGCGTCCTGCCGTCGCCGTCAAGGCCGCGCCGGAGGCCGCCGTGACGCCGGGTCCGTCGGCACCGCTCACTCCGTTCCTCGCCGCAGTCCCTCTCGACGAGAAGAGCATCAAGCAAGCCCTCTACGACCGCGTCGATCCGAAGACGCATCTGAAGCTGATGCTCGATGCGCTGCGCTCCGATTTGCGCGTGGCGGTCAAGAGCCCCGGCCCTCTCTACAAGGCGATCTTCGCCGAGCTGCGCCAGCCATTGGAGGTCTATTCCGAACGGGTCGGGGCGCTGCTGTCCGACCCCGATCAGCATGGGGGGCTGCGGGGGCGCAAGGGCTGGTTCGTCCCCAAGGCCGAGAAGGAAGAACGGGTGAATGCTGAGGCTGCGTATGAGCGAGTCTCGAACGTGGCCAGCGGGCTCAAGGCGCAGTTCGAGGCTTCGGCCGAGAAGGGCCGCGCGGCGGAGATGCTGTACCGCAAGCGCCTGCTGATCGCGGTGCCGGGCGTGTCCCCGATCGCGGCGGCCGCGCTCGCCAAGGTCGGGCGCATGCCGGCTACGAAGGCCCTCGACGACGCGGTCGTGGAAGCTGTCTCGACGCCCGAATTGCGGGCCGAGGTGCTCGCCTTCGCCGAGGCCGTCGGGCGGCGTTTCGGCGCGAATGGCGCAATCGGGCATTCGCCGTCCGAGGGCCTCGGCCCGGATCAGTGGCTCACGTCCGAGGAGCGCCAGATCCTCAGCGGCGGCGGCTACGTCGCCTCCTACGTCGAGGACGGCACCCTGGACGAGGTCGTCCTTCGCGCGCAGCTCCAGCAGCAGACCCAGGACCTGCAGCGGACAGAGGACCTGCGCCGGGATCTCGACAGGGGACAGGATCTCGGCCCGTCGCTGTAATGCGGACGCCACGGTGATTGTATTGGCGCCGGCGCGACGATGGGTAAGGGTAGGGGAGAGAGTACATCCGAGAGTTGGGCCGTCTCAGGACGGATCGAGAGGCCTTGCCCGAAGCCGGTTGCGGCCGGGCGGTTCAGAGGAACGACATCATGCGCTTAGCCGACCTGCCGGCGCTCGTGACCCAGCGTGAGGAGGCAGTGACCCTGCTTCAAGCCATCGCCGAGGGCGTCGACGAGCGTGAGCTGGCCCCCTTCGTGTCCGCTCTGACCACCGCCGAGGACGAGCAGGCGGTCGCGATCATGCGCGGGTCGGGCAACGAGGTCAGCCTGCGGGTGCATCTCGGTGCCATGCTGACCGATGCCGGCCTCGTCACCCAGGACGAGGTGTTCGCGGCGCTCGACGCCCGCCGGGCCCTCGGCCGGGGAGAGACGGCATGAGTGCCGATCCCTATGTCTACGACGGCACCGACGTCCTGCGGAACACCGCCGACATCCGCGACCCGCAGGCCCTGGCCGAGCGCGAGATGTTCGTCTCACTCCGCGTCTTGAAGCAGTTGCAGAAGGAGCCGGTGCTCGGGACCATCGACCTGGCGCACTACGCCGCGATCCATAAGCGGCTGTTCGGCGAGATCTACCCGTGGGCGGGCGAGACCCGCACGATCGAGATGTGGAAGCCGGAGATCGTCCTCAACGGCCGCAGCGTCGCCTACAGCCCGCCCGGCTCGATCGAGCAGCATATGAGGACCGCCCTCGGCAGCCTCCAGCGGCAGGAGCCGGGGAACCTCAAGGAGAGCCGGCCAGCGATCCGCTTCGCGCAGACCATGGCGGCGCTCTGGCAGGCTCACCCTTACCGGGAGGGCAACACCCGCACCCTGCTGGCGTTCATGGAGCAGTACGCCCGGCACCACAATCAGCCCCTCGACCAGGCCCTCATCAACCGCGTGCCGAGTGAGACCCGCGACGCGCTGGTGCTCGCCACCCGCGGCCAGATCCGGCCGTTCTCCGAGATGGTCCGCAATGCGCGGTATTCAGAGGAGCAGCGCGCCCACCCGCTGCTCGGGCGCCTGTCGGCCGAGGCGTTCGAGGCGACGCGCCTGATGGGCGCTCCGCGCATCGTCCTGCCCGAGCCCGGGACCCAGGTCCGGGGGCAGGTGGTCGCGACGAGCTACCACCACGCCCTCGTGCGCGAGTCACGCCAGATCTCGGCCGTGCCGCTGCACTCCTTCCACGCCATGCCGGAGAACAACCAGCGCGTCGACGTGCGCGTTCTGGCCGAGGGCGAGCGCCTGGATCGCACGGCGCCGCGCGAGGAAGCGGTTCGCACCCAGGTCACCGGGCGCGTCCTGATCCCGGCGACCTACCTGCTGCTCGCCGGTCAGGGACCGGAGGATGCCGTGCGCAACCGGATCGAGATCCCCGGCCCGAGCGAGGCCCTGGCCGAGGCCTTGCAGACCCGTGCGCCGAGGGAGATCGCCGCCGAGCCGGGGCTGGTCGCCGAGGTACGCCGGATCGACCAGAGCCTGATCGAGCGGTTCGGCCACCAGGGCTCCGCCCTGCTGGTCGAGGGCAGTGCCGGGGAAGCCAGGAACCTGCTGCCCCCCAACCAGGACCTGGAGGAGATCCGCGCCGTGCTCAAGCCGTTGTTCAAGGCCGTGGTCGCGGACGACCGGTTGCAGACGGCACTCGCCCAGCAGCATACGCTCGGCCGGGACGAGCCTCAGCTCGGACGCTCGGTATGACCGCGCTGCATCGCAATCAGGCGGCGACCGGGAGTGCCGGTAAGATCGTCGGCGTCGGCGTGCTCGCCATGGCCACGCTGGCCATGCTCGGCCTCGTCTGGTGGAGCCTTTCGCCGATCCTCGGGCAGATCTATGCCGGCATCCGGTTGGCCGAGACCCTCACCCTGTGGCGGTTCACGGGGTGGGGCCGCTACTTCACCACCATGCCGGCGGGGCAGCCGTTCGCGTTCGTGTCGATCTACAAGTCGTCGGTGGGCTTCGGACTCGTCGCGTCCCTGCTCATCGCACTCCTCGGCTACCTCGCTTGGCGCAAGCGCAGCCGGGAGCACATCGAGGTCATCATCAAGGCACCCCGCGATGGCTTCGGACACGAGGCGATCGGCAAGCAGTTCGTCCCGGCCGACCGCCTGGTGAAGCCCCCCGTCGCGGAACACGAACCAGTCAACCCGGCCCTCGCGCCGGTGGCGAATCCTTTCGCGGCCTTGCGCGACCTGCGCGACGCTCGGGCGGTCGAGACGGTCGTCGATGACATCCCCTGGCATCTGGTGGCCGCGCTGTTCCTGACGGTCGATGCAGTAGCGCCGCTCAGGGACCGCAAGGCCCGTGACGCCGTCCTCAAGGCTGCCAGGACGGCCGCCGATCGCCACGCCGAAGGTCCGGAGGCCGAGATCCCGGCCAGCCTCGTGTCGGTGCTGCTCGGCCACCTGTTGGCCGCACTGACCGACCAGGCCGGACGGGATATGCAGGCGCTCGATCACGTTCACGGCGTGCTCGGCAGCACCGAGGACCTGGCCGACGCCATCGCGGCACTCGGCGCCATGGCGCTCGCGGCGAACCGTCTGTTCTTCCCGGACTATGCTTGGCTTCGCCACGTCGATCCCAGCTTGCAGTCACGGATTGCAAGCTATGGCTGAAACTAAATCACCGCACCTCTGGCTCGCGGCGCGTTCAATTTGGGTCCTAAAGTCACGAGCGGCGTCTTCGCCATGAAGCCGCCGCTCGGCGCCGGGTGTTCGGGTCAGGCATTACCGGTCATGTACGTGGTCACGACCCCGATGATGACGCCCAGGATAGTGATGGCCGAGCCGACGACGAGCCCGACCAGCGACCGGCCGGCATCCTCGCGAGCGTTGTCATCCTGCGACGACTTGTAGAGCTTCACGCCCGAGATCCCGGCGAGCGCGATGCCGACCACCGCGAACAGGATCGTGAACACGATGCCGGCGTTGTTGCCGCCCTGCGCGATGCTCGTCGCGTTGAGTTGCGAGCTCTGCGCCTTCTGCCGCGCCGTCTTCAGGATATCCAGCGGCGCCGAAGGATCGCCGGTGGACTGACCCAGAGCCGACATCGCGCTCATGGTCAGGATGGTGGCGCTCGCAAGCACCCGGTACTGGATATCCTTGTAGTTCATGAAAGCCTCCATCTTTAAGCAGCGGTTCTGGATCGCCCGATCGGGGGCTGAGCTTCGCTCATGAGTTCCCCCAGGACTTGATCGACGATCGTCTTGGCGATCCGGTCCTCACCGAACCGCGCCAACGCGGCCACCCGGCCCCACGTCTCGATGGCGGTGCCATCGGGAAAGCGGGCCGCCAGGATGCGCAGCGCCTCGTTGACCGCCATGCGGCGGTACAGCTCGTCTCGCACCAGGCGGTCCTCCGTCTTGGTGGTCAGGGCCCACAGCATCCGTGGCCCGAGCGAATTGTTGAGCACGATCCAGCGCTCCTCCTCGCGGAGCTTGAACCGCGCGAGCAGGTTAGCGCCCCGCCGGCCCTGTGGCCCGTGCACCTGGCGCTCGAGCGCGGCCTTCACCGCGTTGTCGAAGCCGAAGGTCTTGCGCGCCTGTTCGCGGATCTCGTTCGAGTCCGCGTTGAGCACGAGCACCGTCGAGGCCATGTCGGCGAGCGTGTCGAAGTCGGCGAGCAACTGGCTGACCAGGATCAGCTCCAGGCCCCACTTGCGGCCCTCGCGGGCATCGGACTTGACCTGCTTGGCGATCGTCTCGACGCCGCCGGTCAGGTGGTACTCGTCCATGCACAGGCGCTTGGGCGTCTCGGCCACCTGATGGTAGCGCGCCTCCCAGTACCGGACGTATTCCGCGCGGATCGCTTCGTCCGTCGGGAAATCCATCTTCGGGATTTCCTCGGCAAAGCCGGAGATCTTCGACAGGTAGACGTGCCGCGCGATCATGAACATCAGCGCGTTGTTGCGTTCGGCCTCCGGCGACTTGTGGCGCAGGGCCACGTCCTGAAGGTCGATCGACACCACCCGCGCCTCGCCGAGGTCGAGCCGGGTCGGGCGGGCGAAGATCGGGAACTTCTCGATCGCGCTCTCCAGCGCGCGCTGGACCTGGCGCACCAGCTCGGGCGTGAAGTCCTGCGCCATGATCGGCTCGCCCAGCACCCGGGCGAGATCCTCCAGCACCGGCATCGCGTGGCGCTGCGCGCGCTGCGCGTGGGTGTAGAGGCGCTTCTCCATCAGCGCGTCGACGAGGCGCCACCAGCGCGTCCGACCGCTCACCTCGATCCCGTAGTGCGCGATGATGCGGTCGAGCTCGGGATCGACGTTGGGCTGGTAGACCGACGGCGAGGATGAGAACTCGAGATCGCTCTTGAGCTGGTAGACCCGCGAGATCAAACGCGGGATCAGCAGCGCCACCTCGGAAGACGCCACGTTGAGGAGCGTCGTCAGGAAGTTCTCGATGAAGGTGCGCTCGCGCTCCAGCGGCATGCGCCGGCCGAGGCCGAGATCGAACGGGTTGACCGCGTATTCGGCGGTGTTGAGCAGGCGCACGTAATACGCCTCGTGCCGCCGCTCGGGCGGCAGGGCGTTGCGCACCAGCTCGATGAAGCCGCTGGAGCTGACGCCGACGTCGATCACGGCGAGGTAAGGCAGCGCGGCACCGGCGCTGAAGGCCGTGAACTCGACGTTGAGCCGGTTCATCAGCACGCTCTTGCCCGAGCCGGGCGTCGCGTAAATCAGGGTCAGCCAGAACAACTGCTCGGCCGACAGCGCCTCGTAGGGCACCGGCTTGCCGTCCGGCGTCAGCAGCATGCTCTGACCCTGCTTGAACACCCCCGCGGTGCGGTGGAACGGCAGCATCGCGGCGAGATCACCCAGCGGCGCGATCGAGCCCGGCGGCACCTCCGCCTGGACCGTCATGCCCGGAACGGTCTCGCAGAGCGCGCGCAGCGGGTTGTGGGGCGCGTCGGACATCACCGCCTCGCCCCAGGTCATCATCCCGCTCATCAGGTAGGAACGGCGCCGCTCCAGCAGCCCCGGATCCTCGCCCGGCTCGGTCCAGGTCGTGGCGATGACCCGGCCCTTGACGATGGCCTCGCCGTCCTTGTCGACGACGTCCTCCAACTCGCGCAGGGCCCGGAACAGGTTCTTGTTGGTCGGGCTCGCGAAGGCGAGAAGGCCCGCCATCACCTTCTTGAGCCGGAAGCCGATATCGGCGTCCCGGAGCCCCTCGATGTGGAAGCAGACCCGGAACGGCATGTCGGCCGTCTTCGACGCGCTCTCCAGCAGGGTCTCGAGCAGCCGGTTGAACGGCAGGATGCTCGCGGGGAACATCCGCATCACGGCGAGCGCGTAGCGGCGCCCGCCCATGTCGAGGGCGCGCATGTTGTTGGCGGCCTCGGCGTTCGACGTCATGATCTGCCGGGCGACCGTCGGCGTGAAGAACTCCGAGACGTCGTCGTCGTGCCGCTCCTTGGCGCCCGGATAGCGCCGGGTGCCCGGCCCGTAGGGCGTCCAGCCGTCCGGGGTCTCGTGGTAGAGCACCGCCGCCCGGATCTGCTCCAGGTCGCGCCGCCGCCCCTGGTCGTCGGGGGAAAGAACCCGGCCTTGCAGGCGAGCCTCGCTCAGGGCCTCCATGATCCGGCGCACGAAGGCGCCGTGCGGACCTGCGATCGAGCCGAGATGCAGGTACGGGTTCTGGGCGTCCCGTGCCGGGGGCAGCGCCTGCCAGGCCCGGCGGTTCTCCTTCTGCTCGCGGCGAACGTCGTCGGGCGTCCCGGCCGTCGGCCGGGTCCAGGCGGCGAGCAGGATCGTCTCGGCCCGGGCCCGGCCCTCGAGTACGGTGCGGCCTTCCTCGATCAGCGCCTCGACCGAGAGGCCCTTCTGACGGGAGCGCCGGCCCTGCTGCGCGACGAAGGGGTCGAGGATCCGCGCGGTGTTGAGCGAGGACTCGTAGGAGATCGTGATCTGATGGCCGGGCCGCTTCAGGATCTGCGCGATCCCGCCGGCGAAGCGCTCGACCACGTTGATGAGGTAGTCCTCGCCCGAGATGATCGAGCGCGTGCCGTCGATCTCGATCAGCGTGAGCTGCGAGCCGTCATGGGCGTAGACGACCGCCTCCTCGCGCTCCGGATCGAAGCCCGCGAGATCGCAGAACTTGTCGGCCGTCCTCATTGATGGAGCCCCAGGATCACGGCGAACTGGTAGACCGGCACCGAGAGGGCAAAGAGCCAGGCGCCGAGAAGACCGGGAATGACCGCCCGCATCAGCGGGGCCTGCCGGACGTGGAGCGCGCAGTAGAGCTGGAACCCGGCAAAGACGATCGCCGCGCACGACAGCATGATGCTGGCCGGATAGTAGACGTATATCAGCGGCTGCGACGTGATCGCCCCGTCGAGCCCCCTGAGCAGGCTGTCGTAGAACAGGCCGGTCAGGATGAGGCACCCGCCCGCACCCAACCCGCCGACATGCAGCACCCGGCGCAAGGAGGGATCGGAGCAGACGACCCGCGACCAGGCCGGCGCCACGAGGCAGACGTAGCAACCGGTCGCAAGGATGACGGCGACGGCGCACCGGCTCATCGACGGATGATCGTCGAGGAGCATCGCCGCGTTAATGGTCAGGTTGTCGAGGATGGGCCAGCTTCCGTCGTTCATCGCGCGATTTCCGAACTCGAGGCTGCGCAATCAGGCGGCGAAGTAGAGGGAGAACTGCGCGATCAGGAGCGTCACGCAGGTCATCGCGCTGCCGAGGATGGCGGCGATCAGCCAATTCCCCGCCGTGCCGTCGCCGGAGGCGTTGGCCTGGTAGACCCGCACCAGGGCGTAGCCGGCCAGGAAGATGCCGGCGACGGCGGCGAGCACGACCACGAGCCAGGCCAGGACCGGCATGAGCGCGATCAGGCCGCGCAGGACGTCGGCGATCCCCCTCGATCCGTTCATGGCCGCCTCGCGTAGGAGGCCGGCAGGGTCTCGGGCCGGTATCCGGCGCCGTAGGCCGGATCGGACCCGTAGCCGGTGCCGTAGGCCGGATCGGACCCGTAGCCGGTGCCGGCGCCGACCGTGACGCGGGCGGCGTCGAGCGGCACCACGACCGGCTGCAGGAAGACGATGCCGATCGGGAAATTGATCGGCGAGGACATCGTCGGCGGGCGGCTGAAGGAGCGCGATGCGGCCGAGGTCATCGCCTGTCCCACCGGCAGGGTTGCGCCCATGCCGGCGGTCAGCCAGTCGATGTTGCGGCCCGATTGCACGGCAAAGCCATTGCCGACCACCGTCTGGGTGTTGAGCTGCGTGAGCTGCTGGCCGATCTGGCCGACGCCCTGGAGCAGGCCGGCGACGACGAGGCCGCCGTAGCGCTCGAGCACGTGGTTGTCGACGTCCTCCGCCACCCCGGAGCGGGCCTGATCGACGGTGATCGCCAGCGCCTGCATCGGCCCCTGGCGGCCGTCCTGCAGGATCATGGTGGTGAATCGGATCGAGGCTTGCGTCTGCGAGTAGACGATCTGCCCCATCAGCCGGATGCCGTTGAGCGGACCGGGCTGCTGGCGTTCGTCGAGGTCGACGATGGTGGCAAAGACCGGCGCGCCCGGATCGTCCGAGTTGAAGCCGCGGTCGAGCACCGCGTAGGCGACGTCGCCGGCGCGCGCCACGGTCGCGTGCCGGATGCCCGGCCCGAACGGCCCGGTCACCACCGGTGCAGCAGCGGCCCGCGGCTCGGGGGGCTTGGGTCGCTCGCCCTTGGCGAACGAGCGCACCAGGAACCCGCCGGGGGTCGGCTTCAGCAGCGCCTGGAGCTGATCGTTGATCGCCGCGACCTGCGCCGGATCGGCCGTCGGCTGGACCGGCGCATCCTTGTAGACGGTGTGGAACACGTCGCGGTCGACGTAGACGATCTGAGGCGGTGGCGCGGCCGGGGGTGGCTCGGCCGGCTTCGGCTCCGAGTTCGCGTCGGGCATCTCGCCGAGCTGCGCGCCGCGGCTCTCGGCGATCACCGTCGGGGCGACGTAGGGCTTGCCGCCGCCGGCCTTCTCGTCGGCCGCCTGCCGGTTCACGCCGGCACGGCGGTCGGCCTCGGCCTTGCCCACCGGCTTCATCATGTCGTTCCCCGGGTTCGGGGTCTGGCCCCGGATCTCGGAGGTGCCGCCGGCCCCCCGGTCGATCCCCGGCGCGTCGGAGAGGATGAAGGCGGCCGAGCCGAGCGCCACCACCAGGACGACGCCACCGAGCGCGGCCGACGTTTTCATGTCGAGCATGGCCACCTCCTAGAAATCGACGCTGATGGCGGTCTCGGCACCGTCGCCGCGCTCGGCGACGAGGCGCGAGGCCGGGCGCAGGAACTCGTAGACGCGGAACCCCGCCGCGGCGTCGGCCGCTGCGACCGGCTGCGGGCTCACGAGCGTCCCCTGAACGCGCACGTACATCCGATCACGGTAGAGCCAGGCCTGCGCCCCGTTCGCGACGAGCGCTTGCGCCCCGGCCGGGGGCGTGCCGGCGCCGAACAGGTGCAGCAGCGCCGTCGTGCCGGGCGGGCCGGCGGCCGGACCCGCAGGCCGTCCCCCGCCCTTGCGGACCGGCCCCGAGGGGGCGGACGCCACCTTGACCGGCACGAGCGGCGAGGTGCCGGAAACCCGCACGGTGACCGGGATGTCCACCGTTTCGCTCGACCCGGAGAGGATCATCAGCGGGATCGGGTAGGAGACGTTCTCCAGCCGGATCAGGATGTTGCCCCAGGTGTCGAACCGGCAGGGCATGAGATTGATCGAGGTCGGCCGGTCGGCGCCCGCCGCGGCCGCGACCTGCGTCGCACCCATCGCCGTATCCTGACCGCAGCCGGTCCCGTCCTGCGCGAACAGGCGCGGATCGTAGGCGACCGAGGCGATCGGCCAGGGATTCCCCTTGGCGTCGACGAAGGTGATCGGGCTCACCACACCGTAGGCGAGGTGCAGCGTCTCCGGGGCGGCCCGGCTGATCTCCTGCGTTACCGTGAGAAGCCGGGGCTCGGGCCGCGGCATGCGCCCGTCGCGCCCCGGGAAGGTCCCAGCGCCTTGCGCCTCCTGCACCGTGCGGCGGATGTCCTGGATCTCGCCGGGCTTGAGGATCATGCCCTGCGTGGTTCCAAGCATGCGCTTGCGCAGCTCTTCGAGCTCGACCGCCGTCAGCGGACGAGGCGCGGGCGGGGGCGCCTGCGTGGCCACCGCTCCCGAGGGCGGCACGCCGGCCGGGCGCCGCACAGCGGCCCCTGCGGCCGGCTCGGCCGACTGACCCGCTCCCTGCGCGTGCGCGGCCGGGATCGCCCAGAATGCAGCCGCGACCAGGCAGCCCGAGGCCCACACGCGCTTCACGGGCTTCATGGCGCCACCTGGTTGGTCAACTGCTGCGTCGAGATTACCGAGTCGATCGCGATGCCGTTGGGGTTGATCGGCGAGGGATCGATCCGCACGATCGTCATTTCCAGTACGCGCCGCTCGACCTTGGTCTCGACGTTGGTGCGGTAGAAGATCTGCAAGGGCACTTCGACCCGCCAGTAGTACCGCCCGCCCGCCTTGCCTTCCTCGGCAATGTTGGCCGGATCCGTGGTCACGGCCGAGACGGTCTGGTAGCCGAGAACGACCTTCTGGATGATGCCGCTCTCTTGCAGCGCCGCCCGGTAACGATCGCGGCCCTGAGGTGTGAACGCTTGCGACAGGGCGTTGTTGATGAGCGCGCGCCAGTTGGCATAGTCGTAGGAGTTCAGCTCGACCGCCGCGGAGACCGCGAACTCCTTCAGCCGTGCCTGACTGATGTTGGGCTCGGTAAGCGGGATCGCCTCGCAGACGGCCTGCGCGTCCGACGTCCAGATGAACTGCTTGATTGGGTAGCGGTAGAACGCGTTGTAGAACAGCAGCAGATTGACGACGAGCGACAGGCACAGGAACATTGCCAGCAGCAGGATCCAGTACCACTGGTTCCGCAGCATCATCTGGCCAGCATCGACCTCGCGGGAAATACGCTCGGCCGACTTCATGGCTCTGGCTTTCCGGGTTGCTCCAGAGGGGCGGGACTCGGAGCGGCCACGGTCCTGACCTGGCAGCCGAATACCCCACCGTCGGCAACGTAGGGGATCACGTCGGCCCGCCAGACGCAGAGGTAGGCGAGCCACATCATGGCCATGAGCGACGTGAACACGGCGCCCGCGAGGAACGCCGAGGCGCGCGCGTAGCCGGAGAGCCGGTCGCTCAGCGCCGAGGGCGACAGGCATCCTTGTGCCGAGGGCAGGCTGAACGCCCCGATCGATGCGCGGCGGGCCATCGTCAGCTTCCGGTCAGGACGGCGAGCAGCTTGGCGTCGTCGCCTGCCTCGTACCCCACCATGATCGCGAGCCGACCGTCAGGACGCGGCACGAACATGGTCGGAACCCCGGGCCGCAGATGCGGGGCCGCGGCAAAGATGGCCGCGAAGGCCTCCTTGTTCTCGGCGAGCTTCGCGGTGTGCTCGGGGCTGGCCGCCGCGGCCGGTGTGGTCTTGGCGTCGAAGGCGCCCTTGAGCGCCGCGAGGCGATCCGGGCTGGAGAGGATCGCAGCCGCCATACGATTGCCGGCCTCGGGCTCGCCCAGCACGACGATCGGCACCCAGCGCGCCGCCACGCGACCGTGCAGGGCGGTGAAAGCGGCGTGGCAGTACGGGCAGCGTGGATCGAAGAAGATCGTCGCCACCTGGCCCACCGGCGTTCCGTCCGGGATGTCCGCGACGGCGTCGAGCTTGCCCAGCAACTCCATCACCTGTCGGGCGACCTTTGCGTCCTCGATCGTGGCGTAGGCCACGTTCGCGGCAGGCGGCATGGCAGGCTGCACAACCTGCGGAGAGGCGAGAGTCTGGCTGGGAGCCGCGCCTTGAGCCGCAGGCGCTGACACACCATTCGTCAAGTTTGCCGGCGCTGCCGCAGGGATAGTCGATGCAAGCCCTGCGGCAGGCTGATTAGGTGCATTCGCAACGATCTGTAGCTGGACCGGAATCCAGTTATGACTTGTGGCAAGATAGACACAGGCAACCAGTGATCCGGCCCAAGCCAAGTGTTTGGCGGCGGTCTCCATGCTGTATACGCCTCGCGAAAGTCGCTAAAATCCTCATTGCGGCTCTTATTGCGAACGCACGCTCGCTATGTCAATGAAGACCGAGCCTAGTGCATCTAGTGTCCTAAAAAGTGGAGTCATCATGGTCTATAAGCCACACAAAATAATGTGGTAATTCTATGAATGGTTTTTTATTGTCGCGTTTGTGCTTCATGTAGCCGACGCTATTCACCAAATAGGTCAGAGTAAGCGCCATGAAATGCGGTCCGCGCGGCCAATACGGGAGCATAGAAACCGGCCCGGACGGACGGGTTAATATCGGCTTAAAAAATGCAACCTGGGCGTTGTTACTTACAGTTGCATCCATTCTCGCAGTGCAACAAGCTGCGGCTGACCCAGGGGTCTCGGAGCAACAGAAGAAGAGTAGGTCTAATTTCGAGTACCACGATGGCAGAGCTGAGGAGCGACGGCTTTATCGGCGCCCGGATCTCGACGTCGATCCAACAAATCTGAAGCTCGAGGAGTTGAGGGAGCGCATCAACGCTCTGGAAGAAAGGCTGGAGCGGCTTGAATACCAGCAGAACGGTTTCAAACGGGGGCGGTGATGGCTATTCCAGATCTCGGCAGTCTGCTGGTCTCGTTGAGCGAGGTGTTCCCCCTCGTCGTCAACCTGATCTTCTTGTGCATTGCCGTTCTTGGTATCTGGTATGGCACGACCGGGCTCTACGCACTCTACAACGTCGCGGCCGGTGAATATAAATTCTCCAACCGGCCGGTGACGGTGGACGCGGCCGTTGGCAAGCTTGCCCTGGCAAGCGCGATGATCGTCGCCCCGGTCCTGCTGTGGAGGTTCGCCAACAACTTCGTTCTGGGCGGCGACGTCACCTTCAGCATGTTCAATTACGGCGCCTCGCCGCGCGGTTCGAACTGCGAGCAGATCAAGCTCGCCATCACCTACTTCTTCATGGCGCTCGGCGCACTGGCCTGGCTCGTCGCCGGCCTGAAGCTCTACGGCGCCACGAACGGCCAGCAGGCCGGCTCGGGCTCGGCGTTCCTGTATCTCGTCGGCGGCACGCTGGCGTTCTTCGTCAACGACGTGGCGCAGCTCGTGAGCAACACGATCAAGATGGACGTGTCGTTCTCGAACGTCTGCACGATGATCGGGGGCTGAGGATGCGCCGGACCCCTCCCCTACTGACGCTCGCGCCGGACCAGTCCGCGGAGTTCTTCGGACAGGAAGGCGCCGAGCGGCGCCCGCGCCTCGAACATCCGGCCCTGCTCGAGCTGCCAGGCCCGGTAGCGCGACACCATCGCGGTGGCGCAGACCACGATGCACAGGAGCAGCGCCCCCCACAGCGTGAACCAGGACCGGGTGTAGACCGCCCAGGCGGCGGCCAGCACGCCGATGACCTCGGCCGCCACGAACAGCGTGAAGGCCTGCCGACGCTCGTAGGCTGCCAGCTCGCGCACGTCGGCGCCCTCCAGGGCGAAGGTGCGGCCGAGCTCGGCCAGGGAGTATTCCGAGCCGCACTTCCCGTTGTCGCACTTGCGCAGGTCGAGGGCGTCGGGAACCGCGACGAGCTGGCCGCGCCGGCAGGCCGGGCAGGTGGCGTGGGTGCCGCCGAGCACCGTGCCGGTCATGCTGACGAAGCTTCGGTGCTCCGGCCCGACCCGGCGTGCGAGTCGGTCTTTCAAAAACGACCTGATCCCCATGACCCCCACTCGTCGAGGATGTTTCGGTATCCCGTCTTGTGGAACAGCATGGGTAGAAACGGCAAGTCCAATATAAATAAAATATTCTGGGGTATCAGCATGAACCGCAGCCGCCTCATATCCGTCATTAGACTTGGATTCGTGCTGATCGGCATGTCCGTTCTTCTTTCGGCCTGCGTAAGCACCGGCAGCAGCACTTCGGGCCACGTCGATGCCAAGCTGCGCGAGCACGGGGTCTGATGCCATGCGCCTGAAGGGATGGCTCCTCTCCACCGTCCTGTGCCTCGCCGGCCTTCCGGCCGCGGCCCAGGTCGCCAACACCTACTGCGCCCAGAACCCGGCCGCCTGCGCTCCGGTCGCGCCCGGCTACGGCGCGGGCTACGGCGGGGCCTATGGCGGTTACGCCGCGCCGGGCTACGGTGGCGGTTACGCGGCCGGCTACGGCGCTCCCGGCTATGGCGGGTACGGCGGCTATGGGGCGCCCGGCTACGGAGCACCCGGCTATGGCGGCTTCGCCGGGCCCGGCGGGTATCCGCCGCCGGGCTATTACGGCCCCGGCGGCCTCGCCCAGGCCAACGCCCTCAATCAGATCGCCAGGGGCCAGCGGCTTCCGGGCCAGGACGGCCCAGAGCCGTTCGCGACCAACGTCGGCGATAACCAGCCGCCGCCCGCGCCGCCGCACCCGGCGAATTCCGACTTCAGCCGCTACGCGGCCGGGGTCTTCGGCGACGCCAACCGCCCGACCAAGGTGGTCCAGCGCACCGCCCGGAGCGCCGGGATCCAGGACGGCTACCGCGACGAGTCGAGTCGCATTGCCGCCTACCTCGACACCCCCGAGATCGCCGCCCGCCTCGACGCCCGCTACCCGTTCCCGGCGGTGATGGTCGGACCCGACATCGTCGCTCCGGTGGTGTCGGAGCTGCGCGACGTGCGCCAGACTCCGACCCGCACCCTGCTGGTCACCACGCTCGGAAGTTTCGAGATCCTGCGCGACGCGCGGGTCGCGGTGCAGCCGCCGAACTGGCGCGACTACCTCACCGTCACACCCGCCCCGGAAACGAAGGCCACCTGGACCCCGCCCAAGGGCGATGTGGAACAGGCCAATTGGGACGTCGGCTACAAGGGCGGCCTGGAAGTCGGGGTGGCGCAGGCCCGCGCGGCCTTCGACGACGGCCTGGCGCGCCTCGACCGGGATTTCTCCGGCATGCGCCGCTACCAGGACCTCGCCGCCCAGGGCGCGGTCAGCCTGCCGATCGTCAAGACCCGCGCCACCGCCCTCAAGGTCGGCAAGGACGGCCGCTCGGCCGCGGTCGATCAGCGCCTCCTCAAGATCGTCGTCGCCCCGAAATTCCAGCGCATCGCGACCGCAGCGGCGGCCCTGGCGGCGGAGTGAGCCATGCTCTGGACCGGCGCCACCCGCTACCCCGAGGAAGACATCATCGTGCACGGTCGCGATGATGTGTCCCGCCTCCTCGTCCATGCCGTCGCGATCGACGCCTCGGACGTGATCTTCCAGTCCGGCCGGCCGGTGCTGGCCTCGGTCCACGGCCACCTCTGCGCCCTGACCCGGGTCTGGCTCCAGCCGAGCACGCTGGCGCGGATCGCCACCGAGCTCACCGCGACCGACTCGATCATGTCGAAGCTCTACTCGGGCCAGGATTTCGACCGCGCCATCACCATCGAGGACCGGGCCGGGGCCGCCCGCGACGCCGAGCCGGTCCGGCACCGGTTCCGCATCAACGTGACGGCGGGCTACTACGAGGGCGACGTCGGCGTGCAGATCGTCTGCCGCCACATCCCGGCCGATCCGCCGACCGTGGTCGGGCTCGGGGTCGACGGCGACGTCGTCGCCGAGTCGACGCCCGCGCAGGGCGCCGTCATCGTCGCGGGCGAGACCGGCTCGGGCAAGACCACGACGCTGGCTGCCCTGATGCGCCGCGTCCTCGAGGAAGAGACGCCGATCCACGGCAACATCCTCACCTACGAGGCGCCGATCGAGTTCGTGTTCGAGGGGGTGCCTTCGGCGAGCTCCACCATCATGCAGCACGAGATCGGCCTGCATCTGCCGAGCTTTGCGGCCGGGGTGCGCAATAGCCTCCGGCGCAAGCCCTCCCTCATCATGGTGGGCGAGCTGCGCGACATGGACACGATCCTGGCGACCGTCGAAGCGGCCCAGACCGGCCACCCGATCTACACCACCACCCACGCCAACGACGTCGCCCACATCCTGCGCCGGTTGACCCTGAAGTTCCCGGCCGACCTGCAGGTCCAGGCCTTCCACGACGTACTGGCCAGCACCCACCTCCTCGTCTCGCAGCTCCTCGTGCCGCGGGTCGGCGGCGGCCGGGTCTGCCTGCGCGAATGCCAGGTCCTCACCGACCGGGTCCGCCGCGAGGTGGCGCGCGCCGGCATGGCCGACGCCGTTGACACCCTGCGCACCATCATCGGGCGCGGCGAGGATGGCCGCTCGATGCGGGTCACCGTCACGGCTGCCCTGGAGCAGGGCGCGATCGACGTGAAGACCGCCCGCCGTGTCCTCGATCGCTACGGATATCGTGATGCCCGTCTCGCGGCGTAGCCTCCTCACCGGCCTCGCGGCCACCGCCGCCCTGCCCGCCTGCGGGATCGACCGGACCTACGCCGGAGCGCTCGCGGGCGCCGTCGCGCTCCCGCCGCCCGTGCGGCTGTGGCTGCGGCGCGAGGGCACCGGCGAGGAAGTGAGCGCGATCGTCCGGGCCCCGGATGGCTACAATGCGCGCGACCTCCTGCTGCTCTCCTGGCTCCTGCGCGACGTCGGGGACGCTAGCTCGGCCGTATGGATCGATCCGCGCCTGTTCGACCTGCTTGCCGCCGTCCAGGACGCAATGAGCGCGGTCCACGGCGCTGCCGTGCCGCTGATCGTGACCTCGGGCTACCGGACGCCCCAGCACAATGCCGGCCTCGAGGGCGCGGCCAGAAGTTCGCTGCACCTCGCCGGTCGCGCCGTCGACCTGAAGGCGGCCGGCTACGCCCCGGACGCGGTCGCGGTGGCCGGTGCGCTCTGCGGCCGCGGCGGCGTCGGGATCTACCCATCGTTCTGCCACCTCGACATCGGCCACGCGCGGACTTGGGCCAGCGGCCGCAGGGCGCCACCCGCCGGGCAGCCGATGCCCGGCACGCCGATCACGAAGCCCGGGGAGCCCGCATGAGCGATCGTCATCTCCCCTGGCGCTGGTCCGCCGTACCGCTGCGATTCTTCGGCATCCACGGAAGCATCGCGGCGTTCTTCCCACTGCTGATCGTAACAGGTCTCAGTCGCTACACATTCATCGCCATGGCGCTGTACGCAGCGTTCCTGGCCTACTGCAATCATCGCAAGATGGGGCCGATGCGGTTCCTGAAATACGTCTGGGCGAAGTTCATCGAGGGTGGCAAATGGCCCGCGTTCTAGACCCGACCCCGCCCCGGATCCGGATGCGGACCTCGCTGCGCCTCGCCGTCGTTGTCGGCGGGCTCGCGCTCGCCGGCGCAGCTCCGGCCCAGGCTCAATCGACCGGAAACAACTGCCTGGTGCGCCAAGCGGCCGACGCCGCCGTGCAGCGCCAGATCGCCCTGATCGACGCCGCCAAGGTCAATCCGTCGAGCTTCTTCAACGGCCCGAATAGCTGCATCGCCGGCGACCTCCTCAGGCGGTTCGACCTCTCGAACCTGATCCCGGACCTGTCCGGGTTCCTCACCTCCGGGGCGACGAGCTTGATCTCGTCGGTGATCGACGCTGCCAAGCGACAGGTCTGCCAGATCCTCGACGACCAGCTCAGGGACACCATCCGCAGCATCAACCGGCAGATGGGCGGCTATCAGAACTCGCTCTCCGGCGACCTGTTCCGGCAGCTCAACGGCTCGATCTCGCCGATCGCCATCCCGAACATCAACGGGATCGGCTCGTACAACCACATCCAGAACTCGGCATTCGGCTCTGCGCTCAACCTGAGTCAGCCCACGCAGAGCGCATCCCCCGTCGTCATTCAGCCGGAGGCAGCCCCAGCCGCAGCCCCGCCGATCTCAGCTCCTGCTCCCTCGGGCAGCAACTTCGGAGGCATGTTCCAATGATCCGTGCGGCTCTCCTTTCAGCGACGCTGTTCCTGGCTGCGATCGGCTCTGTGCAGGCCCAGAAGCTCACCCTGCCGGTTGGTGTGTGGGGACATGACGGTCCGAAAGGACCCGACTGCAAGAAGCCGTTCCTCAAAATTGAGGAGAAACGAATTCTCCACCGTTTCGATGAAGGCGAGGGTCGTTGCACGATCAAGACGGCTCGAAAAAAATCCAATATAATTTCTTTAAAAACGAAATGTGATTGGGACGCCAGTGTTCCGCCAGAGTTGCAGGAAGGCCCTGACGAAGCAGATGGTGACTCATTCTCCCTTAAAATTGTAAGTAATACAAAGATACTATTCAATAACACCGAATTTGGTTTCTGCTCGGCCGCCGAGGGGAGCGCTCAATGAGCCGCATCCGCTCGAACGGTCTGGCGTTCATAGCCTTGGTCCTCTTCTGTGAACCGACGAAAGCCGGAACCTGCCTTTCCGTCGACATCATGAGCCCCGGTGGGCAGCGGGTCTCATCCCCCTATGGCGTGGATAGATCTGGCCGGCCGGGCGCCTCGGCCGGATACCACCAGGGCATGGATATCGTGAACAGCCAGGGAGCCGGGACGCCGATCTATTCGGGCTCGTCTGGATCAATCACATACAGAAACTTCGGCAAGGGCGGGGTTATCGCAGACGTAACGTCCGTTGATACGCGGTTTTTCTACCTCCATATGAACGTCGCGACTTTCCAAAACAGGGAGAGTTCGACGATCTCGGCGGGTGAACAGGTCGGGACAATGGGGTGCAAAGGCATGGATCGCTGTGCCCCCCATCTCCACCTCGGCACCCTCCTCAAAGGCAGCTCACTTTCGACGACGGGCACGAACGGCCGCGTCTGGCGCGAGGGAACGAGGAAGAGTGTCAGTCCCCTGACCGCCGACGCGATCAAGGAGGCCGTCCCTTCAGCTTGGTACTACGTCAATCCCGAGCCGTTCCTGCCGCGCCAGATCCCGATCTCGAACAAGTACCCGGATATGGCGGGCGGGCCACGCGATACCACCCTGCCGAAGACCTGCTCGCCTGGGGCCAACGAGGGCGCGGCCAGCGAGACCGTGTCGCGCTCCGACAGCCAATCCCAGCAGGCTGCGATCGCCAGCGCTGCCGAGAAGGCCACCGGCTCCGAGGACCATGCGATCAAGGTGGCCAACCAGCCCACACGCAGCCTCTACATCGAGCTCGCCCGCATCAACGCGACCGAGCTGACCGCCAACACCTTCGACTACGACGCGCAGATGGATGCCGCGCTCGCCCAACTCGTCGCCTTCTACGCCCTGGATGCCCAGCCGGAGGCCAGGCCGTGACGCGGCTGCGCCTCCTCCTTCCAGCGAGCACCATCCTTGCGACCGCCCTGGCCCTCCCGGTCGAGGCTCAGGGGTTCTTCCCGCAATGGGAGATCTCCCTGCAACGGCTTATGTCCGGCATGAAGGTGTCCGGGGCGCAGTCGAGCACCACCGCGCTTCAGACCACCAACGGCCATAAGGCCGCCGCGGAGGCCGTCGCCTCGACCCTGGTGAGCCAGGACAACGCCCTGCGCCTCGCTCAGGCCCAACACCAGTACGGCTACGATACCGGCACGGGCTATGCCGCCTGCAACATCGCGCTCGGGATCTCGCAGGAGCGTGACAGCTACGCCTCCGCGACGAAGGTCCGCCAGGCCTTCCGCCAGGCCGACCAGCGCTGGTTGACGGGCGGGGGCAACGCCGCCGAGCGAATGGGCGCCACCCTCGACCAGCGCCGCACCTTCTACTGCTCGCCCTCCGAGCAGGACACGGGCTGGTGCACGGGCGCCAAGCCCGGCGGCTACGGCGCGGGCGACTCCGACGCAGCGCCATGGCTGTTCAACCGGGACTACGGCGCCGAGGAGGTGATGACCGCCGCCGACTATCTCGACGTCGTCGCCCCCCTGCCCACGGTGAAGCCCAACCCCGCCACCGCGGAGGAGGATGCCGCCCTCGTTCAGGCCCGCCGCCAGGGGGCGATCCTGAGCGGTGCCCGCGCCAGCCTCGTCGGCGTCCTCGTCGGCGGCATGGGCGGCGACAGCCGCCAGGGAGGCACGCCGTGAGCCGGGTTCGCCTGCCCGCAATCGGGGGCTTGAGCGCCGTTGTCGTGGCGATCGGCGTCGTCGCTCCGGCTCAGGCCCAGACCTGCTTCGGGGTCGAGCACCGTGTGAACCTGCAGACCTCCGCTCTGACCACGGCGATCACCGGCGCGATCACCACCACCGAGGCCGCCCTGGTCGCCCAGGAGATCGCCGAGCGGGCGCGGCTCCTGTCCGCCATCAAGGTCTTGACCGCGCAGTCCGCGGCCGGTTCGGACCAGGTCTCGAACGGCTTTCGCGCGTCCAGCGAGGCGCTGGTCACCACCGTCGTCACCCAGGAGCAGCGCCAGGCCGTGGCGCTCGCTGCCCACCGCTACGGCTCGGTCGGCTACGATCCGTGCGGCTCGAACACCAAGGCGCAAGGCCTCTACACGGCGATGACGGGCTCCGCCGCCGTCCGCCGGCAGATCGTCACGCCCGTTCGCGCTCAGCCCGGCCGCTACGCCGACCCGAAGGACTGGGTCGCCGACGTGAAGACCGGTGACGCTCCCGACGGGGCCGCGCTCTACAGCGGCGACACCGCGGCCGCCTCGAAGTTCATCAACACCGTCGTCGGTCCGCCCGATCCCCAGCCGCGCAACACGGCCGGCACCGCCACCAACGACCTCGACCGGCTCCAGAAGACCGGCCGCGACACTTACCGCTCGATGACGGCCAGCGTGCTCGCCGACATCGCCGCCGACTACCGGGCCGACGGCCCGATCGCGCAGGCGCGGGCCCTTTCGAGCCACTGGCAGGGCAACGACGGCGGCGCAGCGTGGGCGGCCGGGGTCGCGGGCCAGCACGACCGCGGCATCATCCAGGACGCCGTGCGGATGGAGGCGGCCAACCTCGCCCTCCTCGCCCACCAGATCAAGCGGGGCATGCGCACCGAGGCCACCGCCGCGGCGCTGCTCCTCGCCATGGTCAACGCCCGCATCTCCAACAGCGTGCCCAGGCCCGGTCGCGGGCTCTCCACTCCAGCGAGCTTCCGGACGCCATGAAGCAGCTTCTCCTCGCCGCGTCCGTCGCGGCCTACGTCTGCGCCCTCGCATCCCCCGCGGCGGCTCAGGTCTGCGGCGTCTTCGATCCGCTCTGGATCGCCGGCCACAACACCGCCAACGCCACCCTGACCGCCCGGGTGACCACCATGGGCACCAACATCGCCACGCAGCGCAGCTTGACGCTGGAGATGCTGCTCTCGGCGATGAAGGTCCAGACGGCGCAGACCTCGACCAACGGCGAGCGCGAGGTGAACCTCGTCAGCAATACCCAGCAGGCCGTCGCATCGACCCTGTCCCAGGTCGCCCAGCGCCGCGCCCTCGTCGACGCTCGCGAGCAATACGCGATCGACACCGGACAGGGCGTGAACGCCTGCGGCGCGATCGACCTGATGAACGCGACCAACCGCGCCATGGGCAACGTCACCATGAGCGGCCGGGAGACCTATCGCGGCCTCGACGTGGCGCCGGGCAAGAACGTTCCGCTCCAGCAGGCGACCCGCGACCGACTCCAGGATCCGACCAAGACGGATGCCGGAGTGCTCTTCGATCCCTCCGCCAGCGACGACGACCGCAAGGTAGTGATCCAGGCGATGGCCGGCCTGCCGATGCCCAAGCCCACGGCCGCGATGCCGGGCTCGGAAGCCGACTTGATGATGCTGCGTGCCCGCCGGGTCGAGGCCCTACGCTCCCCCGCTCTCGTCTCGCTCAGCGCCGTGCGGGCGATGTCGATCGCCGAGGGCCACGAGGTCGGCAGCGCCGCCCCGTCCCCGCTCGCGCAGCTCGAAGCACTCATCGGCCAGTACGGCGGCGGGTCCCAGTACGAGGCGTGGTCGGCCGGGCTCGCGGGCCAGTCCGAGCATGGCTTGCTCATCGAGCTCACCCGCATGCGCTCGATGTCGCTGGCCCTGCGCCAGCAGCTCATCGAGCAGCAGGCGCGCACCTCGGCCGTGTTCGGCACCATCCTGGCCACTCAGGCCGGCGGCAACCTCTAGGTGCTTCCCATGCTTCGCAGAATCGCCGCCGGTGCCGGCAGCCTTGGCCTCGTCGCCGCTGCGACCGCCGCCCAGGCCCAGACCACGGGGCGGGAGATCTTCACGCCGGTCCAGAACGACCTCGCGCTGGTCAACCTGCGCAAGCTCCTCGGCTGCGTCGTCGACGGCGTGTGGACCGCCGCCACATGCACCGACGACCGGCCGCTCACGGTCGCGCTCGGCTACTTCAACGGCGCCTGCCTGATCATCGCCACGATCCTCGCCTGCTATCTGCTCTACTCGATGGTCGCCGATACGGCGAACGACGGCCAGGCGTTCGGGCGCGGATCGAGCGCCAAGTACACCCTCCTGCGGGTCATCACCGGCGCGATCCTCAGCCTGCCGATCAAGTCCGGTCTGTCGCTGGTGCAGATCCTGGTGGTGCAACTCGCCGTCTGGGGATCCGGGTTCGGCGACACCCTCTGGACCCGCGTCGCCGGTACCCAGCTCAACGGCATGTACGGAACGCTTACCCAACCGACCCAGGCGCTCGGCGACTTCGCCTTGCGGGGTAAGCTCGCCAAGGTGCTGGAAGGGCGCCTCTACGGCCACGTCTGCGCTCAGTCGTTGCAGCAATACGCCAACAACGTCTCAGGACGCGATAATGCTGCTTCGATCGTCTCACGAACCGTTGTCGATAGGGGCAGCTTCGGATCATGGAGCCCGAAAACGACAACATATTACTTTGCCGACAGTAATGGGTATTTTCGCAGATCAAATAATCTCTGCGGTTCGGTGGTCTACGAGCATCAGAAAATCAACGCAAACATTGCCGACACGAAGGACGCCACTACGACATCGATCCTCATTGCCCTGGCCGAGCAGCAGAGCCAGCGCGCGTTTCAGGCGGCGATCAACAGCCTCGACGGAGCAGCCAGCGGGATTGCCACGACCATCATGTCCGGCAGCCGCGACGACGAGGACATCCAGACCCGCATCAAGGCAGCGGTCGACGCAGCCTATGACAGCGTCAGCCAGAGTCTGACCCAGAGCAACAACGCCCAGCTCGACAGGGCGCTTCGCGACTACCTCACGAACGCCACCGACAACGGCTGGCTCTCGGCCGCCATGTGGCAGCGCTCGATGAGCCTCGTCCAAGCCAAGCTCCTAGCCGCTTCGGCTGGGCCGAGCGCTTCGATCACGGCCGTTCCCCCGGCCGCAATCCACACTTACATGCCCTCTCTCGGCCACAGCGCCTTCTGGCCCCTTGCCCAGGAGGCGCAGCGCAACGTGACTTACGTGGGGACGTTCAGCGGCTTCGTTGCCGCCCAGGGCACGGGCAGCGTCGCGCGCATCGCCAGCGACGACCCGGCCGCGCAGGCAGACGCGCCCAGCCAATTCGCCAGGGCGCTCTCAGCCATCTACTCGGGCGTGCTCAACGTCATCAGTCGTCCGGAAACAGGGACGTGGAAGGACCCAATCCTCGAAGTGCAGGAGATCGGACAAAGTATTGCGAACTGGGGTATTGTGGCGACGGGGGCCGGTGTCAGCTCGGATTTCGTTGGCTGGGGATTGGGTTTTATTAAGCATCCGGCCGTGCAGCTCGGGCAACAACTCGCCGAAACGGCTTCCGGTTTCTTTTACTTCCTCGGCACCATTCTGTTTGCGGCTGCTTTCATGCTGGTTGGCCTCGTGCCGTTCGTGGTCATCGTCCACTTCCTGATGGGCACTTTCAATTGGTTCCTCGTCGTCGCCGAGGCGATGATAGCGGTGCCGATCTGGCTTCTCACCAAGTTCATGCCCGCCCGCTCCGATAGCTTCGTCGGCAACAGCGGTCAGGGCTATATGTTCTTCCTCGGCATCCTGCTCCGGCCGCCCCTGATCGTGATCGGCCTGCTCGTCTCTCTGCTGCTGATGCGGTTGGGCCTCGACATCACCCACATCTTCTTCCGCGGAGCCCTCGCGATGCTGTCGCCCGACGGCACCATCGCCTACGCGATGGTCGGGACCGCTGGGCTGTTCGTGTACGCGGTCATCCTGTTCTCGATCGTGATGATGTCCGCCGGGCAGATCAGCGCCCTGCCCGAAACCGTGCTCTCGTGGATCGGGGGGCAGATCGAGCGCCGCACCGGCAACACTGCAGCGGTCGGAGCAGCCGCGATCGTCATGCCGCGCTCGCCCACCCAGGTCCCGACCCAGTCGAGCGGCCGGATGGTCAAGGATGGCCGGAGCAACGCCCAGACCATGCTCTCGAAGATGCGCGGATGGGAGTAGGCGATGAACGACGCCACTCCCAAGGAAGTCGCGACGCATTTCGGGATCGCGGTCGCCTTCGCCTTCTCGGCGATCGCCGCACCGTTCGTCCCCGAAGCCATCCTGGCTTACGCGTGCTACCGCTACCTGCGCCACTTCACCTACGGCTGGCGCACTTGGCGGGCGCCGGCGCGTGTCCCGCTCCACCTCGGCCGGCGCGGCTACCGCGACGAGACCACCCGCCGGCGCGGCGACGCCACCTGGCCGGTCGGCCTTGCAGCAACCGGCCAGGTCTGGCTTCGCCGCGAGGATCTCGTGCAAGGCCTGTCTTTCAACGGCAATGATCCGCTTTGGCAGGAGCAGGCGATTTGCAGCCTCGTCCTCGGTTCCTGTATCAACCGTATGGGTGCCATCGTCGTACAGAGCGCCAAGCAGCCGATGCTGTCCGAGCGATTCGCTGAGGTGGCGAAGTCATACGGCCGGGACAACGAGATCTATTCCATCGATCTCGCGGCCGCGCCGCGGTCGCCGCTGCGGATCAGGTCTTCGACCCTGTCCGCCGCCATCGCAGATCTGGGGCTCGGGCCCGACGCTGGCGCCGTGAATCGGAAATTGATGCCGGTCATCGAGATGCTCGGCGCCCGCCACGGGAAGAACCCGCTGTCGCTCTACGAGGCGTTCACCGACGAAGCCGCGCTCGGCCGTTTGGTCAACGGGGAGTACGAGATCGACCGCGAGGAGGTCAGCGCTGCACGCCTCTCCTCCTCGGATGGCGCCGCCCTCAGGGCAGCGATCAAACCGCTCAGGGAACTTAAGGAAGAGACGCGGGAGAACGGGCGAAAGGCGCTCGCTGTTCATGCTCGGGAGATCGCCAGCCTGACTACCGTCTCACTTTCCGAGGGCTTCGATCTGCGCTCCGCCCTGTCCACGGCCGGACTGGTCTGCATCCGCCCGTCATCGGCACTCACCACCGCGCTCGTGATCGCGCGGTGCGTCGAGGTTCTCGCGGAGGGTGATGCCGGGCACGCTGCGAACGCCCTCGTCCACGTCGTCTACCCAGAGGAGCTGTCGGGAGGCTCAGCACGGCGCCTGCGCGCCGCTGCCATCGCGGGAGGAGCGGTCAGCAGCCTCTCCCTACCCGCAAGATCCGCGAATCACGTCTACAAGGCCACCCGGAACATCGGCGCCATCAGCATCCAGGAAAAGCCGATTGCCGCCCCTCTCGACGGCACACCTCTCGGCTGCAAGATCACGTCCGCGATCAAGGAGTGCCTATTCACGCTGGATATCCAGCTACCTAAAGCACCCAAGCTACAATCCGCGAATGTTCCAACAAATACAGATCAGCGTTAGAATACGATCGAATTACACCTGATAGGCGTTTCAGGTTGACAGCTTCCAGCTTGGTCACCGATGTGGCCTGTCACGACTCCCTTACGGAAGCCATCGCAATCCCTAGAGAAACCGCCGCCGCAGTCAGACCCTGAAAAGCCATCGGCCCCCACCTCCCGGCAAGGAGATGAGGGCCGACTGACCGTCATAGGATTCGCGAGGGCTAAAAGCGCTCCTCACAAGCCAAAGAATATCCCCGGGCCTCAAGCGAGAAGGCACACTTCTTGTGACCATTGAGGCCGTTCAGCATCCGGTAGCCTCCGTTATACGTGCGGTGATCGACGAAATCGCATGACCTGATCTGACCAAGTCGCTCCGGCCGCATGCGGAGACAGAAGCCATACGGCTCACCGTCTCAACAACTTCAGGGTTGACGCAATCAGCGCTCATCCTTCAGCACTCCTGTTTCGTCTCTGATCCGATCGTCAGCTTTTGCCATAGAAGCGGTGCCGGTCATCGTCAGCGCACGAGTTCAACCTTGACGCCGACTGCATCGTCAAGATCAGCCCAGGCTTGGTCAGCCGTGAGAGCGGTGAGGCGCTTCGACTTCGCCAGCGCCAAGCAGGCGCGGTCCCCGAATGAGAGACCGGCCTGCCGCGTGGCCTGACGAAGCGCACCGCCTTCGACGGCCTGCACGCGATCGAACTCGACCACCGTCAGGTGCAGGTGCTCGAGCGCGCGACCCACCGTCGCGACGGCCCCCCCACGCTCCACGAGCTTGGCCACGACCTCCGAGTAGTTGACCGCGGAGATGACCGATTCGGAGAGGGCTGCACGCACGCGGTCCTGTCCATCCTCCTGATTAAGCAGGCAGAGCAGGGCGGATGCGTCCAGAGCGTAATTGGCGGCCACGAAGTCACTCCTTGGCCGCTTCCGCACGCCGGTCAGAGATCAGCTCATCGACTATGCTGACCCCGTCGGTGACCAGACCGCGAACGAGCTTCTGGATCTCGGCAATGGCTGCATCGCGCGATCGGACCCGAAGCTCCCCATCGACCATCTCCATCACGACGGTATCACCGACCTGAAGCCCCATCTCGCGACGGAAGCTGGCAGGGATGACGAGTTTCCCTCCATCCACGATTTTGGTTGAGCGCGAATCCATGGTATTCCTGCCGCTTGGGTAGCACAGTGGTATCTATACCAAAAAAGCTGGGGTGGCCAGAAATGCCGGTTATCACATGAAGTGACGTTCATCCCCGAGTGTGATATTGCATCCGATAATAGGAGCTATCGCAGAAAATTTGTGGATCGTTAGGATTTGAACGGCTAAGCTCCCGCCATGGAGCTTGACGCTGCCGAATCCGACTCCGGGCCGACGCCCCGCGCGTTTGCTGCACCGGTCCCGTTCGCCGACGCGCTGCCGCCCGGCCTCGACCTGCTGATCGAGCGGCTCGAGGAACACGCCCGCGCCGCACGCGGGGCTTTCGCCGACAACACGATGCGCGCCTTCGCCGCCGACAGCCGGATTTTTTCGGCATGGTGTGGGCAAGCGGGGAGGGCGATGCTGCCGGCCACCCCTGAAACCGTCGCCGCCTTCATCGACGCCCAGGCCGAGATCAAGGCGCGCGCCACCGTCGAGCGCTACCGCTCCTCGATCGCCGCCCTGCATCGTGCGGCCGGACTTTCGAACCCCTGTGCCGACGAGATCGTCCGGCTCGCGGTGAAGCGAATGAATCGGGCCAAGGGCCGACGCCAGGAACAGGCCGAGCCGCTCAACCGGGGAAGCATTGAGCGCATGCTTGATGTGAAGACGCCCGAGCGACGGCATCGGCGCGTGACCGAGGCGAAACGCGACGTGCCGCTGATCGCGCTGCGCAACGCTGCGCTGGTTGCCGTCGCCTACGACACCCTGCTGCGCCGCTCCGAACTCGTCTCATTATATATAGGGGATCTGCACAGGGGCGCCGATGGCTCCGGCACCGTACTGGTGCGGCGCTCGAAGGCCGACCAGGAAGGGGAGGGGGCTATCAAGTACCTCGCCCCCGACACCATGGCGCATGTAGACGCTTGGCTTGCGGCTGCTCAGCTGGTGAGCGGGCCGCTGTTCCGGCCGCTGAGCAAGGGTGGGCAGGTCGGCGCGGCCGCCCTTGGGGGAGGGGAGGTCGCGCGGGTGTTTCGCGATCTTGCCACAGCGGCCGGGCTGAAGC
The DNA here is from genome assembly GCF_024169925.1 of Methylorubrum extorquens. NCBI lineage: Bacteria > Pseudomonadati > Pseudomonadota > Alphaproteobacteria > Hyphomicrobiales > Methylobacteriaceae > Methylorubrum > Methylorubrum extorquens. The sequence goes on from NZ_JALJXF010000002.1 coordinate 41,061, forward strand.
TTGCGCGACTCCCCTCCGGACACTCGACCCGGGTTGGGGCGACGCAGGACATGTTTGCGGCGGGATTCGAGCTGCTTGAGGTAATGCAGGCCGGCTCGTGGAAGACCCCGGCGATGCCGGCGCGCTATGGTGAGCGCCTGCGAGCCCATCGGGGAGCCGCGAGAAAGTTGGCGACTCTGCAGAACAGAGCATGACTCTCAGCGGCTGCCGTCGGCTGGCTGAATATGACCCAGAGCGGCCTCTAGAAACGTCTGCTTGTCGACGTGCTGGACCCTATGAGCCAGCGGCCGATCATAACTGGCGGCGAGCAATGTGCATCAAGGCGTTGGAGTAAAACCGCGTCAACCTGAATGCGATCAGCGAGTGCGTTGAGGCGAACGTGGCCATGCAACCCGATCTACCGGATCCTCGGGCGACCTTCCGCTTCAGGAGCGATCTCCCGCTAACTGGAGCGGAACCTCCGTTCTCCCGGGCACCCACCCAACAATGGATTGCTATCCAGCACGATTATGTTCTATATGTTCACGATATGTGCTGCGCCTACAGGCCGAGAATGGAGCGAGTTTGGTGGCGAAGAAATGCTTCCTTAGCTTTCACTATAAGCCCGACAACTGGCGGGTGCAGCAAGTCCGCAACATCGGCTCAATTGAGGAACAGCCGCTGCTCGACGCCAACAAGTGGGAGGAGATCAAGAAGAAGGGTGATCAAGCCATAAAGGATTGGATCGAATCCAACCTAAAGGGTAAAGAATGCCTTGTGGTTTTGGTTGGCGAAAAGACTGCAGATAGGCCCTGGGTCAAGTATGAAATCAAGGAAGCCTGGAAGAAAGGCCTCGGCGTTACAGCCGTGTATATCCACGGCCTCAAAAACTCCGATGGTGTGCAGGGCACGAAGGGGAGAGATCCCTTTGTAGGACTTAGCGTGAGCGGCGAAACGATTGTCGGCACTACACACGATACGCCTTACTCCTCCAGCACGTACGTTTATGACCACATTAAGGAAAATATAGAGACTTGGGTCTCGGATGCAATTAAGGCGCGCAAGTAAAAAGTTTGTGCACTAACTAGCATTGGGCCTGATGCGCGGACTGATGCCAGAACAACGGTATCCGCGTGGGTGTTACTAGGTCAGCGCAGCACAGGCGTCATCTAGCGGCCCGCCTCACGCGCGGCGCGGTCAATCCAGCTACCGATGCTGTTGTAACCGCCCTGCTTCCAGTCGTACTCGCTCGTCCAGGCGGACAGCGGAATGACGCCCTTTCGAACTGAGGCGCCGATGTACATCGGTATCGGTACACCGCTCACGTAATCGGAGTACCACACCCACTTCCACGCGCCGTCAACGTAGTTCCGCTCGCAGAGGCGGTAAGTGCCGTCGTCACGCTGAGCGACACCCATGAACGCTGTGGGATTTGGACCCAAGGGATGTGGTTGGCGCGGAGGCTGATGATTCGGAATGGAGTTGATGTGAACGGTCAGAAGGCCTTTACTATCGATCACGCTCCGCGCGATCTCATAGCGAACCCACCGCCTCGCGTAGGTCTCCGCTCCGGCCAGCACGCAAACCACAGACGTGTTGTGCACACCATCCCGGATCAGCTGCTTCAGAGCGTCCGGTCCGCTCAACCTTTTGCTTTCCCAAAGGCTATTGTCGTAAAATCCTTCGATCGATCGACCTCCACTTGAGCTTTCGGAACTTTTAAACTCCTGCGAGAGCCTAACATTGTTCACGCGCATGATGTCGTTGTAGTGGAAGGAAAAGAAAACCTTTCGCTTGGTTGAGACTGCGCGGGCACCACTAAGATCAAATAATCCGGCCATAGCTCCACCACGTTATTGCAAGCGTTGCGATAATGCAGATTATTAAAGGTACGTAGAAGAATCCAATATGCCAGCTTAGAAGGACATTACGGAATTTGATAATTGGCGCAGAACTAAGCTTAATTTCAAATGTTGGCAGTACATCGAAGCCTTCTTCCCTGCTTTTATCATATAGACATCTGAACCGCCTTTCCAATCTGAGATATTGCGCATCGAGGAGAGCGCAGAAAGCGGCTATAATCAAAGCGAGCAAGGCTCCAACTGGCCGCTGCACGGTCAACGACACGCCGACAACAGCCGAGGTCAGCGTTATGCAATAGTTTCGGACTGTCGCGCTATTCGATGACATCCGCAGGACAACGGCTTGCAGCATTTCAAGATGTTTTAGGCGGAGGTCGGCGACCTTCTCCGACGTAAGCGTCATTTTGCGTGGCCTCAGCTCAATGAGAAGCAGGTAGCATCAGCAGTAGCGCGCCCGTCCCCTCAATAGCTTGTTCACCGCTCTCGCAACAGGCTGTGATAGGCGTTCGGTCGCGTCGCGATGCGGCCCGGCGGGTCACTTGGATCGGCAAGGCCCGCCGAGATCCGCCCGCGAAGAGCAGATCACCGCGCTGACCTACCGTCCTGCCCCGCCAACTACGCGCGGCCGCATGAAGTCGCGCGGGTCGTTCCGCCAGGATTCGAACGTCCGTGAGTTCGGCGCTTCGAACAGCGTGATGCCGCTCGGGCTCGTGACGACGGGCCTGACGACCTCAAGTTGCCCCTCCTCATCCAGCTCGACGTACGGGTAAAGGCCGAGGAACTCGCGGCTGCGGTAGTATCGCTCGCCTTCAGGCAAGACCGGGAGGACGGCAACGAGACCTTTCCGCCCATCGAACCAACCCAGTTCCCAACACATCCACAGCGACTGGGCCGCGTTCACGGTGTCGAGGAATAGCAGGGTGTCGCTTACACCCATAGTCGTACGGACAAATTCGGCGTTGGCGGGCGTGACTTGGCTGCGATCGGTCTCGGGCGCTTCGATCCAATCGCAGAAAACATCATACCCGGCGTTGGTGAGCATGTCGTAGACTCCGAGAACGATCTCGGCGTCGCGGATCGTCTGGGAGAGGAAGATGTCATATCGCGGGCGTCGATTCCGAGCGATCCGGCCCAGCGCCTCCGGGACGCTGATCCCAGCCGCCCCGGCCCTGCGTCGCGCCCGCGCGCGGATGTCGGCCTCCTGTAGGAACGCCATGCGCGGTCAGGCCTTCTTGCCTGGCCGCCAGAATCGATCCGGGATCGACGCCGGCTGGTCGTCCGGGTCCTTGAACCGCTCCTCCCGCACGGACACGGCGAGGTGACGGTGCAGGAGCGCTACGTAGTCTAGGTCGTCGGCTAGGTCGGGGTCGAGCAGCCCGGCCCGCGCCGCCACGTCGAGCGTTGCGCCGCCTGTGGACACGACCGGGACGACCACGGCGTTTGGTTGTAGGCGGCGGAACATCTCGTACTCCTGCGTGATGCCGCCCATCCCGCCGATGAACACGGCGGCTTGGAAGCCGTGGTCCGAGAACATGCGCTCGCGCATCACTAGGAGGCTTTGCTCGCGGTCGCCGGGGACGTCATCCGTGAAGGTGACGTTTTGGAACCGCTGGTTGTCCTCAGGGAACTCGTCTGCGAAATGCCGCGATTGGTACAGGCGGACCCAGCGCCCGTAGTCGACGCCGACGTCCTGCGCGATCGTCCAGACCATCGGCGTGATCGCCGGGTGACCGCCCCAGACGAGGAGGCGGCGGCCGAGCGTCACGTGGACGAGGGCCGACACGGCCGCGGTGATCGCCACCGTGTCGGCGGTCGCCGCGTATTGTGGCCCCCGCCTGGGATCAGGGACGCCCGCGGAGAGGAAGACAGCGTCGACCATGCTCATCCCTCCCATGCGGCGAGCGCCCAACCGGCCTCCGCGACTTTGATGGAACGCACGGCCCGGATGTGCTCGCCCAACCAGACCAGGTGCGCGTTCCAGGCGTCGCGGATGCCGACGTGGTCATAGACCAGCACCGGGGTCTCGCCCTGGTCGGCGCGGCGGGCCTTCTCGGCGATGTCGTTGAGGATCTCGGCGTTAGGTACGCCAACGACCGGGTAGGCCCAGATCTTCCGGTCGTCGAGAAGCCGTATGGCGACGGCACGATGAGCCCCGATGCCCTCCACCGACCCGCCGAACTTTTCTACGTCGGCCCGCAGCTTGCCGGTGATCGCCATGTACCGGGCCGCGATGGCCCGGCTGCGCAACCGCTCGACGCGGACCACGATGGCGTCTGCGACCGCGCGCGTTACCGGCCCGTCCGAGCCCTCGAGCTCAGCCGGTTCGAGATAGACGGTCTCGGCCAAGTCGGTGAGCCTGCTGGGGACGTGCTCGGGCCATATGACCCGCAGCACGTGGATGTCCTTGGCGCGGGCGCGGCCGATCTCTTGCCGCGTCCAGCGGCTCTCGAAGTAGGTCGGCGTGTCGAGCATCACCATAACGTCGGCGTCGACCAGGCGCTGCCACAGGACGTCCTGGAACGGGTCCCCGGGGCGAATGTCGTGCGTGTCCAAGAACACATCGAATCCGCGGGCAGTGAGGAGGTCGTGCAGCTGCAGAGCCGCCGCGCGGGATTCAGTGCGGCGGTAGCTAACGAACACCCGGCGCTGTTTCCGTAGAAGCCCCACGCATTCGAGCAGCGCCGACGCCAGCTCAACGAGCGCGCCGTCGTCACCACGACGCCGCAACCCGTTCGCGGATTGCAGGAAATCGGGGATATGTCGGGCGAAGTCGCCGGCCGGCCCTACCGTGGGGATTACCGGCGCGCTGGACCGAAACAGCGCGCGCGCAGCCTCCACGTCAGCGTGATCGTCGCCAGCGAAGTAGGCCGCGGCGAACGCCGCACGCTTGTCGCGGCCCGCGACGTTCGAGCTGTCGAGAACGCGCACGTCAGTGCCGACTGCGAGGCCGAAGTCTTCGATCATGCCGCGCAGCGTCGCGGTTAAGGTCGTCCTCTCGTCTGGCGTCGCACACCCTAGGATCGCAAGCTCGTACAGGCTCATCTGCTGGCCTCAGCGCCCGGCGGCTTTGTCGGCCGCCTCGATCTACGCGGACATATTATTGTACCCATCGCTGGCGACCCAATCGTCCGTCCGCCGCGCTTGACCAACCGGTATGACAGCAAATTCCTGCCCTGGACGTCCGCGCCGAGTTGCTGATCTTTCACCTTGTGGAAGTCGATGGCAAGCAGGCCCTTCCCAGGCTTGTCGCTGCGCCTGATCTCGTGGCCGACCCATTCGCGTTCGGGGGGTTGCGCGCCGAACAGGACCACCGTGACGGAGGTGTCCTTCAACTGGTCTCGATCCACTTCTCGATGCCGCCCGCGCGTCGCTTCGCCTCACCGGAGGTATCTCCGGCGGACCGACCTCATCGTCGAACGTGGCTGGCCGCTGCCCGTGCCAGGCGGCATCGACCCCACGAGTAGCCCCCCTGCAGTGTCAGTGGGAACACATCGGGCTGCTAAACGTCCGCCACCGGACGGTGAGCTAACTTCTGCTCATGGCGCAAACCAGAATATCAATCTAAGTCGTAGAGACTCCTTCCCGCGCCACTCCAACCAGCCTGACACCGCCGCTGGACAGGCTCCTTCTCCCTGTGAAGTTCGATGGGCTATGGTGTTGACCCAGGTCCACTGGGATGGTCCATTCCCCGGGTTCGATGCCGTTGGAGACGGGTGATTGAGAGGCTAACCCTTTGATGTCGTAAGCAATTGGTTTTGGCTGAGAATCCTGGCGCCCAGCCATTTTCTTTAAGGCAGGCAACGCCTTAGAAATGCGGACATATCGGCCACACCGGAACAGACCGTGTTTTTCGGACGCACAAGAGTCGGCACAATTTGGCTGGCTGCGATCCGCTAATTTTCGGCAAATTCAGATCGCGCGTGGCTTCGATCCGACCCCGGCGGCCGCCACAGTCGTCCCCTTGACGCGATAAGCTGCACGGATGCGCCGTTGGCTCCGCGACCTGTTTCAGCCGAGCCGCTTCCGGCGTGAGGTGGCCGCCAAGGCAACCGACCTCCTGGCCGTTCATGGCGCGTTGGCCTACCGCGTTGCCCGCGAGCAAGCGCGCATAGAGCGTGCGGCTCACCGCTCGACCGAGAACCACTTTTGGAGCCGCGTCGCGGTTGAAATTGCCCGACGTGAGGGGCGAGCGGATCAGATTGGGGTGAAAGGCTCGGATCGGTGGGGCAAATTCGGGGAATGACAGGCTAGCCTACGCTGGCGCGATCCCGAATCGAGAGAGGCCCGTTGGTGTCTGTTGAGCCGCAGCTAACCCGCAGACCGTATCCTACGTTCGAGCCAAGTTGCGTACCGGCTCGAGCGTGAGATGGGCGTCCCACCCCGCCGACCCGTGATCAGATCGGGCGGCGGGGTCGTTATCAGCCTCTCACGCGTGCGGCATCGGCCGTTCGGCCAATCGAGAGGCCGAAGGCCGCCACCGCGTCGGTGGATTGAGTCGCATCGGCCATACGCCCTGGCGACCCTAGGTCAGGCACATGGACCGCAGCTTCCCCCTGACCCGCGCCGCCGGCCTCGACAGCCTCTCCGATTTCCTCGCAGGCGCGGGCGCGGCCTATGCCGCCAACCGCAACACCGACCGGGGGCCGGAAGCCGAGGCGACCACCTCGGGCCTCTCGCCTTATCTCCGCCGGCGCCTGATCACGGAGGCCGAGGTGGTCGCCACCGCCGACCGGGCCTTCGGCGATGGCGGGGCGGAGAAGTTCGTCTCGGAGGTGTTCTGGCGAACCTACTTCAAGGGCCACCTGGAGACCCATCCCGCCGCCTGGGCGGATTATCGCACGCTGGCCGCGGCGGGCCATGACCGCCTCGCCGCCGAACCCGGCCTGAGGCGGACCTATGCAACGGCGGTCGAAGGACGGACAGGCATCGACGGCTTCGACGACTGGGCTCGCGAACTCGTCGCCACGGGCTGGCTCCACAATCACGCCAGGATGTGGTTCGCCTCCATCTGGATCTTCACCCTGCGCCTCCCCTGGGCGCTCGGGGCCGACTTCTTCCTGCGTCATCTCCTCGACGGCGACCCAGCGAGCAACACCCTGTCCTGGCGCTGGGTCGCGGGCCTGCACACGCGCGGCAAGCACTACGTCGCACGCGCCGAGAACATCCGGCGCTATACGGACGGACGCTTCGATCCCGTAGGGCTCGACGAATATCCGGACGCCCTGGACGAGGCGATGCCGCCGCGCGAGGTGCCGCTGCCACGGGCCGACGCCGCCCCGAGGGGCGAGATCGCGTTGCTCCTCCACCTCGACGATCTTCACCCGGAAAGTCTGCCGTTGGGGGATGCGAAGGTGGTTCGGCTCGGCGGCCTGATCGCCCATGCGGACGGCGCGTCCGGGCGCGTCAGGTCGGCGGACATGGCCGCCATGGCTGACGCCCTGGCCCGCGCCGAGGCGCATTTTGAGTGTCCGGCCGGCGATGTTGGAACCGACTGGGGCGGGGGGCTTCCCGTGGTGACGGCTTGGGCACCCGTCGGGCCATCGGCAGCTGCGCTGCCCCAGGGTTGCCTGCGGGTGCGACGGGCGTGGGACGAGGCCGCTTGGCCGAGGGCGACACGCGGGTACTCCCGCCTGCGCTCTGTGATCCCGAGCCTGCTCGGAGCCTGATCCCAGTAAAACCAGGGCTGTCACCCGGCGATCACATCGCCCTCGGGAGAGGCCTTCACCCCCTCGGAGCCCGCCACCCAGCCGCCTTCGCTTCGTCCTCGGAGCAGAACATGCGTTCGCCTGAGCCGACGTCGATCACGGTCTTGTCGTAGTCTCGAGATCCGGGCACGTGATAGATCTGATCGCCCTTTCGGTTGATGTTGCCCTTGATCTGGCAGCCAGCCGCTGAAGCCGCAGGGGCCTTCGTCGTTGGAGAGGCAGGCGCCGGCGTGATGGCGGCGGCCCCAGGTGCATCGCCTTCCCGCTTGCCCTTGCGCCAATCCCACGGTGGCGTGAACGGGCCAGCCCAGATTCCCCGCTTCGCGGCCTTTGCCTCGTCTTCCAGCGAGACGTAGGCCTTGGAGTATTGGCGGTAGGCCATGCCCCAGCCCTGGGCGACGAGCCAGCCGTTCAGATCCTCGGCGCCGAGACGGCAGATCGCGACCGAGCGGCCATATCGATCCTTGCCCACGACATCGCACGCGACGTTTCCCGAGCCGATCTTGTCCGAGAGCGCGAAGGCCGCCTTACGCCCACAGGGGTAGTCCCTGCCGGCAGCGTCACCGCACATCTGCGAGCTTTCCGGCGTATCGACACCCTGAAGGCGGAATCGCTGCCCGCGAATGTCGAGCGTGTCACCGTCGATGACTGATGCTCGGCCCGTAACCGTTTCCGCCTCCGCCGCCGTGCACAGCAGCAGAATGGCGACCGCTCCGAATGCGGCCCTCAACGGGAACACTTTTTCTTCGAAGCGCTGATGCTGCCATCTTGGCAAAGGAACTTGCCGTTCTGGCATGCCTTGATCCCGCCCTTGCCCTGAGAGCACGGCGTGTTGCGAGCCTCTGCAGTGCCGGGGGCAATGAGCAGAGCGCCAATCCCAACCAGAGCCAGCGTGAGTGCACGAACCATTGAGCATCCTCCTCTTTTGCGGGGAGGATGGCTTGTTCGTCCTGGAGTTGTCGAGCAGTTTGTTTGCGATCCTGGATGGGGAATGTGGACGGAGGATCGAGGCTTTGGCGATGGTCCTGCCACGATGGCTTCGTGACCGCCTCATGCCAGCACGGTTCCGCCAGGAGGTCGCGGGCAAGGCCACCGACCTTCTCTCCGTCCACGGCGGCCTAGCCTACCGCGTCGCCCGCGAGCAGGCCCGAATGGAAAGGGCCGGCGGCCGCTTGACCGAGTGCCGCTTCTGGAGCCGCGTCGCGGTCGAGATCGCCCGGCGCGAGGGACGGGCCGATCAGATCGGCGTGAAGGGCGGGGATCGGTGGCCAGATCCCTGATCTCGGGTCAAAATCCAATCTGCTTGACCATGCAGAGAGCCACCAGAAGAGAAGGAATCGTCGGCTCGGATGATGCCATGCCGACGCAATTCTGGAATCAGGCCACTGCGTTCGTATGCAGCTCGAACCTCAATCGGGGATGTCGGTCTGTTTGCCTACGACCACGGCGAAAAGGTCGTTGAGCGCGGCTAGGCTCGCCGCTTGAAGCTGCGCCGCTGGGACAATCGAACCGTCAAGCGCAGGCAGATCGCGAGTCGCCGTAGAGGAGGCAACTACAGTCGGCCGGAACCCAAGGCTGAAGGCGCCGCGCGCCGTGGAGTTGATGCACATGTGCGTCATGAAGCCTGCCAGGACGATGTCCTTCACCCCCGTCGCCTCCAACTGCGCCTGGAGGTCGGTTCCGACGAACGCATTCGGGTAAGCCTTCGTGATCACCGGCTCGCTACCCTGAGGGGCCACCTCGCTGCTGATCTGACCGATCGGTGCCGTAACGTCGTAGGGTGATCCCGGTCCGGCATCGTGCCGGATGTGGATGATTGGGATGCCCGCATCCCGCGCCCGCACGAGCAGGTCGGCAGCTTCCTGAAGGGCGGGCTCGACACCTTCGAGTCGCATCACACCCTGGCGATAGGTCTCCTGCAGGTCGATCATCACGAGGGCCGAGCCCTTGAAGGATGGAGGCTGCGTGTCGAGACCGGACAGGCCGCGCAGGGTCGAAAGATCTGACATCGTGTTTTTCCTCCCGCACCGCTCGAATTTCGCTGTGTCATACGAGCGTGGTGCGGACCCTAGCACTTATAGACCGCAAGACACCTTGGCGGAAAGTTGGGTAGTGGGTCAGTTTGAATTTTATTGACGGCGGTTAGCGCGCCGCTAGTGTGGGACACCTAAATGGTGGAGGCCTAGTTGACGTGACCACCGAATCGGTAAAACCCGCGAAAAAACCAAAAACCATTCAAGCAGATTGTTCGGAATGTCGAGGTATTCGCAACTGTCGAATCAGAGGGCACTTTCAACGTAGAGATGGCGATGATAATTATAGTTGGCATGTTGATTGGTTCATCCTCCAATGCAGAGGTTGTGATAGCGTTTTTGCCCGTACAATAAGCACGAATTCCGAGGACTACGATAATTATTACGAGTATGATGGCAGTACCGGAACAACATATAATGAGACGATAAATTATTGGCCGGCGCTGGCTAAGAGACCATACCCTGAATGGATGTCTGATGCTGGCATCGATGCCGCAGAAGTCGGGCGCCTGGATGAGGCACTACTGGAACTATACAAGGCATTAAACAACGACTTGAACATATTGGCAGGAATAGCAATCAGGACGTCATTTGATGTTGCGGCCAGTCTATTGAAAATAGACGAAAATCTTCCATTTCAGGCGAAGCTTGATAAGCTGGAGGAACTGGGAAAAATTGGCCCTCAAGATAAGGGAAGGCTAAAAACCCTAGTGGAGGCGGGTAACGCTTCGGCGCATAGGGGCTGGAAACCCACAGCGGATGACTTAAATACAATGATGGATGCTCTAGAATATTTTATCTACGAGACATTCGTTGTGCCAACGCGAAAAGCGCGGACTGACGCGAAGCTCGTCGCAATTGATGGGGCCGTCCCACGTCGTCAAAAAAGGAAAGCAGAATAAGTTTTACTCGGCAGATTTTTTGTAGGGACCCCGCTTCGCCGGCTGCTCTTCCATGCCCTCTACCAGCGCCACGATATCGCTAATCTCCCAAAGCCGATCCGACACGCCAGCAGCCATAGCTGGGCTCATCCGCAGCTTCGCGTGGAGCCGGACGAAGTTGTAGTACATGAAGTGCAGCGCCACGGCATAGGCGTGGTTCTCGACCTTCTTTGAGAAGGCATTTGTGAGCCGGGTGAACCGGCGCATGTGCATCCGCATCGTGAGGTTCTGACGCTCGACGTAGGACGTGGAGACGTGCGCCTCGTCGGGCGAGCCTTCAACGGTGGTCTTCTTGATCCCGGTGCATTCAGCGGGGCTGTAGCGGCCCGTAGCGCCACCAGGGGCGTTCCCGTAAATCTTCACGAGCTGGGCGTAATCGACATCGGCACCGAAGGCGTCTTCGACGGCCTGCAGGTACGCCTTATGACCGTCTGAAGTGAGCTGGACACGGTTGGTAAGGCGGGCCTTTAGATCGTCGATGAACCATGCAGCGCACTCACCGTCCCGAGCGCCGATGAAGTAGGACAGGACGAGCTTGCTGTCGGCATCGATGGCCGTCCACGTCCATGTGTCTCCAGCGCCGTCAGGCGCCGCCACAGCGCCCGCCACGTTCTTCTGCTTGGCGTAGGTGAAGCTCCAGATCTCATCGACCTGGACGCGCTTCGCGGCGACTTTGCGAACGTGCTCATCGTGGTAGGCAGCGCAAGCCTTTCCAGCATCCACCAGCAGTTTGGAGACGGTGTTCTTGCTCGCGCCCGTCAGCCGGGTCACGGCGCGGATCGAATTCCCTTCGCAGAGAAGGTGAAGGATGCGCGCGCGATCCGAAGCGGAGAGCTTGTTCATAACTCCCACATGCGACCATTTTCAGCCTTAAGTCAAGCATATGGGTCAGTTTAAGCCATTGACTTAATCGGCCTTGAAACCAATATCCCCATCAGGTAATCACGGGGGATGAGGATCGTGTTCGCCGACCCCGCGCTAGCCCTTATTGAGACGCCACGAGCGGGAGAAACCCGCCTGCCCGTGGCGGTCATTAAGTCTGCGCGCCGAAAACTCACAGTTCTCAGAGCAGCATCCGATGATCGCTCCCTGCGCAATTGGAAGAGTTTGCATTACGAGAAACTAAAAGGCGACCGCGAAGGCCATCGGTCAATAAGACTCAACGACCAGTACCGGATGGTTTTTACGCTTGATGAAGAGCCTGAGCCCCAAATTATTGAGGTGCTGACTATCGAGGATTATCACTAATGTCCGCCGAGTTCATGATCCCTGTAGATCACCCAGGAACGTTCATCGTTGAGGAGCTTGAGGCCCGTGGTTGGCAGCAGGTTGATCTCTCGTATGTTCTCGGCATGTCTCCACAGCAGTTGAGCCCGCTGTTAACCGGCAAGGCACGCATTACGCCTGAGCTAGCTACGGACCTCGGGGCGGCTTTCGATATGCCTGCCGATTTCTTCGCCAATTTGCAGAAGATGTACGATCTCTCCATTGCGAAGCCGGCTGACCCCGGCGTGCGCCTGCGGTCGAAATGGCTTTCGACTTTTCCTGTCCGAGAGATGATCAAGCGCGGCTGGATCGAGGAGACTGAGCCGAGTCTTCTTGACCTTCAGATGCTGCGGTTTTTCAATAAACCTACCGTGGACGACATTCCGTTCATTGGAAGCGGATCGGTCATCGCTCACGCAGCCCGAAAGCTGGACTACGATGGAACCACTGCCATCCAGTACGCGTGGCTTCATCGGGTCATGAAGATCGCGTCCTTGATGAGTCCGCCGCCCTATTCGGCCAATGCTCTCGCGGCGAACTTGGCGGCGATTAAGGCTCACATGCTCGATAAGGAGGACTTAGTCAAAATTCCTTCCATACTTTGGGATTGTGGTGTGCGCTTCGTACTTGTCGAAGCATTGCCGAGTTCGAAGATTGATGGTGTTTGCGTCTGGCTTGACGGGCAGCCCGTAATTGGGATGACGACACGCCTAGATCGCCTCGATAACTTCTGCTTCGTTCTGCGGCACGAGATTGAGCATGTCCTGCAGGGCGACGGACAAGCGGAGACGTTTGCGCCGATAGATGAGTTTGACGGCAATTACGAGAGTAGCAACGATCTACCTGAAGAGGAAATCCGTGCAAACACTGCAGCAGGCGAGTTCTGCGTTCCTAGGCAGCAGCTCAATTCTTTTATTGCACGAAAGAGCCCATTTATCTCCGAAAACGACGTACTTGTTTTTTCGGCTCGCCTTGAAGTTCATCCGGCAATCGTGATCGGACAGATACAAAACAAGACGAAAAAGTACAACTGGCTCAGAAAGTACCAAAAGGGTATCCGCCATTATCTCATGGATTGGCAGTTTAAGGACGGCTGGGGATTTTACGCGCCGACCGGTCTTTAGGAGGGCTTATGCCGAACTTCAATGAACAAGTGTTGCGCCACTGGGATGATTGGGAGGAGACAACCGGCGATGAGTCCGGCGATCCTGACGCTTTCGTCGCGTGGGCAATGGAAAACAGGCACCTGCTGCCGCGCCCGCAGGATGTACGAAAACTGTTGCGGCGGCAGGTGACGACGGCCCTGCGGCAGGCATCACGGGTCGATGAGAATGGCGTGACCTATCGCGCTAAGCAGTGCGTTACGCTGTTTGATGGCGACCTTGCTTTGAAGCGATGGTTTGATACGGACCACGGCGGTACATCAAATCTTAGACAGAAGGCAGTCCGTCAGCGACGAGACGCTATTGCGAATGATGTCTTCCGCGCCATGTGTGATGTCGAGCACATGAAAACGCAGTTTCCCAAAGACCCGCCGCTGCAGTTCGTCTTAGACTTCACGGATGACTACGAGGAAAAGAAAGCGGCAGCCCAGCAATCCCGCGATGCTGACGACGAGGACGTCGCTTAGGATTTCTTCCACCGAGCAGAAGCCGCTGCACTCGCGATCTCGGAACGCTGTTGCGGGGTTAGAGCGCGAGCGCGCGCCGTGCCACCTTTGAGCCCGGCCTTGCGAGCGCGCTTCTCAAGCGTCGTCGGCTGTCCAACTTCAGCCTCTCCGGTCACCGCATCTACGATGAATTTGGCGAGCTGGTTGGGATCACGGGGGCGCTTGCGGGGGGTCATAAGCCCTCCCTCGGATGGTTCTGCTCATCCTCCAGAAACTCATCTACCGTCTGAGGTGTGTCGTGGCTCGTTGATCCGTCCTCGCCCGTGATTGTTACACGGGCGTTTTGATCGAGCGCAGGCCTGTAAGCACGAACCGCTTCGCCGGCTTTACTAGCGGCGTCCTGCTTCGTGTCAGCCTCCACAGCCGGAAGCGTGATGGGGTAGCCCTCCAAATCAGGGAGGTGGTAGGGCGCTTGAACATCGATTGACCATTTCATTCTCTCATCATGCCACGGTCGACCAACTGCTCCAAGGCCGGGTCAATCCCTTCAAATTTCAAACTGACCCACTACCGCCAACCAGACCGCCCGGGCGACCGAAGAGATTGCCGGTCAGATCGCGCGCATCCAGGCGTCGACGGACCAGGCCGTGTCGGCCATCGGCGGGATCACCAACCGTATCCAGCAGATCAGCGGCGTCGCAACTTCGATCGCGGCGGCGGTGGAGGAGCAGGGCGCGGCGACGCAGGAAATCGTGCGCAACGTCAGCCAAGCCGCCGTAGGGACGACGGAGGTCACCAGCAATATCGCCGGCGTGGCGCAGGCCTCCGAGGAGACAGGGGCTGCCGCGACCCAGGTCCTTGGCGCTGCCGCCGAGCTGTCGCGCCAATCCGAGCATCTCGGCGCCGAGGTCGCCCGCTTCCTCAGCACTGTGCGGACAGCATAAGGCTCATCCCGCGCTATCGCCGCATGCGCCGAGTCTGCTTTCGGGCGGCGCTTCCAGCACCTCGTACGACAAGGTCGGGTCGGGTCCTGACGGTCCGCTGTACGACCGGGTCGGGTGGAAAGCAATCCGACCGCTTTGAGCACGGAATTCGTCGATAGCTGCCCCTTAATGGTCGGGGTGGATTTTCTGAAAACGATCGTTGATCGGGAAAGGGCTACCCGCTCGCCGTCAGATGCTTGCGCACCTCCTCGGCGACGGCTTTCGGGTGCGTTTGGGCTAGATCGTGGTTGGCCCCCTCGACGACACGCAATCGTGCATCCGGAATGAGAGCAGCCAATCGTTCACCCACCGGGACGGGACTGATCGGATCGGCGTCGCCCCACAACAGAAGGGTCGGCGCTTTGATGCTCCGCATCGATTCCGATAGATCTGGTACGGGGGTAGCGATCCAACCAGCAGCAGTAGGAAAGGCCGCGAAATAGTCGGCACGCCAGTCCGATCCTCCTAAATCGGTCACAGGTACTCCCCCGGAAGTGACGGCCAACACCAAGCGCCTCACAAGGTCGGGGAATATGAGGGCCAGCCTGATCGCGACGATGCCGCCCATCGACTGCGCGACGATGTTGACCGGCTCCGTGACGTGGCTTGCCGCTAACACCACCAGATCATCGACGCTGTTCACGCCGGCATCGGCCGGCTCTGCTCCCAGCCCCGGCCATGCGAGGAACACGCCGTCCAGCCCCGCAGCGTGCGCCACCGGCCGCCAGAAGGTCGCGCTGCCTGACGCGCCGGGAAGGAACAATGTCGTGGTCATGTGCCGTCTTTATCCAGCGCTCTGCTACGTCCGCTTGTAGGGGCAGACGCGTCGGTCGTGAACGACCGCGTCGGGTCGCATGCGGAACGTCCGCTTCCAAGCAGGTGGCAAACCTCCGCTTATAGCGCGAAGCCGAACAAGGCTGCGGAGAACTCCTGACCCGCTACTGAAGGGGCCGATAGAAGCGGTCCCCAGGGCCATCGGGGTAGGGGAGGGGGGCACCCTTTCCGTGAACTTCTGAGGGCCCCTGCCCTGCCAGAGCGCGGTTTCGGAGTACAGACGCTTCTCAAATTGACGTGCGATGCGGATCGGGTCAGAGATCAACTATAAATATCAGGTGCTTCGGTTCCATAACGTATATTATGCGAATACATGGTGTAGGCGCAAAATTGAGATGACACCCCCTGGCAAAGTTGAAACGGCACCCCCTCTCCCTCTGATGGATGTGGAGGGTGCGCGCGATGGGGTTGAAGTCCATGAGCGGCAAGGAATTTTCGCGCCTCGATGTTCTGCTCGACGTCGAGGCTGGGCGCCTTGCTATCGATGATGCCTGCGATCTGATGGGGCTGCGGCGGCGGCAGGTTTTTCGCCTGCTCGCGGCATTTCGGAAGCAAGGCGCAGCCGGTCTGATCTCGAAGCGGCGCGGTCGGCCGAGCAACAATCGCCTGCCCGATGAAGTGCGTCAGTTGGCCATGAGCATTGTCCGAGAGCGATATTCGGACTTTGGCCCTACCCTCGCCTGTGAGAAGCTCGCCAACCTACATGATTGTCCAGTCTCTCGTGAAACGTTGCGCAAGTGGATGATGGAAGACGGTCTGTGGTTGGATCGTAGGCGCCGCCTCCCTTCCGTACATCAGCCCCGGCTTCGTCGCGACCGTGTTGGCGAATTGATTCAGATCGATGGCTCGAAGCATTACTGGTTTGAGAGTCGTGGGCCGGAATGCACGTTGCTTGCGTTCATCGACGACGCAACGAGTCGGATCATGCACGCTGCCTTTGTGCATTCGGAGTCTGCATTCGACTATCTCCGAGAAACACGGGCTTACCTGTTGAAGCATGGGCGCCCTACTGCATTCTATTCCGACAAGCACGCGGTCTTTCGTGTCAGCAAGCGGGATGCCGCTGGCGGGACAGGCATGACCCAATTTGGACGCGCCTTGGACGAACTCAACATCGACATCATGTGCGCGAACACGCCCTCAGCGAAGGGTCGTATTGAGAGAGCATTCGGCACCTTGCAGGATCGTTTGATCAAGGAGATGCGACTTGCAGAAATTTGTTCGATGGAAGATGGCAACAAGTTTCTGGTCGGATTTATAGCCGATCACAACGCTCGTTTCGGCAAGCCGCCTTTCGATGAGCGAGACGCCCATCGAGCGCTTCAGGGCGATATCATTCTGGACGATGTGTTTGCTTGGAAAGAGGAGAGAACAGTCACGAACAGCCTTACGCTCCAGTACGACAAGGTCACATTCATCTTGGAGCCGACTGCTGTCACGCGCCCCCTTGCTCGTAAGCGTGTGCAGGTGATCGATTATCCGGACGGACGCTTCGCGATCCGACATCAAGGCTTGGATTTACCGTTTCGCACCTTCGATCGGATACGCCATGTCGATCAGGCGGCGATCGTGGAGAACAAGCGCCTGGGTGCGGTCCTGGCGTTCATTGCCGAGCGGCAGCAGGAGCGGGATCAAAACCGTTCACAGAAGGCGCCTCGTCGGCAAGGGCAGGTGGACCGGCACATGTTCAAGAGCGGGTGAGGGCACCCGGCCGTGTCGATCTGGATCCGGTGACACCGCAGCTTCGCCACCCCGACCCGCTTCGCTGCGGTGTCCCCTCCCCTCTGTGCCTTCTAAGAGGGGTGTCATGTCTACTTTGCGGAAGCGGTGCCATTTCTGATTAGCGTTGACACATGGTGTAGGCGCAAAATTGAGATGACACCCCCTGGCCAAACCCAAATGGCACCGCTTCTTTCATCGAGGTGGCGGAGGGCGTGCTCAAGTCATGAGGGCAAACTTGTCCCCTCCCCTCTCGCACATCAGACCGCCGCTGCTGATCCCGAGCGGACATTCGAGCTGCGGCGTTGAAGGTCCGTATTGGGTGGAGACTGTGTGAGAACGCGTTTTGGTCTATCGGTGCGGAGCGGAGATGGTGCGCGAGGTGCGGCGTGCTCTCACGCCCGGAGGGCGCTGAGGAGCGTTTCAACTCCGAGGATCGCCAGCACCCTCTTCAGATTATAGGCCAGGACTTGTAGGCTCATCTCGGTCGCCACGTTTTTCAACCGTCGCGTCCGGAAGTGGGTCGCCCCCATCCAGCCCTTGAGCGTCCCGAACACGTGTTCGACCGTTTGCCGCCGCGTGCGCATCGCGTGAGAATCCGCGTCGAGCCGGCGCTGCACGGCTTCCAATACCGCCTCGTGCTCCCAGCGCGTCACCCGCCGCTCCTTGGCTGGCGTGCAGCGCGCCTTGAGCGCGCAGCCGTGGCAGGCTGTCGTCCAGTAGCGCCGTAGCGTCAGCCCACCCTCAACATTCGTGTAGCGGTAGGGGAGCTGCTCACCGGCCGGACAGCGGTAGGTATCCGTCTCCGCCTCGTAGACGAAGTCCTGTTTGCCGAAGCGCCCTTCCGCCTTGGCACCCGAGGTCAGCGGTTTGGGCAGTGTCACCGCGATGCCGGCCTGATCGCAGGCTAGGATCTCCTCGCCCGAGAAGTAGCCGCGGTCAGCCAGCACGCTGAGCGCTTCATGCCCGGTTGCGACTTGGCCCTGGCGGCTCATGTGCGCCAGTTGGGTGCGGTCGTGCCCGACGTTAATGACCTCGTGGGCGACGATCAGATGATGCTCGGTGTCGACGACCGCCTGCACGTTGTAGCCGACCATCCCCGTCCCCTTGCCGCGCGTGGCCATCGCCCGCGCGTCCGGATCGGTCAGCGAGATCTGCCGGTCGGGGGCGGCTTCGACGAGCGTCTCCATCGCCTGCAGTTCGCGCATCCGCGTCCGCAGGGCGTCCAGACGCTCCGCGATGCGCACCTTGCGCACGTGGGCGACCTCGTCCTCCTGGCGATCGGCGGTGTCGAGGGCGGCGAGATAGCGCGCGATGCTGGCCTCGATCTGCTCGATGCGGCGCCGGACCGCCGCCGGGGTAAAATTGCGATCACGCGTGTTCACCGCTTTGAAGCGGCTGCCGTCGAGAGCCACGATACCACCGGCCAGGAGGCCGAGTTGTCGGCACAGCACCACGAACTGGCGGCAGGCGGCCTGGATCGCAGGACCATTATCGCGCCGGAAGTCGGCGATGGTCTTGAAGTCGGGGGCGAGGCGGCCGGTCAGCCACATCAGCTCGACGTTGCGACCGGCCTCACGCTCCAGACGGCGGCTGGAAGTAACTTGGTTGACGTAGCCGTAGAGGTAGAGCTTCAGCAGCGTCGCGGGATGGTACCCGGGCCGTCCGGTCGCGGCCGGCATCATGCTCGCAAAGCCCAGGGCCGTGAGATCGAGCTCGTCTACGAACAGGTCGACGACGCGCACCGGATTGTCTTCGGACACATAGTCGTCCAACCGGTTCGGCAACAGCGTGACTTGGTGGCGATCCGCACCACAGATGAACCGCGCCATACACGCCTCCGCTGTCCCACAGAGACTATCAGAACCGCTACGTTTTCACACAGCCTCGGTGGGGAGCAGACCCTGGCTCTCTGCCAAGAAGCAGACGTCCCATATCTGAAATCGCCGCTTCGCTTGCAACCTTAGCTTGGTACAGCCGAATTCAGCAAAAAAAAGACCATAGCGATCTCAGAAACACGTCAAAGCAAATTTCGTGATCTGACACAACTTTGCCTCAGCAGCTAAACAAACGCTGACGATGATCAACGTTGCGCGCCCCCTTCCATCACAGAGTATCCTTCGCTTGGTCGAAGGCTTCGGGCTAACGGGGACGTGGTCGTGGACATTCGCCGCGAACGAGCATGTCTGGTCGCCGGGCCTGTTCCGGATCCTCGGGCTCGAGCCGAATTCGGCCCGACCGGAATACGGCCTTCTCCTCGCCCTCGTTCACCCAGAGGACCGGGACAACGTCACCTCGACGTCGGAATTGCTCCAAACCGGTCAGATGACGCAGCAATCCTTCCGGATCATCCGTCCGGACGGGACGATGCGCACCGTGATGAGCCGTGGCGAGGTGATTGTGGCGCCTGACGGGCGTCCGCTGCAGGCCATGGGCGTGCTGATCGATGTGAGCGACCGCGAGATGCTGGCGCGCGCACAGGCGGCGGAACGTCGGCGGAAGAGGACTCTTTTCGAGCAAACCGGCGCGTTCACCTCCGCAACTCCCGTCTATCCCTACACCGACTTCTCACCAGAATGGCTGGAGCTGGTCGGGCTGCCGCGGAAGGAATTGCTCGAGGAGCCGACGCTCCCTGTCTTGAAGGAGGAGCGCGCCCGCTGGCGCGACCATGGTCGCGAACTCTATCTGGCGCGACAGGTCGTCCACACACAGCCCCGTCTCATCCTGGCCAGCGGCGAGATCAGACCGTATCGGATGGTGATGGTGCCGATGCGGAACGCTGCCGGCGGCCCAGACGGCTGGGTGAACTACATCGCGCCCCTTCAACTCACCGGGATGACGCCCGGCGCGGTGCGGCAGAGCCTGGAACAGCTCGTCCGCGGGTTTCATCTACGCGCGGGTCGCGCCCTGCTCGGATGGTCGATGCAGCAACTCGCCGAAGCGGCTGGCCTTTCTTTTTCGACCGTTCGCCGGCTCGAAGACGAAGACGTGAGTGCCTCCCGGCGCGCCTGCCAAGCGACAATCCAGGCGCTCCGAAGCCACGGCATCGTCTTTTCATTCATGGAAGATGGGACTTTGGCGCTCGGCAAGCGGTGAATGTTCCTCAGCCACGGCACACGGGACGCAATGTGGTCGGTGGCGATGACTCAGCGGCTCGAAGCTCGCTTGCTGCAAGCTGGGCGCACCCCGGAAGTGCATCTGTTGGCGGGCCAGGATCACAGCCCGCATGGCGAGGATGAGAACGAGCACCACCTCAGGCTCATCACATTCCTGCGGCGGACGCTGGAGGCCGCTTAGAGCACCATCCGAGCGTGATGAAACGGCTAGCGAGGTGACGGGTTGGTCGGCGAAGGAGAGCGCCGATGTCCTCAGCCCTGTCCGTCGATCTGCGTCAGCGCGTGGTCGTTGCCGTCGCGGCCGGCGCCTCCCGGCACAAAGCTGCCGAACGCTTTGGGGTCAGCCTGGCGAGCGCCAGTCGGTGGTGTGATCGCTTCGCCCGTGAGGGCCACGTCGCGCCCAAGCCGATGGGCGGTGATCAGCGCTCGCACCAGATCGAGGCGCGGGCCGACCTGATCGTCTCCCTCTACGAGGCGCAGCCCGGCATCTACCTGCACGAACTCCGTGCGGCTCTCGCCGAGCACGGCATCTGCGTGGCCCAGAGTAGCCTCTCGCGCTTCTTCAAGCGCCACGGCATCTCGCGAAAAAAAGTACGGGGCACGCGGCCGAGCAGGACCGGGAGGACGTGAGAGCTGCGCGCGAGGCGTGGTTCGAGGGCCAACTCGACCTCGACCCAGATCGCCTCGTTTTCATCGACGAGACCGCAGCCAACACCGCCATGGCCCGGCGCTACGGGCGCGCTCCACGGGGCGAACGCTGCCGGATGAGCGTGCCACAGGGCCACTGGAAAACCACCACCGTCACGGCGGGTCTGCGCACCAGCGGCATCACCGCACCCTGGCTGCTGGACGGTGCCATGAACGGGCATGCCTTCCGCACCTACGTGGCCGACGTGCTCGCTCCAACGCTCCAGCCCGGCGACACGGTCGTCATGGACAACCTGCCAGCCCACAAGGTCAGCGGCGTCCGCGAGCAGATCGAGGTGGTGGGAGCCCGGCTGCTCTACCTCCCAGCCTACTCGCCCGACTTCAACCCGATCGAGATGGCCTTCGCGAAGCTGAAGGCGCTGCTGCGCTGCGCCGCGGCGCGAACCATCCCAGATCTCTGGGACGCCATACGGCGCAGCCTAACCCGCTTCGCGCCAGCTGAATGTCGAGCCTACCTCGCCGCTGCAGGCCGGGGCCGTGATCTCCGACCGGCTTCTGACCGATCTGATGAGCGTGCACGCCCTCGGCCTGCGCGACGCGCTCGCCCGCGATCCCGACGCCGCATTGCTCGCTCTGCTGCATGCTCTTACGCTCCGGACCTTCTAGCGGGGGAGCGGCGCGAGGGAGACATGCCTAGAGATCAAGGCGCGCCACATCGCCCTGGCGAGCGCCGTGCCGGGGCTTGCCGACAACCCGGCGGCGGCTGCGATCGCCGAGCGGCATGCCAGTTGGTCCCAGCAACTACCATCCCGGCCCCAGGATCTCTGGTCGGCATTGCGCGTCTCCGATCATGATAGCCGGCATGACCTCCTCGCGCATTGCACGTCACTCAGCCTCAATGCCGTGATCCTGCCGCACGCTCAGCTCGACCGCGCCGTGTCGCCCGCCGACCGGATCGCCCGGCAAGTCGGCCTCGACATGACCCGCAGCTTCACGCCGAACGTCGCGAATTATTTCGGGCGCACGACGAAGGCCGGCATCCTCGCCGCGGTGCGAGAGGCGAAGGGCGAGACGGCGGTTCAACTCATCGACCATCTGCGCAAGGCCGACATGGCCGCGGAAGCGGAACGATTCGTGGCCAGCACCGGATGGCTGCCGCAGCCGCTGCGCACGCCTGAGGAGGGCGACGAAGCCCCCTCCCCTGCCCCGGAATGGTGTCGACCACGGCGCGGCCGCGGAGACCGGCACCGTGCTTCCCGCCTTCCTGACCGACCCGGACGCGAGCGCCTTGCCGGAGGCAGAAGCCTGGCCGCAAGCGGCCGAGTAGCGCCAGGGCCTTCCTCCGCCTCGACCGACGCCGGCCCGCTGCGCAGCGGGCCGTGCGCTGGTCCGGTGGGAGCCGCCCGTTGCCCGTCCCGAGATGGGCTGCGCGTCGCTCTGCATGCCCGGGCTGCCGCGGCGATGCGGCGTTACCCACGGCGCAGGAGAGGCCGGGCACAGTCGGGAAGTTCGCGAAAGTCGCAGGCGCGCGCAAGAGCAGGCCCGCGACGCGGCCGTCATCTCAACGGAGCCTTCCATGATCTCGTCTGCTGCCATCCTGCCGTCCCGCGTCCCCTCCCCTCGCGTCGCGGCACCCCACGGCCGATGCGCTGATCGCCGCCGCCCATGGGGTGCCGCGGCGCGTCACCGATGCTGCGCGACGCCACTTCGACGCCGCCCTGGCCCGCCTCGCACCGGGCAGACGTCTGGTCGCGATCACCGGGCAAGCGCTCGCGCCAGATCGCCCGACCGGCGCCGAAGCCTTAGCTCGCTTGCGGCGCGATCGGACCGCGCACATCGTCTTCAGCGCCGCCCTCGACGTGCGCCTGTTCGCCCCGCACGGCACCCGGGTCGCCACACGGCTCACCGTGATCGACCGCGTGCCCGCTCCCGATCCCGACGCGGTGAAGGCCTGCAGCGGGCGGGCCGAGACTGCCGCAGCCCTGCTCGCCCTCGTCCGCCGTCACGTGCCGCCCCGTTGGGGACGCTCGCGTCTTGAGCCGATGCCAACCGGCGCGCTGGCAGGACTTGCGGCACCGATGGGGCCGGAGCGCTGCCCGCACGCTCCCTTGTTGCGGTCGCCGTTGGGCGCCCCGTCGAGAGGGAGAGGTCAAGTGCGCGGCGCGTGACGGGTTTAGAGGTCGGGAGAGAGGCTCCGCGGCCGCTCGTCGCGAAGGTCTGTCCGATGGCGCACTCCCCTCCCCGGCCCACGCCGGATCGTACCAACGTGTATCGCGAGGTTACCGACTGCATCATCGTCGACTTGGAGGGCGGCCGCCTGCCCTGAGTCCAGCCCTGGTCCTCCGGCCGCATCCGGGCACCGCTTGGATTGCCCGCCAACGCTGCCACCGGCCGCCGTTGCTCGGGCATCAGCATTCTAATCCTATGATGCGCCGTAGTGGAGCGCGGTTTCGCCGGTCATGCGGGACCGCGAGGTCCGGCAAGCTCTTGGTGAAGGTGCAGCGGGGGCAGGCAGGATTGCCGCAGCGCAGGCGGCGCAGGTGCAGGCGCAGACAGACGGAGCGGCACTGCCAGGGCAGATCGGCGAGGCAGCGTTTGTAGTGGCCGTGGGCGCGATCCGATCGCCTGCGGCAGGCTGGACAGCTCGGCGTAGTCGATCGTGGCACTGCCAGCACCGTCACCCGCTCGGGCTCGGGCGAGACCGCGATGACGCGCAGCGAGGCTGGAATGAAGGGGAGCAAACGTTTGGGCATGGGCGGATCCGGGCTACCTCTAATCCTCCGAATCTCCGCCCAGAGCGAAGGCTCCCGTTCTTATTCTCACCGCCCCACAAGGTGACAGAGAACCGATACTCCCTGATTGTGGGCATCGAAAATTCCCTGGTCGGTGCTATGGCCCGCAGAGAGGCGACGCCCCGCGCCCTCTCGGGCTTTTCCATCATCGGCCACCATGCCTGCCGACACGGATCGGCTGGGAGCTGCGGGCAGGCGGCCTGGCGGGAGGCGGGGCGCGCTGAAATGTGCGACCGCTCTACCGACCTGACCCGCCAAGCGGGGACACTGATGGATGCCGCCCGCGCGCTTGCCGAGGCCTGTCGGGCCCTCGGCGCTCAGGGTGCGTCCGCGGCGCCGGGCTGGCCCCTCATGGGTCTGCTGCGCCAGCCGCACCCTGCGCGGACAACGCCGCTGCGGCTTGGCCAACGCGGCCCGGACTGCAGCGTGCAGTCAGGCCTGCCTAAGAGCGCAGCGCCGCCGCCCTCCACCGTCCCACCATCGGTGCCGAGCGCCGCCCGCTCGCCGCGCTGGCGGCTGCGCACCCTACCGGCATGATGGAAGCGCAGTGGGCGGTCGCCGCTGGGCTGGAGCGCACGGGCGACACCTTCAAGATCTACGAGTTCCCGCCTGTGGGGTGCGTGCCGGATCGAACAGCGCGGCAGCCTGTTCTACGCAACGGACGAAGGATTCCTTGCGCTCGGCGAGATGAAGATCCCGGTCGTGCCCGAGCCGGGACCGGACCTCGCCGCGTTCTGGGCCGAGCGTATCCCGGGCGCGGGGTCGATGCTCTGGCAACTCGCCGAGACGTGGCCGGTGGCAACCGCGCGCGCTGCCCTTGCGGATACGCTTAGGCTCACGGCGTCTGGTGGTACCTTCAACACCTACCTCTTGCGCCTGCGATCCGCAGTGTTGATCGCGGAGCCGGAGCACGGACAGGTCCGCATCGTCGATGCGCTGGTCTGTCGAACCGAGCCCTGCATCAAGGCGTCCGGAACGCAGGTCCGACCCGCGGGTTCCTCCACACGCGAATCCGCGATCGAGCTTGTGCCGGGCTTGCGCGGGACTCGACTCCCGAAACCGAATCGGTCCTCTATGCTCGCTTGCGGTGCTAGGGTGATATTCGTCACCAAACCGCAAACGAGTCGGGAGCATGAATCAGCACGTTCCTCTCGGGCCCCTCGCGCCCGCGCCGAACACCACAGCCGGGAAGGACGCACGCCTTCTTGAGCGGAAGCTGCGCGAGATCGCGGCCGTCGTGTTCTCGCCCTCCGAGACGAAGACGCTCCGGCGCTTCACCTCGGGCGAGGTCGCACGCATCCTCGGCGTGACCGATAGCCGGATCCGGCAACTCTCGCCCGATCTGCTCGTCTCCGAGCCCGAGGTCGCGCCGGGCGGGCGCCGGCTCTACACGCTTGCCGACATCCACGCCTTCCGCGCGCATCTGCACGAGATCGACCGGGTCGGCCGGCGCTACCAGCCACATCGAAATGCCGAAGCAGGCGAGCACCTGCAAGTCATCGCCTGCGTGAACTTCAAGGGCGGGTCCGGCAAGACCACGACCGCGGCCCACCTCGCGCAGTCCCTCGTGCTGCGCGGCTACCGCGTGTTGGCGATCGATCTCGACCCACAGGCCTCGCTCTCTACGTTGCTCGGCGTCCGGCCGGAGAACGAGGCGACCCCCTACCCCACTATCTATGACGCGATCCGCTACGGGGCGGAGCGACGGGGCATGCAGGAGGTGATCCGGCAGACCTATTTCACCGGCCTGGATCTCGTGCCAGCCGACCTTGAGCTTGAGGTGTTCGAGTTCGAGGCACCGATGCACTTGGCACGGCGGCAGCCTGGCGACACCGAGCCCCCCTTCTTTGCTCGGATCAGCTTGGCGCTGAGCGAGGTGGCGGACGCCTACGACGCCGTGGTGATCGATTGCCCGCCCCGGCTCGGCTATCTCACGATCTCGGCGCTCGCCGCCGCGACGGCGCTCCTCATCACCATCCACCCGCAGATGCTCGATGTCTCGAGCATGCGGCAATTCCTGACCATGATGGACGAGCTGATGGAGCCGGTCCGCGCCCAGGGCGGCGCGCCGGCCCACGACTGGTTCCGCTACCTCGTCACTCGATTTGAGCCGAACGACACCCCACAGACGGAGGTTGTCGCGATGCTGCGTGGGCTGTTCGGCGAGCGCGTGCTGACGAAGGCCATGCTCGACTCGGCCGCAGTCGCGAACTCCGGACTACGCGGGCAGACCGTCTACGAGACCCCGCTACGCCGCGACGAAGTGACGGGATCGACCTACCGGCGCGCCCTTGACGCGCTCGACGCAGTGAACGGCGAGATCGAGAGCTTGATCGGCCGGGCGTGGGGCCGCGCATGAGCCAGAAGAAACGCCTTTCCGCGATAATGGGCTCG
This sequence comes from Methylorubrum extorquens, assembly GCF_024169925.1. Taxonomy (NCBI): domain Bacteria; kingdom Pseudomonadati; phylum Pseudomonadota; class Alphaproteobacteria; order Hyphomicrobiales; family Methylobacteriaceae; genus Methylorubrum; species Methylorubrum extorquens. The sequence goes on from NZ_JALJXF010000002.1 coordinate 66,942, forward strand.
CCGATCCAGGCAGATGCCCCGCACCCCGCGGATGCTGAGAAATCAACGGCTTCACCCCCTGTAGCAGGTGCTACAGCCCCGCCCCCGCCTGAGAAGCGATCTGGGGCTGCGCGTTCCATGGCTTCCCTCTGGCTCGCGCAGACAGCCCCCGCTCTCGCGGAAGACGGGGTTGTCGAACTGGACCCCAACCTCTGCGACCCGTCCGCCATCGCCGACCGGGTGCCGGACGCCACCGATGCGGCCTTTACCGCCTTCGTGGACCAGGTCCGGGAGGAAGGCCAGCACACGCCGATCCTTGTGCGCAAGCATCCAGCGGCGCCGGGACGCTACGAGATCGCCTACGGGCGCCGCCGCACGCGCGCGGCCCGCGAGATCGGCAAGCCAGTCCGGGCTGTGGTGCGAGACCTGAGCGACGCCGAACTGGTCGTGGCGCAGGGTTCCGAGAACCTGGCCCGCGAGGATCTGAGTTACATCGAGCGGGCCCACTTCGCCCGGAACATGGAGCAGGCCGGCGTCGCGCGTGAGGTGATCCTGAAGGCCATGGGCGTTCATCGCCCGGACCTCGTGAACTACCTCGCGGTGGCGGAGGCGATCCCCGCACCCGTGCTCGCCGCGATCGGGCCAGCGCCGAAGATCGGCCGCCCGCGCTGGCTCACGCTCGCCGACCGGATTCAGGGCGCATCACCGGAGCAGGTCGATACCGCCCTCGCCTCCCCGGACCTTGCCGGTAAGCCGTCGGACGAGCGATTCGCCGTGGTGCTGACCGCGCTCACCGCGGCGCCGAAGCCGGCTCGCAAGCCGAAGGGTGAAACGATGAAAGACTCCAAGGGGATGAAATTCGCCCGTGTCGAGCGCAGCACGTCCGGCGTGCGCGTGACGACCGACGAGAAGATCGAGCCCGGATTCGGCGACTACCTTGCCGGCCGGCTTCACGAGATCCTTGCCGCCTACCGGGCGAGCAAGGGCTAACCCCGCCGATCCACCACCAACAGGAAGGAGACGAGGACACCGTCAAAAGAAAGGGCCCACCGAACCGAAGTGCGGCAGACCCCCTCTCTGTAGTCCTGGCAGACCCAGAGAATCACATCTCCCGGCACATCGCAAGGCTGAACACCGCCGACCGCGCGTGATTGCGTGACGGCGAACGCCCCATCTTGGCCCGGTACTCGATCCGAGCATGCTCCACATTACGACGCCCTTCGGGCGGCGATCGTTGACGGCTGCGCAAGTGCGAGCGCAGGCGAACGCAGACTGCTGCCTGCGCGAGACCACCGTCCAGAAGTGGACCGTGCTCCGCGACATCACCGAGGCGCGCGCGCAGCTCGGCCTCTCGTCGCCGAGCCTCGCCGTGCTCGACGCGCTGGCAAGCTTCCTGCCAGAGACCGCGCTGCAGATCGGGGAGGGGCCCGGGCTCGTCGTCTTCCCGTCGAACCGGGCGCTGGGCTCGCGCACGCGCGGTATGGCCGAGTCCACGATCCGGCGCCATCTCGCCGCCCTGGTAGAGGCCGGCATCGTCATCCGCCGGGATAGCCCGAATGGAAAGCGCTACTGCCGGCGCGGGGCAGGGGGCCAAGTCGCACAGGCCTACGGCTTCGACCTCGCCCCGCTTGTCGCCCGCGCGTCCGAGTTCGCTGATTTAGCCGAGACCGTGCGCGCCGCGGCGATGGCGCTGCGCGTGGTCCGCGAGCGCGTTACGCTGCTGCGCCGGGACTGCGTGAAGCTGATCCAGGCTCTGGAGGCGGCGGAGGGCGCGCCGGGCGCCGCGGAGCCGTTGAGAGCCCGCTACGGCGCGATCCTGGGCGCCCTGCCCCGCGTGGCTGCCCGCGCCAATTTGGACGCGACTGCAGAGGCCCTGGCTGGGCTGGCGGCCGACGTGGGCAAGCTGTTGCTTGCGCATCAAGAAGTCTCGAATTCGAGCGGCAATGCCGGTCAGGATGAGCGGCACTGTCAGAATTCAAACCCCGAACTTTTTAGTTATGAACCAGCCTCCAAGATGGGGGGGAAGGGATCGACATCGCCCGGTCCGGTAAACGGCGCGCCGGCCGCACGCGGTGAGGCAGGGCAGGGGGCGGCCACCGCTCACCTCCCGACCCGCACCACTTACCCACTCGGTCTCGTCCTAGACGCATGCCCCGACATTCGGAGCTACGCTCGGGGCGGCATCGGCTCCTGGCGGGATCTCATCGACACCGCAGGTCTCGTCCGGTCCATACTTGGGATCAGCCCTCATGCTTGGGGCGAAGCCCGTGAGGTGATGGGCGATGATGCGGCAGCGGTGACACTTGCAGCGATCCTGCAGCGGGCTGAGCACATCAAGGCGCCGGGGGGCTACCTGCGCGCGCTGGTCGACCGGCAGCGGCGAGGAGAGTTCAGCCTGGGGCCGGTGCTGCAGGCGCTCAGCCGCGGCCGACTCGCACGCCGTGCTGCTGGTGGTTAAGAGCGCCTAACAGAACCGGTAGATCTGGTTGAGTGTGATGAGGCTTGCCGCGAGGGTGGTGAAGGCCTCCTAGATGTCGGCGCGGCGCTCGTAGCGGATGGGCAGGCGGCGGAAGCGGTTGAACCACGCGTAGGTGCGCTCGACCACCCATCGGTGTCGGCCAAGCCTCTCGCTGCTCTCGATGCCCTTGCGGGCGATGCGCGGAACGATCCCGCGCGCCCGGCACTCCTGCCGGCGCGCCTTGGCATCGTAGGCCTTGTCGGCGTGCAGCTTGTCAGGGCGTCGGCGCGGTCGGCCGCGCCGGCCCGCGCTCAGTGGCGGGATGGCATCGAGGGTCGGTGCCATCTCCGGGCTGTCGTGTCGGTTGGCCCCCGTCAGCCTCACCCCCAGCGGCGTGCCGCCGGCGTCGATGACGAGGTGGCGCTTCGTGCCCGGCTTGCCCCGGTCCGTCGGGTTCGGGCCGGTGGCAGCCCCCCCTTTATGGATGGCCCGCCCCTCACCGGGCTGCCCTGCTAGCCTTGCAGGGTCGCTAAGTTGAAGGGACGGAGCGGGACGATGACGATCGCGGTGCTGGGGATCGATCTGGGCAAGAACAGCTGCAGCCTGGTCGGGCTGGACGGGACTGGGCGGGTCGTGCTGCGCCGCCGGATGCGGCGCGAGACGGTGATCGCCTTCAGCGCGAAGTTGCCGGGGTGCGTCGTGGCAATGGAGGCGTGCTGCGGTGCGCACCACACGGGCCGAGCCCTCGTGGAGCAGGGGCACACGGTCCGACTGATGTCGCCGGAATACGTGCGCCCGTACGTCAAGGCGCAGAAGAACGACGACCGCGACGCCGAAGCCATCGCCGAGGCGGCCACCCGCCCAACGATGCGGTTCGTGGCGCTCAAATCCGAGGCGCAGCTCGACGTGCAGACCCTGCACCGGGTCCGCGACCAGCTCGTGGGCGAGCGCACGGCGCTGATGAACCAGGTCCGCGCCATCCTTCTGGAGCGCGGCTATGTCGTAGCGCAGGGGCGGGCCAAGCTGGCTGCCTGTCTAACCGAGTTACTCGACACGGAGGCGGTCTCCTCCCTCACAGCGCGCATGCGCACCCTTGTGGCGGAGGTGCGCGAGCGCTGGCAGAGCCTCGACCGGCGCATCGCCGCGCTGGATGCCGAGTTCGCCGAGCAGGCGCGCACGGACGAGAACGCGCGGCGGCTGACGACCATCCCGGGCATCGGCGCGCTCAACGCGACCGCGCTGGTTGCGGCCATCGGCGACGTGGCCACCTTCGCGCGCGGGCGCGACCTGGCAGCCTGGCTCGGCCTCGTACCGCGGCAGGTCACGACCGGAGGGAAGCCCAAGCTCGTCGGCATCACCAAGCGCGGCAGCAAGTACCTGCGCAAGACGCTCATCCAGGGCGCCCGGGCCGCGATGCAGACGCTCCGGCAGGGTGACACGCGGCTCGGGCAGTGGCTGCGCGGGTTGCTGGCGCGAGCGCACACCAACACGGCGGTGGTGGCCTTGGCAGCCAAGATGGCGCGCATCGTCTGGGCGCTGCTGCGCCACGGGCGCGTCTTTCAAGCTCTCCGCCGCGGATCGCCTTCGGTTGGAGGCCCTGGTCGCGGATCGAAACACGCCACAGAAGCACGTCTGGCGGGCTCGCATGGTGTTGCTTAGCGCCGATGGGCTCGGGACGCACGCGATCATGCGTGAGGCGGGCGTCTCCAAGACGGCGGTCTGGCGCTGGCAGGACCGCTTCGCGCAGGAAGGCGTCGCAGGGCTCCTGCGGGATAAGACGCGGCCGGCGCGCATCCCGCCGCTGGGGCCGGAGGTGGCTCTGACGCAGGAAGAGCCGCCCGGCGAGACCACGCATTGGACGGCCGCCGCCATGAGCAAGGTCGCGGCCATCAGCGTCTCGTCAGTGCAACGGATCTGGCGTGGGCATGGGCTGCAGCCGCATCGGGTCCGGCAGTTCAAGCTCTCCACCGACCCGGCCTTCGCCGCTAAACTGCGCGATGTCGTTGGGCTCTACGTCGACCCAACCGCCCATGCCGTCGTGCTCTCGGTCGACGAGAAGAGCCAAATTCAGGCGCTCGTCAGCACGCAGGACCCGTTGCCGATGGAACCAGGCCACGCCCTTCTCGGGTCACAGGCATCGGCGAGGTAAAACCTCACCGCAGGGCGTTCCCGGGCGGCCGACAGGTCCGGGGGAAGACACGATCGGTCGATCAGAGTGCGGGGCAGACCGCCCGGGAACTGGCGCCAATCTTCTGACTGTCGCTATGGTGCACGAGCCCGCCGCCCTGGAGGGGACGACGTTCGTGCAGGGCCTGCTCCAGAGCGTCGAGCACGAAGGCGGCATGGAGCCCGGGAGACCCGCCAACCGACGATGCGCCGGGCATAGGCGTCGATCACGAAGGCCACGTATACAGAGCCGGTCCAGGTCGCGACGTAGGTGAAGTCGCCGACCCACAAGGCGTTGGGACGCGGGGCCTTGAACCGGCGGTTCACCCGGTCGAGCGGGCAGGCCGCGGCCGGGTCCGGGATGGTGGTGCGAACCTTCTTGCCCCGCACGATGCCCTGCAGCCCCATGACCCGCATCAGCCGGGCGACCGTGCAACGGTCCACCGCGATCCCTTCTCGACCGAGTTGCCGCCAGACCTTCCGCACTCCGTAGACGTGGAAGTTCTCCTCGAACACGCGCCGGATCTCGACCATGAGCGCCGCGTCCGAGCGAGCCCGAGCCGGCAGCTTGCCGGGATCGGCCCGCCGCGCGGCATGGGCGTGATAGGTTGACGGGGCGATCGGCAGCACGCGGCAGATCGGCCTCATCCTGAGGCTCTCGAAGGACGACCCCGTAGGCCTCCCGGTGATCGTCAATGACGGCGATCATGTCCGCGACCGGCGGTCGAGCTCCGCCATCGCGAAATGGGCCGACGCCTTCCTCAGGATCTCGTTGGCTTGGCGCAACTCGCGGTTCTCGCGCTCCAGTGCTTTGATCCGCTCGCGCTCGTCCGTCGTTGGTCCGGGCCACTGGCCCTGGTCCCGCTCGGCTTGACGGACCTTGTATAGCGACAGGGGCTCGCAATACCTCGCCGTACGCTACACGGAGCGGCTGGCGGAGGCGGGGGTCGAGCCCTCGGTCGGCAGCGTCGGGGACAGGCCGGGCGAAGAAGCGCGACAGGCTGCTCGTGCTCGCCTGGATGCCGTGAGCGAGCGGCGCGGCTGCGCCGCGCTCGGCGTCGGCCGGTCGAGCATCCGCTACCGCGCGACCAAGCCCGATCAGGCACCGCTGCGGATGCGCATCTGTGATCTGGCCAAGAGCCGGGTGCGCTACGGCTACTTCCGAATCTACATCCTGCTGCGCCGGGAGGGTTGGCGGGTGAATCACAAGAGGGTCCACCGTCTCTACCGGGACGAGGGGCTGAGCCTGCGGCTCAAGCGACCGCGCCGGCACGTCAGCGCGGCACACCGTGAGCGTCAGCCTGCTGCGCTCCAGCCGAACGAACGCTGGTCGATGGACTTCGTCTCCGACGCGCTGTTCGACGGCCGCCGGCTGCGGGCCCTGACGGTCGTCGATACGTTCACGCGCGAGGCTCTGGCGATCGAGGTCGACCAGGGCATCAAAGGCGAACAGGTCGTGGCTGTCGTCGGCCGCTTGGCGCTGCTGCGCGGAGCACCGTGCGCGATTCAAGTCGATAACGGGCCTGAGTTCGTCTCGAAAGCCCTCGACCGCTGGGCCTACGAGAACGGTGTCACGTTGGACTTCTCGCGCCCTGGCAAGCCGACCGACAACGCACTGGTCGAGTCGTTCAACGGCCGCCTGCGCGACGAGTGCCTGAACGCGAACTGGTTCTTGTCGTTGGCTGACGCGAGGAGCAAGATCGAGACGTGGCGGCGGCACTACAACGAGAGGCGTCCTCACACCGCCCTGGGGTGGCGAACGCCCCAGGAATTCGCCCTGGCGGCGGCCCTGCAGCCCGCCGAATGAGACCCGGAGGCTCACCTTTCGGCCGGACCAAGATCCGGGGGACCCTCATTACAGCCCGAGAACTTGCGTAGGTCGTGGACCACAAACGGGGTCAACTCCACAAAGGCTCAAAAGCCTCCTTCAAGGAGGATCACTTTTCAGGGGGCAGGCCAGTAACGGAACGACCGGAACGTCCCGTCGATGTCGAGGGCGAGCAAGCGCGTGCCGGCGATGGCCAGCATGATTGCACCCCATGTTTCCTCCGGCATCCGTGCCGCCATCACGGACCACGCGGTGGACGGGGGAAACGACGCGGGGGGACTGACCAGCGTCCACCCAAGCTGCAACAGCAGAACGGCTGCAAACCATTCGGTGATCCGCGTCTTGAAATGGCCGGTGATCCCGGCGGTGATGCGTTTGACCATGGTGAGCATGTCACGGCGCCTTGTGGCCCGGGCCCATCGCGCGATGGCTGGGTCGAGCCGTGACAAGGCGTGCATCATGGCGGCCTCCGCCGACGGGCAGGTGGTTGGGGCATCCCCGCGCCCGACGTTCCCGGGAATCGGGGCCGGGCGGGGAGGGCGATAGGGGAGGGGGGGTTCATTTCGCGAGGTCACGGCGCACGGCGTGATTCCAGGCGAGCGCTCGTTCCCCACAGCGGGTTTTGGCCCGGTCGAGCACCTTGGCCGTCCCGATGATCCGCACGATGTCGGCGCGGGTGCCAGCAAGACCCGTAAGCCGGAAGGGACCGGGATCATCGGCCCAGCAGCGTTGCGATCAGACCCTGCAGGAGAACGACCTCCACGCCCGCCTCGGCCCGCAGCCGATGACCGCCGGCCATCTCGATCTCGATGGCACTGGGGCGGAGCGGCTCGGCCCGGACAGGGGAGGGCGGTGCCGGCAGCGCCAGCGGGATGAAGCCCAGGGGGACGACATCTCCGGTGCAGGCGCTCCAGCCCGCAGGGCACGGCGCCAGCTGAACCGCCCCGGTTTTCCCGGAGGCCATTTGGTTTGGGTCAGGCTGCCAAGGTTTGGACTTCGGTCTGGGCATAGTAGCGCGCTTCGGCCTCGGCGGGAGGTGACCTGACCCGATGGCTTTGGACCGGGCTGATTGAGAGGATCAGCCAGGACCGAAGGAGTTGGACATGCGGCGAGGACAGAAGACGAGCGCGGAGCAGGTCGTTTTGAAGCTGCGCCAGATCGAGGTGGAGACAGCTCAGGGCAAGAGTTTGGCGTTGGCGTGCAAGGAGGCGGAGATCTCCGAACAGAGCTGCGCGACGAGTGCCTGAGGCAGGAGATCTTCTACTCGCTGAGAGAAGCACAGGTCGTGATTGGCCTATGGCAGAACACATACAACCGTGTCCGGCCGCACTCGTCCCTGGGCTACCGGCCGCCCGCGCCTGTCAGCTTCCCTGATCTAGCCTTCCGCCTACCCATGGCAGCGGCCATGCAGTAGCCTCTTGTAACTTGATCCCAACCTCGCCGGGTATGCTCCTCGGCGCGGTTGCGGGTGAGAGACCGTTAGCCTCTGGGGCCACCAAGCCCGCAAGTGAGCCAGGGTCCTCGCCCGCCGTTCCATCGAACCCGAACAGTCGCTTGGGCCGCTCAACGCGAAGCCCGCTTGCGCAAGGATGGGATCAGATGGACGCTCCTGTTGTCGGGATCGACGTGGCCCGTGACCGCCTCGATATTCACGTTCATCCCTCTGGAGCGAACTTCGCCGTTGACCGTACGACCGAGGGCGTGGAGCAACTGTGCGAACGCCTCCGGCCCCTGAAGCCGAAGCTCGTCGTCCTGGAGGCAACCGGCGGTTTGGAAGCCATGGTGGCACGTGCTCTCACCACCTGGAGGCTGCCAGCCGTGATCGTGAACCCAGCACAGGTCCGTGCTTTCGCTCACGCCTTGGGCCAACGCGCCAAGACCGACCGCATCGACGCCACCGTGATCGCCCCGTTCGCGGCGGCCACCAACCCACCCGTTCGCGCTCGGGCCGATGCCAAGACTCAGGCCTTGGCTGATCGCGTCCGAGCGGCAGCGAGCGAGCCAAGCTCCATCGTGCATTCGAGACAGCGTCCGGCGCGTCATAGAGGCATTGGAGCAGGAGCAGGATGTAATCGACCGCTCGATCGATGCAGAGGTAGACCGGTCGCTGAATGGCGCAGGAAGGAGACCCTCCTGACCTCCGTTCCTGGTGTTGGACCGACGATCGCACGAACCCTGATCGCGGAGCTGCCCGAGCTTGGAAGTCTCAACGGAAAGCAAGTCGCCGCGCTGGTCGGCTTGGCCCCTTGGACGCGGCAATCCGGTCGGTGGCGAGGGAGGAGCTTCATCGCAGACGGCCGCGCACCTGTTCGCACGGCGCTGTTCATGGGTGCCCTGGTGGCCAGCCGTCACAACGCCGCGCTGAAAACCTTCCGCGACCGGCTCATCGCAGCCGGCAAGCCCAAGCTCGTCGCCCTGATTGCCACCGCTCGGAAGCTGATCACCATCCTCAACGCCATCCTAAGAGACGGAACGCCATGGCAACCCGCTTGACCAGCAAGACAGTCGCTCACTCGGCTCGGTCCAAAATACTGGTCAGGTCATGACCTCTCTCACCGGCCGGGAAGCCGGACTTTTTGACGGAAGTACTCGGATCCCGGATTCTTCCGGCGAATGGGGTATCGATCATCCAGATGAGCGCGCTTACATAAAATCCAGCAGATAGATAGAATTAAATTCTCTCGCAAGACGGACGCGCCCTATCAGATTATTAACCTAAAAATAACATATGATACTCAAACAGAGCGGGAGTTGTGAAGACATGATTTGAGGAGGGATGAATGACTGTCGGCTTACCCTTGAAGCGTCCGCTGGCGCTTCACCGGAGAACCACGCGAGGCGGATGGGGCAGTTTGGTGCGAGCCGGGGCGCTTCTAGTTAATTCTCTGCTGCTCTTTACAAGCGTTACGCCGGGTTGGGTGCAGGCGGAAGAACTGATCCAGGGCCCGTCGGGCGCCCCCCTAGGTCCCGAACCTCCAAAACCTTCCTCGCCCTTCTTCCGGTTCAGCGATACGCAGGTGACCTACACATACCTGAACGATCTCCGGCAGCCGGGCGTCACCGGTGGCCGAGCCGGACGCTCCATCGAAGGCCGCAGCGCTCCGGGCAACATGCTGAGCCTCACCCATCTCCATGGCTGGGAATACGGCACCAATTTCCTCAACATCGACCTGCGGCGCTACGGTTCGCAGATCCCGGCCGGCAGACCGCCCTATCCCGGACTGGCCACGACCTTCGATTACGGCCAGACCACCTTATTCCTGAGCTATCGCGGCACCTTGAGCGGCAACACCATGGCGGGAACGCCGCTCTTCATCCTGCCCGGCATCATCAAGGACGTGTCGCTGGCCTACGGCGTCGATCATCAGAGTGATAACACGCGGCTGTCGCTGCTGCGGACCCGGGCGATGGGCGGCCTCAGCTTCTCGTTCGATGTCCCAATCGGCTTCTTCAACCTCGCGGTGTTTGCCCAGAAGGATTGGTTCCGCTTTGCCGATTTGCTGCCGCCCCTTCGCCAGACTGGGACGGACATCGTGCCCCGCGTCGAAGCGACCTATCTGGTGCCACTGACGTTCACGGGCCTGCCGCTGTCGCTGACGGGCTTCGCCTCCTACAACCCGCCCCGCGGCGACGACCCGAAGGGCGGACGGCTGAAGGCCGAGGTTCTGATGCGCAGCAACCTCGTCCTCGACCTCGGCGAACTCCTCTACCAAAAGCCCAATCGCATGAAGGCCTTCATCGGCGTCCTGCATCAGAAGAATCTGCTCGGCGCCAATTCTCGCGTCGTTCCCGGGGCGCAATTCACCTCATTCCTCGCTGGCCTGAGCTTCTCCGTGTTCTGAAGCCGTCGCGCCTCGGCCCGCCGCAACGGTGGGCAGCTCAAGCGGAACTCCATCCCTAATCAACACCCCGTTCCGAAGCCGAGGTCGACTCTGCCTCGACGTCGGCACGCGCCTGGCTACCCTACTGTTAGACGGAGAGCAGCTTACTCACTCCCTGTCGATGTTATAAATAAAACCATCCAGCAATATCAATATATGTTAACCAATCCCAACCAATACCCCGCAAAACATGAATCTCAACATCGAGTTATGCAATATGCACGATAAATCTATTTCCGTTCGAACGTGCCTGTTCGCCGTTGTCGGCTTGCTCAGTATTGTTCTAATCGGCAGCGTCGGCAATCACCTTCTTGAAGCCTTGGCTGTCGTCAGGACATCGGAGGCGTCCAGGCATAGCGCGGTGGCAGACAAGGCCATCCTCCAGACGATGCAGGCGCTGAGATTGGAGCGGGGGATCGGTGCTCAAGCGCTTCAGGTCGGGCCGGATCAAGCGGGAGCGCTTCGCGAGAGAATCGGCAAGGCGCGGTCCGATATCGAGAAGCATCTAAAATCGATCGCGGCGCAGGCGCGCTACCTGGACGATGGCGCCTTCGATGCGCTCCTGATCGAAGCGCGCGCCGAGTATCATCGGCTGACCCTGCTTAGGTCGCCGGTCGATGAAGCGCTAACAAAGGAGGTTGGCGCGCGGGATGCCCTCCTCGCCGGAACCCTGACGGCGCAGGCGGACAAGACCCTCGGGAGCTTCGGGCAGCTCTCCGGGCACGTGGGCGAGAACATCAAGCGGATGACGCCAGCCGCCGCCTACCTTGTGAACATCAAGGCGGCGGCTTGGCACACCCGTTCCGCCGTCGGAGGCGTCTACGCGACCATCATCCGGGTCATCGCAGGGGGCAAGCCGCTGGCACCGGCCGAAGCGGCGTTCGTCGCCACCGAACTCGGCAGGACCGAGGCGCATTGGGGATATGTCAGGGCTCTGATGAGCCGTCCGGGCGTTCCGGACGAACTCCGGCAAGTCTACACAACGGCGCAGACGAGCATGTTCTCGCCGGAGAGCGCCGCGTTGCGCCAAGCCATGGGCGACGGCCTCGTTACCGGCACGTTCCCAATGCCGCTTAAAGACTTCCAGCGCGACACCGATGCGCGTCATCTCACCGTGCTCGCGGTCGCAACGACTGCCATGGACGCGGTGATCGCCGTGACCGAGGGGGCGGCGGCGAGTGCCGAGCGCGCGGTGCTGTTCGCCGTCGCCAGCATCGTGGCGGTGCTGATCGTCGCGCTCGGCGGCCTGGCCATCACGCAGTTCCGCGTGGTCAAGCCCCTGCTGGCGATGCAGGATACGATGGAAAGGCTCAGCCACAATCAGCTCGACGTGAGCGTTCCGTTCCTGCAGCGACGCGACGAGATCGGCGCGATGGCCGAGGCCGTGGCGGTCTTTAAAAAGAACCTAGTCCAGAACCGCAGCCTTGAGGAAGAGGCAGCCCTGGCCAGGGCCGGTGCCGAGGCGCAGCGCAAGCACGCCATGCGGCAGATGGCCGATTCCTTCGAGCAGGATGTGAGCGGGATCATCGGCATGGTCGCGGCCGCTGCGGCGCAGCTCCAGGAGACGGCGCAGACTATGGCCGGAACCGCGACGCAGACGGCCAGCCGGTCCATCGACGTCGCCACGGCCGCCGAGCAGGCCTCGATGAACGTTAACACCGTCGCGGCGGCGGCCGAGGAACTCGGATCGTCGGTACTGGAGATCGGGCGGCAGGCCGACGGATCGATGCAACTGGCGCAGACGGCGGTCGGCGAAGCCGCGCAGACCGGCGCGCTGGTGCAGGATCTGAGCACGACGGCGGCGCGGATCGGAGACGTAATCGCCACGATCTCCGCCATCGCAGCGCAGACCAATCTGCTCGCGCTCAACGCCACGATCGAAGCCGCGCGGGCCGGCGAGGTGGGAAGGGGCTTCGCCGTGGTGGCCGCCGAGGTGAAGGAACTGGCGAACCAGACCGCACGGGCGACTGATGAGATCTCGGCTCAGATAACGCAGATCCGGGGCTCGACGGATGGGGCCGTGGGCGCGATCAGCGGGATCGCGATGCGCATCCGGGAGATCAGCGGCGTTGCGACATCGATCTCCGCCGCGGTGGAGGAGCAGGGCGCAGCCACGCAGGAGATCGTGCGCAACGTCGCCCAGGCGGCCGTCGGCACGCAGGAGGTGACGGGCCACATCACCGGCGTGGCCCAGGCTGCCGAGGCGACCGGTACGGCAGCCGACCAAGTGCTCGGTGCGGCCTCTGACCTCACGCGCCAGTCAAAGCAGCTCTCCGATCAGGTTACGAGGTTCTTGGAGAGCCTGCGCGCCGCATAGCGCAACATTCCGAAAGGCGGATCGCGGCTTTCGGGAACAGTCATGTAAGATCGGGAGCTTGGCGCCCTCGGACGTGTCAGGCGGAAAGACGTGCGTAGCGCAGTCCGTTGGACACCTCGCGCAAGCTGTACTCACGCTGCCCCGCATCCTCGCGGAGCAGCGTCAGGTAAGGGGCGACCCGCGCCCATTCGTTATTGGAAACGTCGGACGGGTAGGCAGCGAGCGAGAAGGTCATGCCTCCTAATTTTGAGGCCTACACTCTCAGGTTCACACCAGCCTCTAGCTAAATTGGTGATCAGGCAGATCGATATTTGCATTTGAAGAGATATTGCTTTATGGGCATAGCGTTCGTTCAATAGAGCGAACAACTTCTACAAATTACACACTACAGCACTCAATTTATCTGTGATAATCTGGGAAAATACTGATGTCAAACGATCTTGGCCTTGACTTATCAAGCGACTTGTCTGATTTCGTTGGAACTCATTTTATCTATACATATGCCAATGGCTGGAAATATGAATGGTATGCTCGCAACGAGAAGACCTGCGATTACCGAATACACCAAGGCTTGGTCGGTGGCCGCTGGGTGACCAACCAAGCGATCGATCTCGTCCAACTCGCGCCGGACATGTATAAAATCGATTGGCACGAGCCCACCGGCACCTGCGTCAGCCTGTATTTTGATACGAAGCGCCGGCTGGTGCACGGCACCATCTTCTTCCCGCAGTGGATCGCGGGTGAAGGAGCACATCCCGAGAAGACGATCTGCTACCAGAATGACTTTATGGAAGATATGCACCGCTTCCGAGACGAAGGCCCGGCATACCCATACGTGGTCATCGGCGAGTTCGCCAAGATCACATTTATGGAGCGGCGTGGCCGCGACAACGACGAGGTCATCAACGCGGCCCCCGGCCAACTTCCTGCGGGCTATCTCGAACGCACGAACTGATCACGCCAAAGCGGATGACGGCATTCATTTGACCGAATGCCGTCGTCACACGATGAATCGTCAGTAGAGCATGTTGCCGGAACGATATAGACACAGATGAATTTGCGCCAGTTTGTACCCTATACAACACACCTGGGTCGCATATTGAATGCCCGCTTCTGGTCAAATGGTCGGGGTCCGCTCACTGCCGCCAGCCTGAGTTGCTGGACGACTGACGACTGACCGCTCTCGGGATGCGCCAACGGCGGTCTTCATGGCTGGATGGGTCGCAAGCCGAAAGAGTGCCGTACGATTTCTAAGACAGGCGTGCCGGCCTCGGCCTTCCAGGCCGCGGTTCGGATCGCTGGAAACGCGATGGCCTTCACATCCTGGCAAATCTCGGTGCAGCTTTGGCCGTGGTGTTGCTCAATCTGATTGTTGATGGGAACGTCCGGAAACCGGGGCTGCCATCGCGCGTTGCTCGCGACTGCGGCAAGGGATTCTTGCACGTTCGGCGAGAGCCCGGACCGGGGCCGCCGGGCAAGAGCCCTCGGTCCGTTGGGCGAAGTCTTCGTCGGCGCCGCCGTTGAGCGGCCGATGGGATCACGGGGCCGGCGAATTGCGGACCGGCGCCCGTCCGGGGCGCGCAGATGGGCCTCGCAGGCGCTGGACGAGGCCGTGAAGCGCGCCCGTGGCGAGGCTTCCCGGCCCTCAGACCGGGTGCCCCATCGCGCGATCCAGGGCGCGACGCCTCTGGAGAGTGCGGCGCCGCTGGTAATATTCTAGCCGAGCGCGGGGGGTAGTCAGCCTGCCCGTGCGCGGACGCCTCGAAGGGACTGGCGCGCCCGGTCGAGGAGCGTCGCGGCATCGAAGCCGGCGAGCCGGCCGTCGCGCTTCACGAAGCGGCCCTCGACCATGACGGCGGCGACGTCCTCGGGGCGGGCCGAATAGACCAGCAGGGCCGACGGGTCGCCCCCGTCGAAGCCCGCGAGGTTCAGGGAGTCGAGCCGGACGAGTTGCAGGTCGGCGGCGCGGCCCGGCACGAGCGAACCGGTCTGTGCGTCGAGCCCGAGGGCCCGAGCACCGCCGGCCGTCGCCCATTCGAGGAGGTGGCGGGGCCGGACGGCGGTCTCGTCGCGCGCCGCGCCGGCCTGCGTGAGCGCTGCGAGGCGCATGAGGGCGAACATGTCCGTGGCGCCGGCGAGGGCGCTGCCGTCGATGCCGAAGCCGCGACGCCGGATGCCATCGAAGCGGTCGATCCGGGTCGGGCCGTAACCGACCCGGTGCTCGGTCAGCGGCGTCACCACCAGGCCGGCGCCGGCCTCCTCCAACGCGGCGAGCTGGTCGTCGCGCGCATCGGTTCCGTGGACGACCTGCAGCCCGGCATGCAGCATCCGTCGGGCGATCAGGGCATCGAACATCGCCGTCGCCCGGCCCGGGACGGTGCCGCTGACATGGACCTGCATCGGCAGGTCGAGGCGGCGGGCCGTCTCCCATTCCCTGGCCTTGATCGCCCAGGCCGCCGCATCGTCGAGGTCCTGCGGCAGGCGCCACGCCAGGCCCAGCGACAGGCGGCCGCCGACGGAGCGCTCGGCCCATCCCTGCTGCCACTCCGCGACATGGGCGAGATCGATGGGGTCCGCGTCGGTCTTGCTCTTCATGCCGTAGAGCAGCCTGGCCCGGACGGGCGCATCCTGCAGCGCCCGAAGGCCGGCCTCGGCATGGGCGCGGTCGCGCACGTTGTCGAAGAAGTCCGCCGTGGTGGTGATGCCGGAGGCGGCGCTCTCCACCGCGCTCAGCAGCATGCCGATATAGGTGTCCTCCGGCGTATAGTGAGCCAGGAGGCGGTTGGTGACGGTGAAGAAGGCGGTCTCGCGCGTGTTGCCGTACAGGCCCCGCATCTGGCTGATCGCGCCGTGGGTATGGGCATCAACGAAGCCCGGAAGCACGACCATGCCGCCGGCCTCGACCACCACGGCGCCTTCCGGCACCGCCAAGCCCCGCCCGATCCCGGCGATCCGTCCGTCGCGCACCAGGATGTCGGCGCCGGGCAGATCGCCCAGCCCGGCATCCATGGTCATGACGTAGCCGCCCCGGATCAGTGTGACGCCGCCCGGCAGACCGTCGGCCGCCCGCGCATCGCTCGCCGCGCCCACGAGCACGACGCCGCCGAGAGCTTTCCCCAGGTCGCGCCGACTGATGTCCATCGCCTCGACATGCCCCGTTCCGAACCGCTGCCGTACCCGACATAGGGCGTCGGCCCAACGATCATCGTCGCCGGATCGCGGAGGGTGTCTTTCCGTTCCGGCCAGTTCGCCAGGCCCTCGACGCGCGTTGAGGGCGTTGAAGCTCGAAGCGCGGGCACGACGACGGCGAACGGTTCTCGGACCGTACCGTGCGGAAGCGGCCGGCCCCCTCGATTCTTCGACAGACACAACGGGACCCCGTTCGCGATGACCCTCGCCCATACCCAGCCGACCTGTCAGGCCCCCGCTGCCGGCACGCCGGACCGCCGCGACGGCGGCACCGAGCGCTTCGTGCGCTGGCTCGGCTGGATCGCGACCGTCACCGGCGTGCTGATGTTCGTTTCCTATCTCGACCAGATCCAGCTCAACCTCGCCGGTCAGAAGGGCTCGGTGCTCCAGCCGCTCGCCACGGTGGTGAATTGCGGGCTGTGGACGACCTATGGCGCGCTGCGTCGGGACTGGCCGGTCTCCTTCGCCAATGCTCCGGGCGTCGTGCTCGGCGCGGTCGCCCTGATCACCGCGCTCTGAGCGCCGGGTCGGTCGAGTCCCGCGGGCCAAGCGCCCGCTGCGTCGGCAGTTTCTATGCGCACGCGATCTCTTCGCTTATCAAATGTGAATGAAGGAGTTGGCCCGGACGGCGCCTTGCAGTCCGTTCCGCCCGCGCTCTAATGCGGCTATGGGCCGGCTGGACAGCATCGACGACCTCCGCGTGTTCGACGCCATCGTGCGGGCGGGCAGCCTGTCCGGGGCCGCGCTTGACCTCGACGTCTCCCTCACCCTCGTCTCCAAGCGCCTCAAGCGCCTCGAGGGGCGGTTCGGTGTCCGTCTGCTCCAGCGGACTACGCGCCAGCTCGGCCTGACCGAGGAGGGCGGAGAATTCCTCGTGCGGTGCCGGACCGCCCTGGAGGCCATTCGGGCGGCGGAGGACGTCGCCGGCGACGGGGCCAGCGGCGTCGTGCGCGTGACCGCGACCGCGGCCTTCGCGCAGCGCCAGATCGCGCCGCGCCTGCCGCGCTTCCTCGCCCGCCATCCCGGCATCTCGGTCCAGGTCCTGACCAGCGACGACGTCCTCGACCTGGTCGAGCGCCGCATCGACGTGGCGATGCGGCAGGCCCCCCTCGTCGACAGCCGCCTGATCGCCCGGCCCCTGGTGCCGGACGCGCGCATCCTTTGCGCCTCCCCGGCCTATCTGGCCCGCGTCGGAACGCCCCGCGACCCACTCGACCTCGCCGACCATGCCTGCCTGACGGTGGGCGATCCCCGGCCGACGCACTGGCGCCTGTGCCGCGGCGGGGAGTCGGTGGACGTGTCGATCCGCTCGGCGGTCGGCGGCATCGACGGCGAGATCTGCCACGCCGCCGCGCTGGCGGACGGCGGCATCGCCATGAAGGCCGCCTGGGACGTGGTCGAGGACGTGCGCGCCGGGCGCCTCGTCCGCATCCTGCCGGATTGGTGGGGCGGGCGCGACCGGTGGGTCCGCCTCGTCTATCCGGCCCGCCTGCATCAGGCCCGGCGGGTGCGCGCGTTCATCGCCTTCATGGAGGCCGAGATGACGCAGGCGCTGGCCGCATGCGCCACGCTGGACCTGTTCGAGGCACCGGAGCCGGCCAAGCCGAGCGGCCGGCCCCGGACCGCCCGCAATCGGGCCGAGCCGACCCCCGCCGAGTCCGGACCCGGCTGACCGTGGCATGTGGTTTGTTCCGCGCGACCTCCTGGCTGGTACCGTGCGAGTCTGCCTTCCCTGCCGACATAAGAGGTGTGCAACCGGGGATGCTGCGCGGAACGGTGCGTCGTGGTTGTCTTGGTATCAACGGGTGATCGCGGCAGGCTCGTTAAGGGGATCAGCATATCCGAAGCCTTGGCAGATCTTCAACGTGCCGATGACGAAGGGCTTGGCGTAATCGAATGGTGGCGGCACGGGCGCCTGACATTCCGGACCGGTAGGCGGGCCAGCCTCTCGCCAATGGTCGGCTTCGTAGCGAGCGCGAATGAATTCGTAGAGTCGGGTGCGGAACGTTCGCTCGCGGATAAGATAAAAGTGGGAGCCCCACACCGCTTCATCACAACATCGGCCAGGGTGCGAACCTATTGGTCCCAGATACTAAGCGTGATGCACCTCCGTTTTAGCACAGCTTCGCAACAATCTCTTTAGTTTTATGCTTCTTCCGTTCCATGATGACATCTTCCACACGGCTTGAAGCCGTACTTTTGGAAGGACTATTTCAGGAGACAGGCCAGTAAACGTAACCAGAGCACAGTATTTCTGCCTCAACAATCGTGCACAGTCTGAAATCGCTGTCATTGGATTTCATTACACTGTTTATTCACATTTGGAATGTTTATATTGGGGAGAGCTTGATCTTCAATTGAAGGATTTGAAAATTCTACGAGATCAAATGCTACTCGCTGGCGACACAACCGTCCGGATCGCGAAGCTGGATTGCAGCCGTGAGACACCGGGAAGCCGAGAGAGCACCTCCTTGTGCAAGCGCTCGTAATCGGCCGCATCTTTCACTTTAAGCTTGACCAGATAATCGGCGATTCCGGTCATCAGATAACAATCCTGAACCTCCGGGCAGCGGCGCACCGCGGCCTCAAATTGGTTGAGAAACTCCTCGGTCTGCCGGTCGAGGGTGAACTGCGTGAGCACGACCAGTCCGCCCTCCTCGGACGGAGCCTCGATCAGCGCCGTGTATCCGCGGATGACCCCCGAACTTTCCAGCAAGCCCATCCGTCGATGGCAAGCGGATGCCGATAGACCCACGGCATCTGCGAGGTCCGCGTTGCTGATGCGGCCGTTCGCCCTGAGCATGCGGATGATCCGCCGATCGATGTCGTCCATGACCTTATCACAGAATGTCCGATATCGTCGAAGCATATACCCTTTTTCCGTCAAATCGTATATCTTATTCGACGGATTGATGAGAAATTCGATGAATCATGCAGTAGCGTAGCCGTACCGATAACCCGTTCCGGACGGACGCCTTGCCTGCCCTTGCCCGCACCGCTCCCATCGCATCCGCTGGACCTCCCGTACCGGCGACGACCAGCGCCGTCCTGACGGTCGACCTCGCGGCGCTCGCCGCCAACTACCGCGCCCTGCAGGCCATGGCTGCGCGGGCGGCGTGCGCCGCCGTCGTCAAGGCGGATGCCTACGGTCTGGGGATCGAACGCGTCGCCCCCGCCCTGGCGCGGGCGGGCTGCCGCTCCTTCTTCGTGGCCCATGCCGAGGAGGGCCTCTCGTTGCGCAAGATACTCGGACCGGCCGCCGGGATCTCGGTTCTGCACGGCCTTCCGTCCGGCACCGAGGCGGAGTGCCATGCGCACGATCTCACGCCGGTCCTGAACGACGACGGGCAGCGAGCCGCCTGGTGTGCCCTCGCGTCCCGGCTCGGACGACGCCTGCCGGCGATCCTGCAGATCGACAGCGGCATGGCCCGGTTCGGCTTCTCCCCGGACGAGGCCGCCGCCTGCCTCGACACGGGCGGGTTCGACGGCCTCGACCTGCGCCTCGTGATGAGCCATCTCGCCTGCGCCGACCAACCGGACGATCCGGCGAATGCCGCGCAACGGATGGTGTTCGACGCCTTCCAAGCCCGCCTGTCCGGGGTTCCTGCGAGCCTAGCGGCTTCCTCCGGCACATTTCTGAGCGCGGACTTCCATTACGACCTCATCCGGCCGGGAGCCGCACTCTACGGGATCGCCCCCCAGCCCGGACGCCCCAACCCCATGCGGCCCGTTGTCGGTCTCGCGGCTCGCGTGATGCAGGTCCGGCAGGTGCCGGCCGGGACCGCGGTGGGCTACGGCCACACGGCGCGCGTCGCGCGCGACAGCCGCTTGGCTACGGTGGCCATCGGCTATGCGGACGGTTTCCTGCGCAGCGCATCGGGCCGCGGCGAGGTCTGGCAGGACGGCCACCGCCTGCCCATTCTGGGCCGCGTCTCGATGGACAGCATCGTGATCGACGCGACGGATGCCCCCCCCGGCGCCGTCGCCCCGGGAAGCTGGATCGAGGTCGTCGGCCCGGCGCGCAGCCTCGATGCCGTGGCCGACGCCGCTGGTACGATCGGGTACGAGGTTCTCACGAGCCTCGGCCATCGCTTCCACCGTCACTATCTCGACGCCTGAGGGCATCATCCATGCACGTCATGATCCTCGGAGGCGGCGTCGTCGGCGTCACCTCGGCCTATTACCTCGCCCGCGCCGGCCATCAGGTGACGGTTCTGGATCGCCAGCCCGGTGCCGGCCTGGAGACCAGCTTCGCCAATGCGGGCCAAGTCTCCCCGGGCTACTCGGCGCCCTGGGCCGCGCCCGGCATCCCGGTGAAGGCGCTGAAATGGCTGATGATGCGGCATCGCCCCCTGGTGATGTGGCCCCGGGTGGAGCCGCGGCTCTACGGCTGGCTCGCGCGGATGCTGGCGAACTGCACGGAGGAGGCCTACGCCCGCAACAAGGGCCGGATGGTCCGCCTCGCCGAGTTCAGCCGCGATGCCTTGCGCGAACTCAGGGCCGAGACCGGCATCGCCTACGACCACCGCGAGAAGGGCACGCTCCAGATTTTCCGTACGGCCAAGCAGCTCGATCAGGTCGGCAATGACACGGCGGTGCTCGACGCCTACGGGGTCCCCTACGAGGTTCTCGATGTCGCCGGCTGCATCCAGGCCGAACCGGCTCTGGCGAGGGTTGGCGCAACCATCGTCGGAGGCCTGCGGCTGCCCGCCGACGAGACCGGGGACGCCTACCTCTTCACGACCTCCCTCGCCGCACTCTGCGAGAAGCTCGGCGTCACCTTCCGCTACGGCACGGCCATCGCCGGCCTGCGCGACGCCGACGAGGCCGTCACGGGGATCGTCACCGCTACGGGCGACGTGCTCACCGCCGACGCCTACGTCGCCGCCATGGGCAGCTACACGCCGATACTGCTGCGGCCCCTCGGGATCGACCTCCCGGTCTATCCGGTGAAGGGCTACTCCCTGACGCTGCCCGTCATGGACCCCGAGGGGGCTCCCGTCTCGACGGTAATGGATGAGACCTTCAAGGTCGGGATCACGCGCCTAGGCGACCGCATCCGGGTTGGCGGCACAGCCGAACTCGCGGGCTTCAGCCACACCCTGCGGGGACCTCGCCGGGCGACCCTCGAGCGCTCGGTCCGCGATCTGTTCCCGGGGGGTGGCGATCCGACGGCGGGCACGTTCTGGACGGGCCTGCGACCGATGACACCGGACGGCACGCCGATCGTTGGTCCGACACGGTTCGCCAACCTCTTCACCAATACCGGTCACGGTACCTTGGGCTGGACCATGGCCTGCGGCTCCGGCCGCGTGCTCGCCGACGTGGTCTCGGGCAGCGCCCCGCCGATCCCGGCCGCAGATTTCGCCCTGGCCCGCTACGCCAGGGGCGTGTGACGGCCCACGGACGTCATTTCGTCGAGCCCGAGGAGTTCGGGCTCTCTCGCCTGAGCGATAGAGCATCGTCCTGGATATAGGATCCAAGACGATGCTCTATCCTGTTGTTTTTGCATCATCCTTTTCCGAAAGTCGGCAGCCACCTTTCGGGATGATGCTCGAAGGCACGCTCCGTCGGATGCGAGCCCAAGCCGGGTTTCGAGCAGACGGGAGAACGTGGCGGAACTCCGCGAGCCATTGCGGGCGGGGCAGGCCGCGGCAACGTTCGGCCGTGGTGTCCCCTACGACAGACCCTTCGGCGCACGGACGGCGCTCGGGTCGAGCGAGCACGGGTCTTTGGCGCGATGGCCGAGCACGCGATGTCCGCAGCGTTGCGAGGGCTGCCCGGGGGATGCGTGCCATGGGGCGTTCTCGCGGCATAGTCGTCATGTCTAAAGCATCGTCCTGGATACCTGATTTAGGACGACGCTTTAGGCTCTTGTTTTCGCATCATCTGTTCCGGAAGCCGGCAACCACCTTTCGGGACGATGCTCTATCGCCTCAGACATGCCATTGAACGAGCTTGATGAGACCATCAGCCCCGATGATCTTAGGTGCGGGGCGCACCGAACGCATGATTTTGCTTCGATCGACCGGCTGACGATGTCGCAACAGCCGGCCGATCACGTTCGCGGGCTCCGATCCTCCGTAGCCCGCCCTGTACTTGATGCTAGCCCCGCCTTCAGCTCATCGTCGGCATGACGAAGTCGGCGCCGGCCCGGATGCCGGTCGGCCAGCGGGTGGTGATGGTCTTGAGCCGGGTGTAGAACCGGACGCCCTCGGGGCCATGCATGTGGTGGTCGCCGAACAGCGAGGCCTTCCAGCCGCCGAAGGAGTGGAACGCCATCGGCACCGGGATCGGCACGTTGATGCCCACCATTCCGACCTCGATCGCGTGGGCGAACTCGCGCGCGGCGTCGCCGTCGCGGGTGAAGATTGCCGTGCCGTTGCCGAACTCGTGTTCGTTGATGAGGCGCGCGGCGGTGGCGTAGTCGGGCGCCCGGGTCACGGCGAGGACGGGGCCGAAGATCTCCTCCCTGTAGATCGTCATGTCGGGCGTCACGCGGTCGAACAGCGTGCCGCCGAGGAAGAAACCGTCGTCATAGCCCTGGAGCTTGAGGTCGCGCCCGTCGACGAGGAGTTCGGCGCCTTCGGCCACCCCCTGGTCGATGTAGCCGCGCACCTTGTCGTAGTGCTGGCGCGTCACCAGCGGACCCATCTCGGAGTCCGGGTCGGTGCCGGGGCCGACCTTCAGCGCACGCACCTTCGGGATCAGCCGCTCGATCAGTGCGTCGGCGGTCTTCTCACCCACCGGCACCGCCACCGAGATCGCCATGCAGCGTTCGCCGGCCGAGCCGTAGGCCGCGCCCATCAGGGCGTCCACCGCCTGGTCGAGGTCGGCATCGGGCATCACGATCATGTGGTTCTTGGCGCCGCCGAGGCACTGGGCGCGCTTACCCTGGGCGGTAGCCGTGGCGTAGATGTATCGGGCGATCGGGGTCGAGCCGACGAAGCTGACGGCGGCGATGTCGGGATGGCGGAGGAGGGAGTCCACTGCCGCCTTGTCGCCGTGGACCACGTTGAACACGCCGTCGGGCAGGCCCGCCTCCTTGAGCCAGGCGGCCACCAGCAGGGCGGGGGACGGGTCGCGCTCGGAGGGCTTCAAGACGAAGCAGTTGCCGCAGGCGAGCGCCAGAGGGAACATCCACATCGGCACCATGACGGGGAAGTTGAACGGCGTGATGCCGGCCACCACGCCGAGCGGCTGGCGCAGGGAGTGGCTGTCGACGCGGGTGCCGACGTTCTCCGTCACCTCGCCCTTGAGGAGTTGCGGCGCGGAGGTCGCGAACTCCACCACCTCGAGCCCGCGCTGGATCTCGCCGCGCGCGTCGGAGAGCACCTTGCCGTGCTCGGCGGTGATGAGGGCGGCGAGCTCGTCGGTGCGGTCCTCGGCGATGCGCAGGAAGGCGTTGAGGATGCGGGCGCGGCGCAGGGGTGTGGTCTTCGCCCAGCCGGGGGCGGCGGCCTTGGCGGCCGCGACCGCGGCGTTCACGTCCGCCGTGTCGGCGAGGGCGACGCGGCCGGTCTCCTCGCCCGTAGCGGGGTTGAAAACGGGAGCGCTGCGCCCGCTGGTGCCGGCGACGGTTCTCCCGCCGATGTAGTGGTTGATCACAGTGGTCATTGAAGAATCCTTGAAGGGCAGAAACTGACGAAAGATCAGGCGGCGCGGGCGATGGCATCGCCCAGCATCGACGCCATCGTGTCGATTTGCTCGGGGTCCACGATCAACGGCGGCGACAAGGCGATGATGTCGCCCGTAACGCGGATGAGCAGGCCGCGTTCGAAGCAATCGACGAAGACGTCGTAGGCCCGTGCGCCCGGCGCACCGGGCCGGGGCGCCAGTTCGATTCCGGCGACGAGGCCGATGGTGCGGATGTCGATGACGTGGCCGGCGGCGCGCAGGCCATGCATCGTGCCGGCCCACGCGTCCGCAAGCTCGGCACCGCGCGTCAGCAGGCCTTCCCGCTCGTAGATGTCGAGGGTGGCGAGGCCGGCGGCGCAGGCCACCGGGTGCCCCGAATAAGTATAGCCATGGAACAGCTCGATCACCGCCTCGGGGCCGTGCATCATCGCATCGTGCACCGCCCGCGCGCAGAACACGGCGCCCATCGGCAGGGCGCCGTTCGTGAGGCCCTTGGCGGTGGTGACGAGGTCGGGAACGACGCCGAAGTAATCCGTGGCGAAGGGCGTGCCGAGGCGGCCGAACCCGGTGATGACCTCGTCGAAGATCAGCAGGATTCCATGCCGGTCGCAGATCGCCCGCAGACGCTCGAGATAGCCCTTGGGCGGCAGAAGCACGCCCGTGGAGCCGGCGACGGGCTCGACGATGCAGGCTGCGATGGTCTCGGCCCCGTGAAGGGCGACGAGGCGCTCGAGGTCGTCTGCGAGGTCCGCCCCATGCTCCGGCAGGCCATGGGTGAAGGCATTGCGCTCCAGGTCGTGGGTGTGGCGCAGGTGATCGACGCCCGGCAGAAGCGGAAAGACGCGACGGTTGTTGACGAGGCCCCCCACCGAGATGCCGCCGAAGCCGACCCCGTGATAGCCGCGCTCGCGCCCGATCAGTTTGGTGCGCGTGCCCTGGCCGATGGCGCGCTGGTAGGCGAGCGCGATCTTGAGGGCGGTATCAACGGATTCTGACCCCGAACCGGTAAAGAATACCCGGTCGAGCTTCGCTTCGGGGCCGCCCGGCGCGATGGCGGCCAGTCGCTCGGCGAAGTCAAAGGCGGCGGGGTGCCCCATCTGGAACGAGGGCGCGAAATCAAGGGTGGTGAGTTGGCGCTCCACCGCCGAGGCGATGTCCTGGCGTCCGTGCCCGGCATTGACGCACCAGAGGCCGGCGGTTCCGTCGAGAACGCTGCGCCCGTCTGTAGCCGTGTAGTGCATGTCCTTGGCGGATGCGAGCATCCGGGGTGCCGCCTTGAACTGGCGGTTGGCTGTGAACGGCATCCAGTAGGCGTCAAGGCCCGGTGAATTCGTAGCGGTGTGCGGGTCCATGGCAATCCTTCGGGTTGACGTCGATGGGCTGGGAAAAAGCACCGATCGTGCATCGCGAACAAGTCCTTTTCTCTGCCGCGCCATGTGCTTGAAAAGCTTGGGCCGCCATGACAGATGTTTGCAAATCCTGAACATCCCTAACACGGCTGCGGCTCAGCGAGGTTTCAATGAGCATCGATCTCGGTGCACGGCTTCGTTACGTTCGCGGCCTTCACGGCCTCTCGCAACGCGCCCTCGCCAAGCGCACGGGTGTGCCGAACTCGACGATCTCCCTCATCGAGTCGAACGGGGTGAACCCTTCCGTCGGCGCCCTGAAGCGCATCCTCGACGGCATCCCCATCGGATTGTCCGAGTTTTTCGCGGTCGAGCCGGAGAGCCCGCGCAAGGCCTTCTACCGGGCCGACGAACTCACCGAGATCGGCAAGGGACCGATCTCCTACCGTCAGGTCGGAGATACGTTGTTCGGCCGATCGCTGCAGATCCTCAGGGAACGTTACGAACCCGGCGCCGATACGGGCCGGGTGCCCCTCGTCCATGACGGCGAGGAGGGCGGCATCATCCTATCGGGCCGGCTCGAAGTGTTCGTGGACGACGAGCGCCGGATTCTCGGTCCCGGCGACGCCTACTTCTTCGAGAGCCGCCGTCCTCATCGCTTCCGCTGCATCGGTCCGGTCGCCTGCGAGGTGGTCAGTGCTTGCACGCCGCCAACGTTCTGATTGTTTCTCACAAAACTCCTGTTGCGCTGTCGTGTTCAGGGCAAGCGGCGATGATCGGGAGTTTTATGAGGCACTCTGAATCAATACGAACCACTTTGAACTTTTCGGCACCTTTGATCCCGGAGTGGGTGAGGCAATGAAGGAATGCCACCTTCGGCCGCCACGACCGTAGCCCGGCAGTTCGGCTCGGGCGCCAATCGGAACGCCCGTGCCGTATTGATAAAAGCGGATGCTATATTTGTTTTGACGCCGATTTTTTCGGATTTGCCGCCTGCAAGGGCGACCGTGCCTGAAATCAGAGCAATCGCTCAAATTTCATACTACTGGGGTGCCATACATAGCCTCCCCGCTTGACGGAGCGGAGCAAACATCATTCTATGCGTATAGTTCGAATCATTTCATAAAATTCAGAGTTCGAGGGAGGTGGGATGCAAGATCGTCGCGCATTTTTAAAGGGTTCCTTGGTTGTCGGTGCCGGCGCCGTTTCCGGCGTCGCGCTTCCTGGTTTGCTGCGAAGTGCCCGCGCGGCCGATGGGCCTCTCGTCATCGGGGCACCGCTGCCCATCTCCGGAGCTTTCGCCGCCAACGGCAAATTCGCATCCCTTGGCGCTGCGTTTGCCGCCCGGAAGGCTGCCGCGGCGCTCGGGCGCAAGATCGTGGTCACGGACATCGACACCGAGGGCAAGCCGGCACCGGCAGCTCGCAAGCTGCAGGAGGCCATGGCGCAGGGAACGCGTCTGTTCGCCGGCGGCATTCTATCATCGGAAGCCCTGGTGATGGGCAAGGAAGCGACGAAGTCTGAGGGCGTCTTCATCACCACGGCGGGGGCGGACGAGATCACCGGTTCGGACTGCAACCGCGGCACCTTCCGCTGGAGCGTGCCGACCTTCGGGGCTATCGCGCAGACCGTGCGGCCGCTGATCGAGCAGATGCCGCAGGCCAAGCGCTGGTACACCATCACACCGCAATACGTGTTCGGCGAGGGCCTGCTGAGCGCCGCCAAGGTGGTGTTCCAGGAGAAGGGCATCGAACATGTCGGCAACAGCTACCATTCGCTGGCCGAGAAGGAATTCAGCGGCTACCTGACCAATGCCATCGCAGCCAAGCCCGACGTGCTGTTGCTCCTCAATTTTGGTTCGCAATCTTCGGATGCGCTCCGTCAGGCCGTCAGCTTCGGCCTCAAGAAGCGCATGACCATTGTGCTGGCCTGGGCTTCAGGCCTGGAGCAATTCGAGGCTCTGGGAGCAGACCTGTGCGAGGGCGTATACTTCGGAGCGCAGTACTGGCACGGCATCGATTCGCCCCTCAACAAGGAGTTGGTGTCAAAGCTCCGTGAAAGCGCGAAGATGACGCCGAACTACTCCTTCGCCGGCTCCTACCAGATCACCAAGCTGCTCCTCGACGCAGTCGCGAAGGCCGGCTCTGCGGAAGGTCCTGCTGTCATCAAAGCTCTGGAGGGCCTCGGCTATTCTGGACTGACGGGGCATGAGGAGATTCGTGCCGCCGATCACCAGGTCATCAAGGACTACTACCTGCTGAAGGGCAAGGCGAAGTCCGCAATGAAGGATAAGGACGACTTTGCCAACGTCGTAAATGCCGGCAAGTCGTTCCTTTCTCCCGAAGCTGCCGGCTGCAAGATGCAGCAAGGGTGAGTGTTGAAGTCCAACATTAGGACCTTGCGTGACCTATCTCTTTCAGATCCTGAACGGCGTCGGACTTGGGTTGCTTTATTTCCTGCTAGCAGTAGGATTGAGCATCATCTTCGGGCTGCTGCAATTCGTGAACTTCGCTCACGGGGCATTCTACCTGCTCGGCGCTTATTTGGCCTACGAAGGGGTCGAGCGGGGTCTGAGTTTCTGGGTGGCGATGCCTATGGCGGCCGTGATCGTCGCGGCGCTTGCCGGAATGACGGAACGGCTGCTCCTACGCCGGGTCTACAAGCTGCCTCACACCTTCCACATCCTCGTCACCGTCGGGCTCGCGCTCGTGGTGCAGGAACTCGTCATCATCGTCTGGGGGCCGCTCGGCGGTAACGTAGTGGCGCCCGACGAACTGAGCGGCGTCATGATCCTCGGCGACTTCATCTATCCCGAGTACCGACTCTTCGTGATCGGCTTCACGGTGATTCTCGCCGCCGCCCTGTGGTGGCTCCTGGATCGGACGCGCCTCGGAGCCATCGTGCGGGCCGGATCAGAATCGCCGCAGAACATGGCGCTGCTCGGCTACGATACGTTGAGCATCAACACGGCCGTCTTCGCCCTCGGTGCGGGGCTCGCCGGGCTCGCCGGTGCGCTCGCGGCTCCGATCCGGGGCGTCGAGCCCTTCATGGGCGTCGAGGCGCTCGGGATCGCCTTCGTGGTGGTGGTGATCGGCGGGATGGGCAGCTACGCAGGGGCGCTCGCCGCCGGCATCCTAGTGGGCGTCGCTCAGAGCTTGATGGCGACGCTTTGGCCCGAGGGCGCGCGCCTCGTGATCTATCTTGGCATGGCCGGCATCATCATGGCGATGCCGCGCGGCCTGCTCGGCCGGGCCTGAGGAGAAATCTGTTATGATCCCCGTCCTCGACCGGCCCCTTGTCCAATTTGGCCTTGCAACTGCCGCCGTGCTGATCCTGCCGCTCGTTATGCGCTCAGGCACCCTCGCCAGCGAGATCCTGATCTTTGGGCTGGCGGTCGCTGCCTGCAACTTGCTGCTCGGCTATACCGGCCTCCTCTCCTTCGGCCAGGGCATCTTCTTCGGGATCGGCAGCTACGTGGCCGGCCTCGGCCTTGTCCGGGCCGGGCTGCCGGCCCCCGTGATGCTTGCGGTTTCGTTGAGCGTAGGCGCTCTCGTGGCGGCGGTGGTGGGCTGGATCTCGATCCGCCGCCAGGGCGTCTACTTCGTGATGCTGACGTTGGCCTTCTCGCAGATGTTCTACTTCCTGGCCTACACGTTCAGCGGCATCACGGGGGGCGACAACGGCTTCCTCGACATTCCGCGCCCGACCCTGGTCGGCACGCGCCTGACCGATCCGTGGACCTACTACGCCTACGTCGCGGTGCTCTTTCTCGTCCTCTTCGCAGCACTCCAGCGGGTGGCGTTGTCGACCTTCGGCCGAACCCTGCTCGCCATTCGCGACAACGAGGCCCGGGCAGGCGCCATCGGCTACCCGGTGCGGGCCTTCAAGGTCGCGGCTTTCGCGATCTCAGGCGCGGTCACCGCGTTTGCCGGCGCGCTCCACGCGATGTTGATCGGCGTCGCGCCCCTCTCCAACATCGACTACCACACCAGCGAGACCCTGCTGATCATGACGATCATTGGCGGCAGCGCGAATCTGTTCGCCTCGCTGCTCGGCGCTGGGGCCTATCTGCTGGCCGCCGACGCCCTCTCGGAGATCTGGCCGCGGTGGCTCCTTGCCCTCGGCCTCCTGCTCATCGTCATCACGCTGTTCCTCCAGCGCGGCCTCTGGGGCCTGATCGAGCGCGCCATCGCCCTGGTGACGCAGGCGCCCCCGCCCGACGACCCGGCCCGGCCGGTCGTAACGCCCCCCCCCGTCGCCCACGCACCGGAAGTCGCCCGATGAGTGCGCCCCTCCTCGCCACCGAAGCGCTCGGCGTCCGCTACGGCAGTTTCGTCGCCCTGCAAGACGTAACCCTTCGCATCGCCGAGAACAGCGTCCACTCGATCATCGGGCCGAACGGGGCCGGCAAGACCACGCTGTTCCACGCGCTGACCGGCCGGATCGCGCCCTCGGGCGGGCGCATCACGTTAGGCGGCCGGGACATCACCCGCACGTCGGACCACGAGCGCGTGCGCCTCGGCCTCGCCCGCTCCTTCCAGGTCACCAGCCTGTTCCCCACCCTGAGCGTGCGCGAGAACCTGCGACTGGCAGCGCAGGGCAAGACGCCCTGGCAGGCGCTGCCCCCCTGGCGCCGGACCGAAGCCAACCGGCCGGCGCTGGCCATGGCCGAGGCGATGCTGGAGCGCCTCGACCTCACACGGGTGGCCCTGCGCGCGGCCGGCGAACTGTCGCACGGCCAGCAGCGGCGCCTCGAGGTCGGGATGGCGATGGCGGCGGCGCCGAAGGTCATCCTCCTCGACGAGCCGACCTCCGGCATGGGCATCGACGACATTGCGGCGATGACGGTGCTGATTCGCGACCTCGGACGCGACCACACCGTGCTCTTCATCGAGCACAACATGGGCATTGTGATGAACATCTCCGACACCGTCACGGTGATGCGGGCCGGCCGCGTGCTGGTGGAGGGGCCGCCGGGCCGGGTCCGCGACGACCCGGAGGTGCGCCGGGCGTATCTCGGCAACATGATCACGGGAGACCTCGTGCCATGAGCGGCCCCATCGCCCTCGCCCTGGACGGGGTCCAGGGTTTCTACGGCAAGAGCCATATCCTCCAGGGCGTCAGCCTGGAGGTGCGGGACGGCGAGATCGTCTGCCTGCTCGGGCGCAACGGCGCTGGCAAGACCTCGACCCTGAAGGCCATATGCGGCCTCATCACCCCGCGCTGGGGCAGCGTGCGCTTTCAGGGCACCGAGGTCGCCGGCTGGCCCGCCCACCGCATCGCCCGGGCCGGCCTCACCCTCGTGCCGGAGGATCGCGGCATCTTCAGCTTGCTCAGCGTCGAGGAGAACCTGGCCATCGCCGAGCGCAAGGGCTCGCCCTGGGCGCTCAAGGACATCTTCGCGATGTTTCCACGCTTGGAGGAGCGCCGCCGCAACGGGGGCGCGCAGCTCTCAGGAGGCGAGCAGCAGATGCTGTCCATCGCCCGCGCGCTCCTGAGCGGACCGAAGCTCCTCATGCTCGACGAGCCGGTGGAGGGCCTTGCCCCCGTCATCGTGGAGGAGATCGTGACGCAGATCCGTGCCATCCGGGCGGCGGGCGTGCCGATTCTGCTGGTGGAGCAGAATCTGGCCGTCTGCACCGCGCTGGCCGACCGCCACTACATCCTCGAACTCGGCCGCGTCGCCTACGCGGCCGCCAATGGCGAATTCATGGCCGACGAGGCGGCGCGCGACCGCTTCCTCGGCGTCAAGGCGGCGTGAACTGCAGCGAACCCAGGACATCCATGTCGAACCTCACCATCAACGCCGAGCGCCTCTGGGACACCCTGACCGAGACCGCCGCCATCGGTGCCACTTCCGACGGCGGCATTGCCCGCCTGACCCTGAGCGACGAGGACCGCCAAGTGCGCGACTGGCTCCGGGTCCAGGTCGAAGCGCTCGGCTGCACCCTCACGGTGGATGCGGTGGGCAACATGTTCGCCCTGCGCCCCGGCCGGAACCCGGACCTGAAGCCCATCGCATTCGGCAGCCACCTCGACACCCAGCCCACCGGCGGCAGGTTCGACGGTGTGCTCGGCGTGCTCGCCGGGCTCGAGGTGCTCCGCACCCTGGACGGGGCCGCCTACGTCACCGAGGCGCCGCTGCTGCTGGTGAACTGGACCAACGAGGAGGGCGCGCGCTTCGCCCCCGCCATGCTCGGCTCTGGGGTCTATGCGGGCATCTATGCCGGCGACTGGGCCGAGGCCCGTGAGGACGCGGCGGGAACCTGCTTCGGCGCAGCGCTCGACGCCATCGGCTATCGCGGCGTGGCGGCACCGGGCTCCGTGCCGTTCGGCGCGATGTTCGAACTCCATATTGAGCAGGGGCCGATCCTGGAGGCGCAAGGGGCTACCATCGGCGTCGTGCAGGGCGTGCAGGGCATGCGCTGGTACGAGGTTACCCTGGAGGGGCAGTCCGCCCATACCGGCTCGACCCCGATGGCGATGCGGCGCAATGCGCTCCTCGGCGCCGCGCGCCTCGTGGAAGCGGTGGATGCCGCGGCGCACGCGCACGCCCCCGACGCCGTCGGCACGGTCGGCCACCTCTGCGTGACGCCCAACTCCCACAATGTGATCCCCGGCCACGTGTTTCTCACCGTGGATCTGCGCCACCCCGACGACGCCGTGCTCGACGCCATGGAGGCGGCCATGAGCGAGGTGCTCGACAGCATCGCCAGCGACCTGTCCCTCGCCTCGCAGCTGCGTCCCATTGCCCGGACCGCCCCGGTCGCTTTCGATCTCGACTGCATCGCCTCCGTGCGGCGCGCGGCCGATAAGGGCGGGCACGCCACCCGCGATATCGTTTCGGGCGCCGGCCACGACGCGGCGCATCTGGCGGGCCTCGTGCCGACCACCATGGTGTTTGTGCCGAGCGCCGGCGGCCTCAGCCACAACCCGGCGGAATCGACGACGCCATCGGAATGCGCGGCCGGCGCACAGGTTCTCCTCGACGCCGTGCTCGACTATGATTCCCGCACAAGCAGCTCGGCGGCCTGATGCGCCGCTCAAGAAGGCGCGTTCATGCGTATCGTCACAGCCAGGGTGAACCACGAGACCAACACGTTCTCGCCCCTCGCGACCCCGCTTACCAGCTTCAATCCGCTCTGGGGGGATGATGCCCTGGCGGCCGGGCGGGACGCCTCCACGGCGCTAGGCGCCTTCATTCGGTTCGCGCAGGCGCGCGGGGCAGTCGTTTCGGTGCCGGTGTCGGCTCAAGCGAATCCGAG
Source organism: Methylorubrum extorquens (assembly GCF_024169925.1). Taxonomy (NCBI): domain Bacteria; kingdom Pseudomonadati; phylum Pseudomonadota; class Alphaproteobacteria; order Hyphomicrobiales; family Methylobacteriaceae; genus Methylorubrum; species Methylorubrum extorquens. The sequence continues at coordinate 99,009 of NZ_JALJXF010000002.1, forward strand.
CGGACCCGTGGCGGACTCCGCCTTCGAGGCGCTCTGCGCCGCGCTTCTCGAGGCGATCCGCCCCGGCTGCGACGCCATCCTCCTTGACCTTCACGGGGCGATGGTGACCGAGAGCCACGACGACGGGGAGGGCGAGCTTCTCGCCCGCATCCGCGAAATCGCGCCCGGCACGCCCATCGGGGTCGCTCTGGATCTTCACGGCAACATCACCGGCCGGGTGGTCGACAATTGCGACGTGCTGGCAGGCTTCAAGTCCTACCCGCACGTTGACATGGCCGAGACCGGCGAGCGCGTGGCCGGCATCGTCGGACGAATGCTCGACGAGGGGCTACGGCCGGCTAGGGCCTGGATACATCCTCCGATGCTCGCCCACACCCTGCGCATGGACACCCGCGTGGCGGGACCGATGCGAGACGCCGTCCTGGCGGCTCAGACAGTCGAGACCCGTCCCGGCGTACTGGCGGCCACGATCTTCGGCGGCTTCTCCCTTGCGGATCTCGCCGAGACCGGTGTCTCCGTCACGGTCACGGCGGAAAGTCAGGAGGCCGCCGACGAGGCAGCCCGAGACCTCGCCGCAGGGCTCTGGGGCAACCGCGAAAGCTTCGTCTATGACGAGGCGCCCCTGGCCGAGTCCATCGCAGCGGCACAGGCTGCGCTAGCCGGGCCGGGCGACGGCCCGGTGCTTCTCCTCGACCACGGCGACAACTGCATGTCGGGGGGCACCTGCGACGTGATGGACGTGCTCGCCAACGCCCTCGAGGCCGGCCTCGAGGGCATCGTTGCCGGCCCGATCTGCGACCCCCGCGCCGTCTCCATCCTGCACGCGGCCGGCGTCGGCGCCCGGGTCGAACTGGAGATCGGCAATCGCGTCCCCCTGCCGGGTTTCGGCCCTAGGTTGCCCCTCACAGTCGCCGGCACCGTGGCAGCGGTCGGCGACGGCGAATATCGTATCACCGGCCCGACCTATACGGGACAGCGCTGCAGCATGGGCCGGGCGGCGGTGATCGATACGGGGAGGGCCCGCATCCTTGTCAGTGAGCAGCCGCACGAGCCATGGGACCTCGGCGTGTTCACCGCTTGCGGAATCAACCCGGCCACGGCACGAGTCCTGATCCTAAAATCGCGGATGTACTGTCGACCCGTCTTCGAGCCAATCGCATGTACCGTCGTGGAGTGCGCGAGCCGCGGCGTAACCAGTTCCGACTACGGGCTGTTCACGTTCGAGAAGCTCGCCCGCCCGATCTTTCCTCTGGACCAAAACGTGGCCTGGAATCCGCAATGACTGCGCCCGGTCCAAGGATGAAGCAGAACCCGGCGCCGATGCGCCGCATCAAACTCTCCGACCAGATTGCCGAGGACCTGTGTAGGCGCATCGCCCGCGACCGTTTGCTGCCGGGTGACCGCCTGCCGAACGAACGTGCCCTGATGGAGCATTATAGCTGCGCTAAGGGGACGATCCGAGAAGCACTGAAGGCTCTCGAGGTCCAGGGCCTTGTGGCGATGCAGTCCGGTCCGAATGGCGGCGCCGAAATCCGCCCGATCTCCACTGATGCCGCCGCACAACAATTGCGTCGCTTCTTCCACTTCCAGGAACTTGATTTTGCCCATGTCTACGCCTTACGCCGCAGTTTGGAGGTAGCGCTGAGCATCAGCGTGATCGGGCGCTTGAAGCCTCATGACTTCCAACGTCTGGAGGCAAATATTGCAGAGTGCGAGGCAGCTAACACGAGCGGTCAGCGCAGGATTGGCCGTATTATTGAGGTCGATTTTCACGACATGTTATGTGATGCAAGTGATAATCACTTGCTAGTGTTTATGTGTCGGTTCCTAAACAGCCTGCTACGCGACTTGGTTGAGTTTCGCAGTGAAAGCCTAGTTGAACACGAAGCCTTTGGAAGTCACAACGTTGCCAGCCATCGGGCACTTGTCACTGCCTTACGCGCGGAGGATGCAGATGCGGTCAGCGTTGAAATGCACAAACACATGTGCTGTGCTGAGCACTTCATGCAGCGTCTCGACGCAAAGTTTCGAGAGGATCTCCTAAGCTCGTCCAGTCCAGATCGGGCATAATCGCTGTTCAAATATAACCTTAGACTAATTTTCATAGTTAAGGCTGGGAGATCAATTGGTTCTGAGAACCCGGCTTGTTGCAGCTCGGCCGAACGTCAACTGTAAAATTCGGTAGCGTTCTATCCGCCTCTGACGGCGTCGACACCATGTAACACATCTATCCCTACTTTGAGCTAGAGCCCGAGCAACCAATTCCGCTCGCGCACACTCCACGCGCCGGCAAACCCAAAGCCCTTGAGGAGCCAGAGCATGGCCTCGAAGCCCTGGATTGTTCGGCGCGCCGAGCCGCTGCGTCCACGTCGGCGACCGCGAGAGCGACATCTACGAGCTGTTCTGCTTGGCCCACGGCCTCGGCACGCACTTCATAGTGCGCAGCTGCGTCGACCGGCTGGCCGGCGACGGTCGGCACACGATCACCGACGCGATGAGCGAGGTCGCCGTCCAGGGCCTGCATCGCGTCGAGGTCCGCGACCGGGCGGGGCGGCTCGGCACGGCCGCGGTCGAACTGCGCTACCGCCGCATCACAGTGCCGCCGCCGATCGGCAAGCAAAAATGCTATCCCGCGCTGTCGCTCACCGTCCTCCACGCCCGCGAGCCGGGGACGCCGAAGGACCGCCCCGCGATCGACTGGCGGCTGATCACCGACCTGCCCGTCGACGATCCCGACCAAGCCGTCGAGAAACTGCGCTGGTATGCCCGGCGGTGGAAGATCGAGGTGTTCCACCACATCCTGAAGACCGGCTGCCGCGCCGAAGATGCACGGCTGCGCACGGCCGAGCGCCTCGTCAAGCTGATCGCGGTGTTCTGCATCCTGGCGTGGCGGGTGTTCTGGACGACCATGGTGGGCCGCGCGGCGCCGGGTGCGGACCCGCGCTTGGCCGTCACCGCTGCCGAGATCGCGCTGCTCGATCGCCTCGTCCCCGATCGGGCGGCCGGCGGGCGAACTCTCTCGGCCTACGTGGTGAAGGTCGCGCGCCTCGGCGGCTACCTCGCCCGCTCACGGGACCCGCCGCCCGGCAATCTCGTCATGTGGCGCGGCTTCGCCCGGCTCGCCGACATCATGCTCGGTGCCACGTTCGCCCGAGCATCACCAGGATGTGGGTAATAGGAAGCCGCTTGAGGGCAAAGTCGGTCCCCTCGTCGCGCAGGAACGCGGCGAGCAGCGCACGGTCCTTCCCATCGATCAGCGCGGCTAGGCGTGACCTGTCGGATTCGACTGTCATCAGAGCACCGGATACAGCCCGAGGAACAGGTCCCCCAGCGCCCGGCGGCGCAGGAAGGTCAGGCGTCGCCGCCGGATGTGCTCCGGCCGGTCGTGCTCCAGGTGGCAGCGCTGGCACCAGGCGGCGAGATCGGCGGGGCCGTTGCGGCTGGTGTCGTGCTCGCGGTGGCAGGCGGCCAGGATCGGCCGGGTCAGCCGGGCACTCGCCAGGTCTGGCATGCGCCGCAGAATGCGCCCCCGGCCCGAGCGCCAGACGCCGCCGTCGGCATCGTACCAGCTCCCGTCATCGACGCAGACGATGACCCGCCCATGCGGGCGTCCGCAGCGCTCGCAGAACCCGCCGGCACGGCCGAAGCGGATCACCGCCGAGAGCTGCGGCCAGTCGATCGGGTAGAAGTGGCGGTGTTCGGGGCGGATCGGCACGGTCCGGCCACGCTAGCACGGCAGAGAGTCCGAGGAATCCCCCCGGCGCCTCGTCGTCCCTCGGAATTCGGTCGCCCGGCTCCTCAGCGCCGATCCGAGCGGCACCAGTGATCCGCCCGCTCCTCCCAAGCCTTCCGGCCCGGCCGGTAGGCCACCGCCAGGCCCTCCCGCATCAGGATCGCGCTGACCTCTCCCGCTGGCACCCGCAACGTCCCGAGCGTCCGGCCGTAGCGATCGGTCTCGCCGGCGCGCGCCAGCTCGACGGCCTGTCCGCGGATCAGGCGGGCCAAGCGCTCCTTCGCCTTCAGGCCAGCGATCCGCTCGGCCTCGCAGCGCGGCCGAGACACCTCCGGCGTGTCGATCCCACTCAAACGGACCTTCTCGGCACAGCCGCGCACGGGCACGGCGCAGGGGAGGGCGACGGTATCGCCGTCGATGACGATCAGGCGGTCGCCATCGAACCGCTCGGCCGACGCCGGCCGGCTCGCCAGCGTGCTCATACAGCCGACGGCCAGCCCCAGCACGGCCCACATCCGACGGCTCATCGCAGTTCCCTCACGCTCGCGGTGTTCGCGCCCGGCCTATCGCCTCAGCCCCCATAAGCCCAGATCGGGATGTCCCGCGGCCGACCGGGTGTGTCGCGATAGTAGGTCAGGTCGCCGAAGCCGATCCGGGTCGAATTGATCCACTGCACCGTGCGCCCGCCCAGCACCAGGGCACCACAATGGTCCACCCGGACGGTGCCGACCGTGGGATGGATCCCGAACAGGTCGAGCTCGCTCCAGCCGAGATCCACCGCCTCCGCTCCGAAGCGCTCGAGGAAGTCGAGCATCGCCGCGTGGACCCTCTGCCACGTCTCGCCATGCAGGCCGGGGCAGGGGGACGTCGCCGGGTTCATGCGCTCGATGCGGTCGCGCCAGGAGTGAAAATTCGGTGCAGGGTCGGTGGCGACGGGGTGGGGAGCTGACATCCCGGCCCCTTACCTCAGGCCGGTCGCCCGGTCCTAACTGGGACCGGGCTCAAGAGTCGGAGGAGGCCAGGGGCTTCGCGATGGGATGATCGACCGGAGAGAGGCTCCGGTGCCCGTCGCGAAAGCTAAGCCGGTGCCCCGTCTTCTCGTCCTTGCCTGCTCGGCAACCAAGCGCCCCGATCCCGACCGCATCCCGGCACTCGCGCGCTACGACGGCCCGCTGTGGCGGACCCTGCGCGCCGCCGACCCGGAGGGCCGGCGGGCCCGGGTCGCATTCCTGTCGGCGCTTTACGGCTTCCGCGACGCGGCGACGCCGATCGCCGACTACGACGCGCGGCTGACCCAGGATCTCGCCGAGCGGATGATCGCCGGCGGCGTGACGACGCGATGGCCGCGCCCGCCCTCGCCGCGGCGGCCCGACACCTGCGGCATGCACGCCGGCGCCGAGATCGCCTCGATGACAGGGTATGGCGCCGAGCCGTTCGAGGATGTCGCGCTGGTGGGTGGACGGCTCTACCTCGACGTCATGCAGGCATTCGTGGCGGGCTTCGTCACCATGGGCTGCGTCCGGCCGGACGCCCGCATCACCGTCATCAACGGGCCGATCGGCTTGATGCGGCGAGATCTTCGACATTGGTTGATCGAGGCCGCCTCGGAGCGGGGAGGGCGATCATGACCGCTCGCGTCGGGCACAACGGCGGGCCGGCCCTCGACGAGCCGGCCGACACGCGCCCCGGCCGGTGCAAGCACTGCCGGCACTGGATGGCGCCCTCGGACGAGGAGCAGCGGGCCTACGAGTGGTTCCACCTCGGTCTGTCCCGCCGCCGCGTCCGGCGGCCGACGGGCGCCTGCGACCGCGTCTTGGTCGGCAACAATCCCCGGCCGCCCTTCTCGGCCACCTCGGCCGAGTTCGGCTGCGACAACTTCGAGGCGGCTCCGCCGCCCCCGATCCCTCGCAGCGGCGGCTTCGTCACGATTTGGCAGGATGGACGCATCGCTTGGCAGGGCAGGGAGGAGGACATCCCGGCCCGCTTCCTCCAACAGGACCTCGATTTGTGAGGACTGGCGGCCTTACGTCTCCCGTTGCTGCATTCTGAACTAAATGAAAATAGAATGACGACATGAACAATCCAAAGGCATGATGCGCAAATTAATTGCGTGATAATGGTGCCGGAAGTGACTGATAAATGTAGCTTGAGGGCAGAAATCTACCTATATCCGCTCTCGTTCTGTCCCAAGACTTGAACCGACTTACGGCGCGCTCCTCGAACGAGGGGCGCGCCGATCCTCTTGCGGGGCCGGGCCCTAGCGCCAGCGTTCGCCGGTCCCGAGTCCGATCACCCGACCGTCGAGCGGGGCGATCTCGACGGCCACTTTCCCCCAGAACCGATCCCGGGCCGCATCCGCGCCGCGCGCGGCCCGAGCCCGATCCCGGGCCAGCCAGTAGGCCGGGCCGCCATAGCGCGCGACCATGATCCGGGCTCTTGCCCGGACCCGCGCACGGTCCCGCGCTTGGCGCAGCCAGCACATCCCCGCCTCGCAGGGGTCAGTTGGGGATGGCCTCTCCGCTCGGCTCCTCCGCCGCCATGTCCTCTTCGGAAAGGGCTCCGAGCAGGATCAGGACACTGCCGAGGTTGAGCATCGAGCGGATCGACCGTCCGGTGTCCACCGAGACGGAATTGCCCCGCCATGCGAGGTAGCAGAGGCGCAGAGCGGCGATGTCCGGATCGGACGTCGCGTCCAGCCGGTGGCCGCCCTTGCCTGACCTGCGCGGCAGCTTGGCGGTGAAGCCTTTCGGCGTGTAGCCGAGCTCGCTCAGCAGATCCACGAGCGCGAAACGACGCTCGGCGAGCAGGCATTCGGCCTGGATCAGGTCGCCATGGGTGACGATCCGCGACCCTTCATCGATCCCGTCCTGCACCCGTTCAAGCTCGACGAGGGCCTTGATGTAGAGGCGCTGGGCCTCGATCGTCCGCGCTTCCAGGGTTTCGCGATCGTGCGGGCGGTGCATCGAACCACCCCTGCAGGCCCGTGTCCGCGGTGCGCCCCCGCTAACGAGACTCGACCACCCATAGTCGGGGAGTTGGAAAACCGTGTCTGAACGGTCCCTACGACCTTTAGCAGCGGGGCGCCTGGACATGCGTCGCAGGCTCCCCGACCAAGAAGGTCAAGGAATCCGGCGCCGTCACGGCCGGCGCCATACCGTCAGACAAGGGGTTTCCACGCCCCAGGGCGGCGCGTACCACCCTGACCGGATCGTAGGCGCTCGTGCGGACGCGATCCAGTCCGAAGCTGCGGTTTGCCACGCTTGGTTGCGCGAGGGATCGCCCCCGCCACCAAGCCTTCGCGGCCATCGTGACGGCAACAGAGCTCTGGCGCTCCATCCGAGAGATGCCCGACCCGCTCAGATCCGGCAACGCTGGCGACGACATCACGAGAGGCCGACGACGGCGCATACCTCGGCGCGTCGTGCAGGGGCCACCCCGCTCTGATCGGCGCTGACCCTTGGTCACTCCCGGGGCCTTCCACGATCAACCCTCAAGGGGTCCGCTCCGCTCGGGCGCCTGTCGAGCGGGGACGGTCCCCGCCGCAGGACGGGAGCCGCACCATGGCGCACGATCTCACCCTCGCCCGCAGCAGCGCCTACCACCTGGCCCAGTCGCTGATGGTCTGCGTCACCCTCTTTGTCACCGACGGCGGCTACGGCGTCATGCCCAGCGACGAGTTCGACGGCGACCCGGCGAGCGTGATCCACGAGTTCGACCCCCACGGCGAATGAGAGCGGCGTGCGCCGGGCCGGGGGATTGCCCCGGCCGAGGCCTTTGCTCAATCCGCCTCGGGTTCACGCGGCAGGGCGGCCTGCCCCTGGACCGTGCTCTTCAGTCGGTGAGCAGGACGGGATCGGTTCGTTGCCGCGGCAGAGCCTTCGCCCGTCGTGCATGTCGTCGGGCCTCCCCGTCCCATGGGCTTGGACAAGAGACGGAGATCGTCGATAGCCGCGAGCCGACAATCTGATCCATGGAGCACCGCTCATGAGCGAAGTTCAGCGCCACTACGAAGATTTGCTAGCCAGTCATTATTTATGGATGAGTGGAATGACATTTTTGGACAAGGTTGCGGAGCAGCGCAAGTTGTTGGAGGTGCTTGGCTTCCTAGGGCCTGTTGTCACTTGATCCAATCGCAGGCTGCGGCGAGGCAGAGGACGCCTGTGAAGCTGGCGGCGGTCTTCTCGTAGCGGGTGGCCACCGCCCGCCATTCCTTCAGCCGCGCCCAGAGGCGCTCGACGCGGTTGCGGTTGGTGTAGATCCAGTCCGGGCAGCGGGTGGGTGCTTCGTTGCGCTTGGTGGGGACGGCCGGCTTGGCGCCCACGTCGCGGATGTGCTGACGGAAGCCGTGACTGGAGTAGCCGCGGTCGGCCACGACCCACAGCGGCACGCCGGGCAACTGGTCGAGCAACGGCACGGCGTGGGGCAGTTCGTGCGCCTGTCCCGGCGCGAGGCGGAAGGCGACGGCGCGGCCCGCGCCGTCGGCGATCACGCAGGCCTTGGTGCCATACCCGCCACGAGACCGGCCAAGCGCTTCACGACCGTCTCGCTCGGTCGCAGATCCCCCCTTTTGGCCGCACCTGCCGCCTTCTGGTGCGCCCGCATGTTGGTGCCGTCGAGGAACACCATGCCGAGCTGCACGCCGCGCTCCTGCACCAGGGCGAGCAGGCGCTCCCACACCCCGGCGCGCGCCCAGCGGATGAAGATCTGCGCCGCCCGCCACCACGGCCCGAACTCGTCTGGAATGGCGCGCCACTTGGCCCCGTTCTGGTGCCGCCACAGGATGGCCGAGAGCGTGCGTTGCAGGTCCTGCGGCGGGGTCTTCGCCTTCGGCCGGCAGGCATGCACCAGCGGCTCTAGAGCCGCCCACTGCGCGTCGTTCAGCATCAGCCCGCTCCATCCAGAGGACGGAAAACGCTCACACTCCCAGGACGTTCAGGCGACGACAGACCCTAGCATTACAGTTGCATTCGCGCTTTGAGATGGGCCTGTCGAGCGGTAGCTTGATGGGCGCGTCGCCAAGCTGACCATGCGAGCACGAAGGCGGGTTCAATGCGCCGTTGCGCCAGCCGCATCGCCACGCGCCGGATCTCCTGAATGGACCACGGCACCTGCGAGCTTGGCGATGAGCGTCGTTTTTGGGGGTGGCCCGTTGGCCAGCCGGCGCACCCGCGCCAGCATCGCGAAGGCCAGCATCACCAGGCTGACGTGCCGGTGCCAGCCGTGCCACGAACGGCTCTCGTTGTGGGCCAGCCCGAGTTCCGTCTTGGCGGTCTCGAACGCGTCCTCGATCGCCCAGCGGCGGCCCTCTACCATCACCAGCTTCTCGACCGGGGTACCGGCCGGGCACCAAGTCGTGAAGTACGCCAGCGCCCCATCCGACAGGCTGCGCCGCACCAGCAGGCCGCGCGTCCACAAGCTCTGATCGAGCGCGGCGTCGAGCGCGTCAGCCCGGAGTGTGGCCAGCGGTAGATAGGCCCAGTCGAACAGCCGCGCTCCCTTGGTGCCCGCTCCGGCCGAGAGGCGCAGCCAGTCTTGGTCGGGGATACCCTTGGCGATGTCCTCGGCGGTGCCCGCAAGGTCGAGATTTGCGTCCCAGGACCAGAACCGATGCTGACCGGTGACGCCGAGCACGTAGCCCTTGTAGGCCCGCCGCAGCGCCAGTTCGATCTCGCCCACGCCGTAGATGCTGTCGGCCGCTACCCACGCGAACGGCACCTCTGCCCGGACGGCCCGCTCGATCATAGCGAGCGCCAATCTCGGCTTGGTGGCGAACGCGACAGCCTCGGGCACATGCGCGGCTCGCAGCCGGGCTGGATCCTCAGTCCAAGCCTTGGGTAGGTACAGCCGGCGATCGATGAAGGCATGGCCCTGATCCGAGACGTAGGAGGCAAACACTCCGATCTGGCAGTTGGTGATCTTGCCGGCCGAGCCCGTGTACTGCCGGCCCACCCCGCACGAGGCTTTGCCCTGTTTGAGAAAGCCAGTCTCGTCGATCACGAGAACCGCATCCGGTGAAGCGAGCGTCTCGACGACGACGTCGCGCACCACGTCGCGCAGCGCCTCTGCATCCCAGTGTGTGCGACCGAGGATGGCCTGCTGACGCCAGGGACCCGGGTCACCGGCAGCTTCGGCGCGCATCCAGCCGGTCTTGCGCCGCTCACCGCCGAGCAGTCCGTCCAGGAAGGCGTTGGCCGAGGCGGCGACACTCGGGGCGGCAAACAGCGGGCGGATGCGCTGCTTGGTCTGCCGCAGGGTCGTCGACCAGAGTTCAAGCGTGGGCTCGAGCGAGGCTGAGGGCATCGCACTCTCCCATCCGAAAACCCTCAAATAGGAGTCTTACCCTGCAACTGTAATGCTAGCCGTGTCGAAAGGCGTGGCTCTCGATCTTGGCTGCGGTCCAGGTTATCGAGCAGCGGCTCTATGTGATCTTGGGTGCCAATCAGTTATTGCTTTAGATACAAGTCAGGCACTGCTTGATGAGTTAAAGTCTGTTACCGGCAGTCGATCCATCGATGCTCAACTTGCAGACTTGCGTGAATTTAAGTCAATCGTTGGTGCAGAGGGTGCCGACGCCATTGTCTGCATGGGGGATACACTCACCCACCTTGATGATCGAGCCGATGTGTCGAAGCTGTTGCACGATGCCTACCACACATTACGTCCCAATGGCCGGCTCGCACTGACGTTTCGAGATTTCTCGGTTGAGCTGACCGGTGCCGACCGATTTATACCAGTGCGCGCAGACGACCGGCGTATTATGCTATGCGCGCTGCTGTATGAGCCCGAGCATGTCGTAGTAAACGATCTTGTTTATCTCCGTTCGAACAATGGATGGCATCTTCGTAAAAGCAGCTATCGAAAGATCCGTCTTGTTCCATCATCGATCTCTAGTGAATTACGCACGATAGGTTTCTCTGTCGAGATAGATGTAACCATCGACCGGATGCAGGCCATCGTCGCGCGTAAGCGATAGAAGTCAAATCTATAATTGCTCCGCCTTCGGCCGAGGCCTCCATTCACTCCGGTTCGGGCTCCGGCGGCAGGGCGGCCAAGCCTTGGATCGCCGCCTTCAGTCGGTGCTTCCTCTCCGCACTGTCGACGAACCACATCTCGATCTCGACCGGATCGAGCGTGTCGACATAGGCCGAGCGCGGCACCACGCAGCCGACCTCCCGGATCGTGCGAATGTTGTGCTGGTAGCGCCGGACCTGCTCCGCCAGCGGGAGTTCCGGGCCGTGCCGGAGAAGCTGGTCGGCGGGCCACCTCGGCATTGCTCTACCCTTTCGAGCCTTTCGGCCCGCGCGGGATATTCATGCCGCTCTACGTCAAGGATCCGCAGGTCGATGCTTTGGCCGATGAGCTCGCGGCGTTGGCGCGCAGCACCAAGACCGAAGCAGTCCGGCAGGCGCTTCAGAATGAGATCGCCCGCGAGAAAGGCAAGGCCGATCTCGTCGAGCAGTCGGTCGCCTTCGTGCGCCAACTGAAGCAGCGCGCCGGTTCCGGGCCGGGACAGCCCGTCGACAAGGCGCTCATCGACAGCCTCTACGGCGAAGGCCGCTGATGTTCGTCGACGCCTCCGCGCTGATCGCGATCCTCACCGACGAAGCCGAGGCGCGGATTCTTGTGGCCCGCCTCCAGCGGGCGCCGCGCCGCATCACCACGCCGCCCGCGGTATGGGCGAACACCGTCGTGGTGGCCCGCAGCCTCGGCCTGCCGATCCCGGAGGCCAGGGAGGCGCTCCAGGCGTATCTGGCGCTCGCCAGCATCCAAGTGGTCAGCGTGCCCGCCAGCGTCACCGACGGCGCGCTCGACGCCTACGATCGCTACGGCGAGGGACGGCACCCGGCTGCCCTCAACTTCGGCGACTGCCTCGCCTATGCCTGTGCCCGCTACTACCGGCTGCCGCTGCTCTACAAGGGCGACGGCTTCGCGCGGACCGACATCGAGGCGGCGTGATCCTGGCTGGGAGCTCGGAGCGAGCGTCATCGACCGGAGCGCGTGTCAGGTCGGTCCGGCGGGCCAGGGGACGCCAGGCTGTCCTCGAACCCCCGCGCACGAACCGCTGCCCTGCGGCCTCTCGAGATCGGCTGGTCTAACCGGGGACGGCTTCGCCTCGGCCGGACTACCGCAACGGCGGGATCCCGGGTTTCTTCCCCGCCGCCCTGCGGGCGGCTCCTCGCGGAACAACAAACCCGGCCCCCTGCCGTCCTCCGCTGCGCTTCGGCCAGCACGCTGGTGCGGCGCCGGCCGCCTCCGGCTCAACGACCGCCATCGAGGCCGCGAGGGCGCGGCTCCGAAGCGAGAGAGGACCTCACCATGGCGACCATCGGCACCTTCACCCGGACCCAGAACGGCTTCACCGGCGAGATCGCGACCCTGACGATCCAGGCCAAGCGGGTCACGATCGTCGAGACGACTGGCGACAGCGAGAACGCGCCCACGCACCGCATCTACCTCGGCAAGGCGGAGATCGGCGCCGGCTGGGCCAAGCGCTCGCAGGAGCAGCGCGACTACATCTCCCTCAAGATCGACGATCCGAGCCTGCCCGCCCCGCTCTTCGCCAACCTCTTCGCCGCCGAGGATGGCAAGACCTTCCAGGCGATCTGGAGCCGCTCCAAGGGCCGCCAGCAGGGCCGCCAGCAGAGCCGCCGGGACTGAGCCCCGGAGCCTCGGCGCCCCGCCCCGACGGGCGGGGCGGGTTCAGGATCAAGCGGAGAACATCGGAATGGCTTACGCGTTTGACACACTCGGATATTCCAAGACCCTGCGCACGGCTGGTATCCCTGCCGAATAGGCAGAGGCCCATGCCGAGGCGGCCCGGGAGTTCATCATGCACGAACTCGTCACGAAGGAAGATCTGCGCACGGCAATGGAGCTTCAGACGCTCCAGATGACGGTGCGTCTCGGCGGCATCGTCGCGGCCGGTTTCGTGGCCGGGTTTGCAGCGCTTGCAGCCCTCATCAAGCTGACCTAATCGGGTTCTGGCGCCTCGCACCGCTGGGCGGGGCGCCGAAGAGCTGGAGACAGGGCTGAGTTTCGCGACGGTTCGGTGTCCGGAGAGATGGTTTCCGGCAGCCGTCGTGAGATCCCTTCCATGACCATCTGCCTGTTTTTCTGCCCGGCCTCGGTTCAGTACCTCGAGCCGGAGAACTACGTGACGTCGCCGAGACCGGTCCCGGCCGGCCGGGTGGGGCGGCCTACGACGCCGAAGATCCCTGGCACGCGCTGATCGTCGATCCGCACAGCCACGGTTGCTGGATCCACACCGGCATCGTCGGCGCCGGCATGCCCGACGGGCTGCCCGCCTCCCTCGTCGCGGTGCTGCGCGCCGCGCACGCGCAGGACGCCGTCTGGATCCTCTTCGACACCGAGCTGGAGCCGACGACGTTCGACCTGCCCGTGTTCGATCATTCCAGCCCCAGGCAGGGATAGGCGGATTCCCCCCGGCGTCGCGCCTTCCCCGCTCACCCTTCCGCGTGGCGCTGCCCTTCAGAGGGAGAGGGGGCGCTGCGCTGCGTGACGGGAGATCAGGCTGGAGAGAGGCTCCGGCGCCCGTCGCGAGAGCACCGCCGATGGCCCGCCGCCCCTCCTCCTCCCGGAAAGCCGCTGCCCGCCGCACCGAGGCCACTCCAGCCCCGCGCGTCGATCTCTACCAGCGCATCACCGACACGATCATCGCCCAGCTCGAACAGGGCCGCGTGCCGTGGGTGCAGCCGTGGGGCGACCTGCCGGGGACCGCCGCGGTCGGGATGCCGCGTAATGCCCAGACCGACCGGGCGTATTCCGGGATCAACGTGATGCTGCTGTGGGGAAGCGGCATGGCCATGGGCTACCCGACCCAGCGCTGGCTCACCTTCCGCCAGGCGCTCTCCCTCGGCGGCTGCGTCCGCCGCGGCGAGAAGGGCACCCCGGTCGTCTACGCCAATCGCTTCACACCCGAGCAGGAGCGTGCGCGGGCCTCGCAGGCGGGCGAGGAGGCGCGCTCGATCGCGTTCCTGAAGCAGTACTGGGTGTTCAACGCCGCGCAGTGCGACGGCCTGCCGGAGGACCTCTACCTGCCGCCCCCGCCGCCGCGCGAGGACCTGATCGAGCCGCGCTTCCGTGCCCTGATGGAGGCGAGCGGCCTGACCATCCACATGGGTGGCCAGATGGCGTTCTACCGCCCATCCGACGACGCGATCGTGCTGCCGCCGCCGCAGGCCTTCCACGAGCCGATCAACTTTCACAGGACCGCGGCGCACGAGATGAGCCACGCGACGGGCCATCCCTCGCGGCTCGCCCGCGATTTCACTGGCCGCTACGGCAGCGAAGGGCACGCCCGCGAGGAGCTCGTCGCCGAGATCTCGGCAGCCTACGTCTGCGCCAGCCTCGGCATCGTACCGACGGTGCGCCACGCCGACTACATCGCGTCCTGGCTCGAGGTGCTGCGCTCCGATCCCCGCGCCATCGTGCAGGCGGCGGGGCTTGCCAGCCGCTCGGCCGACTGGCTGCTCGGCCGCCTGCCGCCCGAGCTCGCCCCGGCCGGTGTCGGCGAACAGATCGAGGAGGATGGGCCGGAGGACGAGACGGCGCCCCTGCAGGAGGCGGCGTGATGCGCTTCAAGCGCTGGCCGCGTCCGACGCCGTTCGAGGACACGTCGCGCAAACGCGCGGCGTACCGGCGCAAACAAGTCCGCGAGCAGGCGGCGCTGCCCCTGTTCGCCGAAGCGATCGCCGAGCGCCAGCTCGACGTCGACGTCGAGATGGTGCGGCGTACCGGCCAATGGGAGCGCCAGCAGCAGGAGAGCCGCCGGCAGCGGGCCGACGGCTGGCGCCGGACCCGCGCCCGTCTCTTCGCGCACCCGACCGCCCAGCGCTTGGCGATCCGGGCGCTGTGGCGGGTCTGCCCATATCCGGCCGATCCGAGCTACCTCGGGACCCTGCTGCACGAGATCGCCACCGGCCGGATCGATCCGGCTCGGCCTCCGTGGGGCGGTCGGCACACATTCACCCCCCGGACGACGCCGAACCCGGCGAGCTTCGCCGAGGCCTTCCGGCAGATCGGCCAGCGCACGGTCGGCGGCGGCCCGAAGACCACCGGCGCCGACGAGCGCCTGTTCTGCGGCAATCTCGGCTCGGGGACCCTCACGATCGCGCCGTCGCGCACGTGCACGTCGCCCCGTTCGAGATCGCCGACCAACGGATCCATGCTGACGACCAAGCCGCCGGAGAGGACGACCTCGGGCGGCCCGCCCGCCGCGCCGGTCGCCTGGGCGGAGCCGGCACGGCCGGGAAGCGTGGCGGCGGCTAGGAAGGCGCCTGCGGACAGGAGAACGTCGCGGCGGCGGGCGGTCATGCGGGGTCTCCGGATTGGTGGCGGGATCTGGAAAGGGTGCGGGCGCCGCCGGGGACGGCGGCGCTCCGGCACCAAGCGTCCATGTCCGGCACGGGGCGGTGCCGCGGGGCGATCGTTCGGCGGTCGCGCGCCAGCGCGACGGCTCAGCTCGGTGCGGCGTCCGAGAGAAGGCGCCGACCTTCGCCGAGCGGTCGGGCAAGGGATTCCGCCCAGATCGCGTTGAACGGCTCGACCACGTCCAGAAGAGCCTGCTGGAAGGCTTCGCGCTTCTCCGGCTTGACGTGGAGGGTGACGGCGACGTTGCGCGTGGCGGCCGGGTCCGTGATCGGCTTTTCCGGCGCCATCGGCGAGAGGCGCACCAGATGCAGCTCCTGCGGCGCCCCGTTCAAGTCGCTTTCGATGCGGTCGACGACGGCCTGAAGGTGCGGCGTCTGGCCATGTGCCTCGACCGCGGCCTCGTTGGCCCAGCGCTCCATCAGGAGCAGCTCGTTGCCACAGTCCGCGCGGCGGTAGGCGTCGAAGGAGACGGTGCCGGCCTCCTCGCGCGAGGCGCGCGCGTTCGCGCGCATCACCGCCAGGAACCCGTCCATCGCCTCCGGTTTGACGGAGATCGAGGCATAGAACTCGATCGGCGTCGGCGCAGCGTCCTTGGCGGACGCCGCCCCGCCGCCGCCCCGCCCGGGGACGCTGCGAGAAGGAGGGTCGGCAGTCCCCGCCAGGGCCGCGCTTCGGATGGCTGCGTCGAGCGTATTCGTCATGTCGCGTCATCCTCCATATTCTTGTTCGGCCTCGTCGGATCGAGGGCGGTGACGGGGCATTCAAGCGGGCGAGCCGGGCATCGTTCCTGGCAGTCGCAGCAAGGGATTGTTGCGAAAACGGAAAGTCTGCACGTTGCTCCGGCCTTACACCGGCAAGGCGCGACGCTCACGAGTTCTCGAACAGCCCGAGATCGGCATTCTCTTCCACGACCTGCGCCAGTTCCACCTGAAGGAAGTCCATCAAGGCGCGCACGCGTCGGGGCTGGTGGCGGCGTGCGGGATAGACCAGGTGAAGCCAGCGCTCCCGGCTGCCCCACCATTCTGGCAGAATCCGCACCAGGCGCCCGCTGCGGAGGTCGGGGATGAGATCCCAGACGGACTTCAGCGTTATGCCGCCATCGGCCAGCGCGACGGCATGGGCGATCTCGCCGCTCGTTCCGGTCACGGTGCTGGGGACGTCGATCTCGACGGCCTCCTCGCCGCGCCACATCGGCCATCGCCGCGGCGGCGGCAGGCCAATCGTCAGGCAGCGATGATCCTGCAAGTCCTGCGGATGGCCGGGGACGCCATGCCGGGCGAGATAGCCCGGCGAGGCGCACAGGATCCGCGCATCGGGGGCCAGCCGCCGCATCACCAGCGCGCTGTCGGTGAGGTCGAGCTGGCGGACGGCGAAGTCGAGGCGATGCTGGATCAGGTCGTCCATCTCGTTGCTCGCCATCAGCTGGACCGTCACGTCCGGGTGGCGGTCGAGGAAGGGGGGAAGACGCGGGGCGATCTGGCGATGGGCGAAGGCCACGCCAGCGGACATGCGGATGATGCCGCTTTCGGTCTGCCGCAGACGCACGTCCTCGGCCGCAGCGACGGCATCCAGCACGTCGCGGCAGCGATCGAGGAAGACATGCCCTTCTTCGGTCAGCGCGAGTTTGCGGGTCGAGCGCTGCACCAGCCGCAAACCGAGTTCCGCCTCCAGTTCCTTCAGTCTTTTCGAGACCAGCGTGAGGGAGACGCCTAGCTCGCGGGCCGCGCGGGTCAGGCTGCCGACGCGTGCCACGGCGTCGAAGACCCGAAGGTTCTGGATGTTGTTCAGCTTGACCACGGAAAGCTCCGAATCGGCACGACCCGAGATCGGGGGTGACGCCGGAGCTATCGGCCCCGACCCGAAACCGTCAATTCTTCCCGTTTCGAGGATTGTGCATTGCGAAGACGGCCTGCAACGACGGCGCGGCGGAGGCGGTTCTCCCGACATGCAGCGATCGATACCGTCTCGTCCCTCGCCGCGTGCCGCTTCCAAACGACAGGCAAGGCGCACCATGGCCGAAACCAGCACCTTCAACACGCAGCGATCCGTCGATCGCGAGACGGCCAACCGCATCCTGGCCTCGACGGTGGATGCGGCGCGCGAGCGGAACTGCGCCGTCAGCGTCGCCGTCGTCGATTGCGGCGGCCATCTGGTCGCGTTCAACCGGATGGACGGTGCCTTCCACGGCAGCGTCGATGCCGCGATCGGCAAGGCGCGATCATGTGCCGGTTTCCGGGCGCCGCTCCAGGCGTTCGGCAAGCTGGCGCGAGAGAAGCCTTGGCTCGGCGATCTGCCTGGCCTGATCCCGCTCGGCGGGGCCGTACCGCTGACGCATGCCGACGCGTTCGTCGGTGCCGTCTCCGTCAGCGGCGACACCGAAGAGAGCGAACAGTCCCTGGCCGAGTTCGCGGCCAAGACCTTCGCAAGTTGGAGCTGAAGCCATGACGCAGGACACCCGAACGCCCCAGCCGCGCGGCATCGAGCATGTCGGACTGACCGTCCCGGATATGGAGGCGGCGGTCCGCTTCTTTCGCGATGTCTTCGGGGCCGAGGAACTCTACGCCCTGACCAGGAAGGAGGCCGCGCCGATCGGCGGGCCCGAGGTCAGCGCGGTGAACGGGATCTCACCCACCAGCGTGATCCGCGACCTGCGCATGCTGCGCCTTCACAACGGGCCCAACCTCGAACTCTTCGAGATGAGCGAGGTGCATCGCCCAACGCCGACCGGCATCAACGACATCGGTCTCCACCATTTCTCGATCTACTGCGACGACGTGGCGGCGATCGCGGCCAAGGCGCGGGACTGTGGGGCGCAGCTTCTCGAGGGTCCCTCGCCGTTGAGCTCCTACGAGGCCGGGGACGGCAACACGATCCGATTCATCCGCACGCCCTGGGGGATGCTCATCGAACTGATCCAGATCCCCTCTCCGGGCCGGGAGATCGCACGCCGCTGGCTCCCCAGCTCATAGGATCGCGTGCGTCGAGAGCTGCCGGCTCCTCGATCCCATTCGGCCGAGCGCTCGACGCGCGACGACGCCCCCGTCGCGACCTTCGGCGCCGACACGCCGCGGCCACCTCGCTCGCCCCATCGACGGCAAACCGAGGACGCAAACGCCTCCCCAAGGAGGCCGCCGCCTCGAGGCGGCGCCAGAACCGCAGGCACAAGATGTCCCATGCCCACCTGCCGACCGCCGCAAGAGCGTTCATCCCAAAGGCCGAGCGAACGCGCGTCAACGTTTCACTCATCCTCCTGACGCTCGCACTGGGTGCCTTCGCCTTCGGAACCGCCGAGTTCGCCGCCATGAGCCTCCTTCCGGAGATCGCCGCGGATTTCAGCCTCGGCGAGCCTGCCGCGGCACGCGTCGTCAGCGCATACGCCATCGGTGTGGTCGTCGGCGCGCCCCTCATCGCGTTTCCGCTGGCGCGCGTATCGCGGCGACGCCTGTTGATCGGCTGCATGGCGTTGTTCGCATTCGGCAACGGCTTGAGCATGATGGCGCCGTCCTTTTCGACGCTACTGGTTTTCCGTTTTGCGAGCGGCATCCCGCACGGTGCCTATCTCGGCATTGCCGCTCTCATGGCCGCCTCTCTCGTCGAGCGTGACAAACGTGCCAGTGCCGTGGCGACGGTCATCCTCGGCCTGACCCTCGCCATGATCGTCGGCGTCTTCGCCGTGACGGCGCTCGGCCAGGCCTATGGATGGCGCTGGGCCTTTGCCTCGCCGGGTCTTCTCGCGGTTGTGGTGACCGGGCTCTGCATATGGCAGCTTCCTCAGGACATGCCGGATCGCCGAGCGGGTGCCTTGACTGAACTCAAGGGGCTCTGGAACCGACAGATCTGGCTCGTGCTTCTGACCGGCGCCATCGGCTTCGCAGGCTTCTTCGCCGTCTATGCCTACACGGCGTCCATCCTCGTTGCCGTCACGGGGCTGGAGAAGCGGTGGGTTCCGATCATGATCGCGCTCTATGGGTTTGGCATGACCGGTGGAAACTTCGTTGCCGGACGGCTCGCCGACCGAGCTCTGTTGAGAACGCCGGTGATCTTCCTGTCCGCCGGTGCACTGGCCCTCGTCGGGTTCGCGCTCGCGGCCGAGAACGCGTGGACCGTCGGGCTTGCCATGCTGGCCGTCAGCTTCTTTAGCGCCACGAGCGGTGTGCTTCAGACACGGCTGATGGACGTGGCTGGAAACGCCCAGACAGCGGCGGCGGTCTTCAACCACAGCGCCTTCAACGTGGCGAATGCGATCGGCCCATGGCTTGGCGGCATCCCCATCGCATTGGGCTACGGCTTTTCCTCGGTAGGCTTCGTCGGTGCGGTGCTGTCTCTTGGCGGTCTCGCCATCTGGCTGCTGGCTTGTGCCGAGAGCCATCGAACGCGGACGCCAGCATCGGCCCGAAGGTGATGGCAGCTGGAACTGATGCGGTGGATGCCCCCACCGAACGGCATCTCGTATGCCTGACGGTTCAATCGGAACCGATCGAAGGGGTCATTGACGACGACGAAGATCATGTCCGGGATGAGCGTGGTGGACACCGCCTCGCGCCGCTGGGCGTCCGCCGCCGCGGTCCAGAAGATCATGAACGCCGCCGTGAAGTCGGAGGGCTCAGCCAAGGTGCTGGGCCTGAACATGGACCGGATGCGGGCCCTCGGGCTGGACGATGAGATTGACCTGACCGGCTGGCTTTGGACCGGGCTGATTGAGAGGATCAGCCAGGACTGAAGGAGCTGGATATGAAGCGAGGTCAGAAGGCGAGTGCGGAGCAGGTGGTTCTGAAGCTGCGCCAGATCGAGGTTCAAACGGCCCAGGGCAAGACTTTGGCCCTGGCCTGCAAGGAGGCCGAGATCTCCGAGCAGAGCTACTATCGCTGGCGCAAGGAGTACGGCGGCCTGCAGATTGATCAGGCCCGTCGGATGAAGGATCTGGAGCGGGAGAACGCGCGATTGCGCCGGCTCGTGGCTGACTTGTCCCTGGAGAAGCAAGTGCTGGCGGATGTCGCCTCGGGAAACTTATAGCCCCGGAGCGACGCCGGCAGGCAGTCGACGCGATCCAGGAGAAGTACGGCCTCTCGGAGCGCCATGCCTGCCGGATCGTCGGCCAGCACCGGGGCACGCAACGCTACGTGCCGACGGTGCCGGCTGACGAGGATGCGCTGACCCGCGCCATCATCGCCCTGGCGTCCGAGTACGGACGCTACGGCTACCGCCGTGTCACCGCGCTGCTGCAGGCGGCGGGCTGGCAGGTGGGCAAGGACCGGGTTCAGCGGATCTGGCGTCGTGAGGGGCTCAAGGTACCGCAAAAGCATCGGCCACGAAGCCGGTTGTGGTTGAACGATGGCTCCTGCGTACGGCTGCGGGCTCTCCATC
This sequence comes from Methylorubrum extorquens, assembly GCF_024169925.1. Taxonomy (NCBI): domain Bacteria; kingdom Pseudomonadati; phylum Pseudomonadota; class Alphaproteobacteria; order Hyphomicrobiales; family Methylobacteriaceae; genus Methylorubrum; species Methylorubrum extorquens. The sequence continues at coordinate 119,497 of NZ_JALJXF010000002.1, forward strand.
GCAATCACGTCTGGAGCTTCGACTTTGTCCAGGGTCAGACCCATGACGGGCGAAGCCTGCGCATCCTGACGCTGATCGACGAGCACAGTCGCGCCTGCCTGGCGCTCAAGGTCGCGAGGCGCATCAATAGTCTGGGTGTGATCGAGGCGCTGGCCGATGCGATGTGTCTGCATGGCATCCCAGAGAACATCCGCTGCGACAATGGTCCAGAGATGATCTCGAAGGCTTTGCGGAAATGGGTCGCCAAAACCGGCCCACAGATCCAGTACATCGCACCAGGATCGCCCTGGGAGAATGGCTATTGTGAGAGCTTCAATGGCAAGCTGAAGGATGAGTGCCTACGCCAAGAAATCTTCTACTCGCTCAAGGAGGCACAGACCGTGATTGGGATCTGGCAGAATACGTACAACCGCGTTCGACCGCATTCGTCCTTGGGCTACCGGCCGCCCGCGCCTGTCACCTTCCCGGATCTGGCCTTCCGGCTACCCGTGGCCGCTACCATGCAGTAGCCTCTCAATCGGCTCGGTCCAAAATACCGGTCAGGTCAATCCCAGCCCTGGAGGGCTGCCGCCGCCGATCGTGGCCACCGCCTCGCCGAAGTCGACCTGGGCGTGACCGGGCGGGTGGGCCAGCGGCACGAAGGTCTCCTGCCCCTGTGCCCGGCAGATACGCACGTGATCCTTCACCACCGTGTAGCCGCCAGCATAGCCATGCTCGTCGCGCAGGCGCTCGAAGGTCCGCTTGGCCGTATGCCGTTGCTTGACCGGTGCGATCCGGTCCGCATCCAGGATCGCCGCGATCACCGGCAGCAGGGGCCCGAGCTTCGGCTTCTCGACCGGCTTCGAGCGTGTGTAGCCCGGCGGTAGCGAGAACCGACCCATCTTGGTGATCGTCTCCCGGCTCAATACGAACTGCCGAACGGCCGCGTAGACTTGCACGACGAACATCCTCGGCCCCTCTCGAAAGAGAAGCCTCTCCACTGGCCGGCTTTTACCCCGCCCGCATCAGCACTCCGCCGACGCTCCAGTGGATCGTTCTGTCACCGCCCTGCACAACGTCGCAGGGTGATAGCCGGGTCGACCGGTGGCGGCGGGCGTCAGGCCGGCAAAGCCGAGGGCCGTGAGATCGAGCTCATCGACGACGCGGGTCGGGTTATTTCGGGCAACCCAATCGTCCAGACAGGCAGAAATCAACGTAGCGTGATTGCGGTCTGCGGCTTTGACAAAGCGTGCCATATTTCATTTCCCGCCTTGGAAGAAAGAATATCCTATTTTACACGAAACTTTAACAAGAAGAGTTCTCAGGAAAATCGTTCGTATATACGAGATGAGACGGCATTTTTGATTTCGACCTGCGTGATATCCTGGCAGCGCTGCGGAACGCAGGCCATCGAATGCTCATGGATGGTGAGCGGTGTCGCCGCATACGATGCAGATTTCGATGCGACGGGCGGACAGGCCGGACGTCTCGATCAGCTTGCGACCTCCGGCAGGCGGATCAAAGGAGATCGGCTGCGAGACCTCGCGAACGGAACCCAGCAGGTCATCTGCGGCGAGTTTCAAGCTTACGCGGATGCGAGCACTACGGTGCCCGTGTTGATCGTGCGCGCCATCGACAGCAGCTTCTACGAGGTCGCCGCCGACGACACGCATGTCCTGCAAAACCTCAAGGCGACCTTCCGCGATGTAAGGTCAGCCTGATCATTAAGCGCGCTTTTCACACAGCCTGGGCCGTCAGCGGACCGCCTGTTCCAGCCAGGAGGACCGAATGCGGGGAACGACGGTGCGTCCTCGCACGCAGCGGAGACGATGCCGATGTGATCGGAAGTGCCAGAGATGCAGTCCGCAAATCCCTCTCATCGCGTAACCGGACCCGCCAGAGACGAGGCAGGAACGGCCTCGACCCCGATCCGGAGTATCCATAGGGGCGGCGTCCGCTCATGCCGCCTCGGATAGGAGGTGGGAGAGCGTCGGAGAAGTCTAAAGCATCGTTCTGGATACCTGATCCAGGACGATGCTTTAGGCTCTTGTTTTCGCATCATCTTTCTTCCGAAAGCCGGCAGCCACCTTTCGGGACGATGCTCTAATGGATGGATGGCCCGTTCAGAACACGGAGAAGCTCAGGCCAGCGAGGAACGAGGTGAACTGCGCGCCGGGCACGACGCGGGAATTGGCGCCGAGCAGGTTCTTCTGATGCAGGACGCCGATGAAGGCCTTCATGCGGTTGGGCTTTTGGTAGAGGAGGTCGCCGAGGTCGAGGACGAGGTTGCTGCGCATCAGAACCTCGGCCTTCAGCCGTCCGCCCTTCGGGTCGTCGCCGCGGGGCGGGTTGTAGGAGGCGAAGCCCGTCAGCGACAGCGGCAGGCCCGTGAACGTCAGGGGCACCAGATAGGTCGCTTCGACGCGGGGCACGATGTCCGTCCCGGTCTGGCGAAGGGGCGGCAGCAGATCGGCAAAGCGGAACCAGTCCTTCTGGGCGAACACCGCGAGGTTGAAGAAGCCGACCGGGACATCGAACGAGACGCTGAGGCCGCCCATCGCCCGGGTCCGCAGCAGCGACAGCCGCGTGTTGTCGCTCTGGTGATCGACGCCGTAGGCCAGCGACACGTCCTTGATGATGCCGGGCAGGACGAAGAGCGGCGTTCCCGCCATGGCGTTGCCGCTCAAGGTGCCGCGATAGGTCAGGAACAGGGTGGTCTGGCCGTAATCGAAGGTCGTGGCCGGTCCGGGATAGGGCGGCCTGCCGGCCGGGATCTGCGAACCGTAGCGCCGCAGGTCGAGGTTGACGAAATTGGTGCCGTACTCCCAGCCATTGACATGGGTGAGGCTCAGCATGTTGCCCGGCGCGCTGCGGCCTTCGATGGAGCGTCCGGCCCGGCCGCCGGTGACGCCCGGCTGCCGGAGATCGTTCAGGTATGTGTAGGTCACCTGCGTATCGCTGAACCGGAAGAAGGGCGAGGACGGTTTCGGCGGTTCGGGCCCCAGGGGAGCGCCCGACGGCCCCTGGATCAGGTCTTCCGCCTGCACCGCGCCCGGCGCAGCGCCGGCAAGTATCAAGGTGGTGGCCAGAAGAGCGGCGGCGCGTGCTGTTCTGCCGCGTGTGCTTCGCGAATTTTCCCGCCGGTAGTACGACAGGCATGAAATCGATATTTTAACTTTCATCCCTCTCCCCATTTGCTTGTGGTTGGCATCAACGGCCGTGGTCTATTCTTGATATTCGAGCGTGCCACGCTGTGCGGCTGCGTGCTCTTGCGTCACGGAAGCACGCTGTGGTTGCATTTCCGCGCATGGAGCGGGTTGAAACGGTTGGAAAACCGGCGTCCCGACGGGTCCCGACAAGTGACGCGATTTACGCTGACCGGATACGGAGGCTCAGGATCGTGGCCGCGCCGCCCGAGACCATCAGGATCGGAATGAGCGCGACGAGCACCTCGACGTCGCTCCGGCCGGCGCCGACGAGCGTTCCGGCCAGCATCGGCCCGAGGACGGAGCCGAAACGTCCCATCGAGACGGCAGCCCCGACTCCCGTGCCGAGGACATCGGTCGGATAACAGCTCGGCGCCAAGGCGTAGAGCACGGCCTGCGTTCCGGCCAGCGCGACCCCGAGGAAGAAGCCCGCGAAGACCAGCGCCGACAGGTCAGAGGGAACCAAGGCAATCAGGATCAGGGCGGCGACGCTCGCGCTGAACACGAGGGCCGCGGTCGTCACTTTTCCCCAGCGATCCATCAGGAGACCGGTCGCAGTGCTGCCCAGGGCGGAGCCGAGATTGAACACGAACTGCACCCAGGAGGCGTCGGCCCGGCTCATGCCACGGGCGATGACGAGCGATGGAAGCCAGTTGAGCAGGAGATAGAGGACCAGCAGTCCGAGCACGAAGGCAAGCCACAGGATCAGAGTCGTTGCTGCCCGTCCTTCGCCGAACAGGGCCGTCGGGACGCTCCTCACGCTGCCCCCACCCCGCTGTGCGCTGGCCGTGCTGCTGTGCGGCAGCCAAGCCCAGATCAGCGGCACGACCAGAAGCGGCGCGACACCCCCGGTGATGAAGATCGTCGACCAGTGGTGGGATTCCGCTCCGACAAGCGTGAACAGACTTGCCAGCGCGCCCCCGGCCGGAAGGCCTGCATAGAGCAGGGCCACGGCGCTCGCGCGCCGCCCCGGCGCGGTGCTCTCGGTGACGAGGGCGATCAGGTTCGGCAGGGCGGACCCGAGCCCGACACCCGTGAGAAGACGGGCGAGGAGCAGCACCTCGAAGCTGTGCGCCAGCCCCGTGAGGATCGACATGAGGCCGAACAGGGCGACCGAGACGATGAGGGTCTTCTTCCGGCCGAACCGGTCGGAGAAGCGGCCACCGAAGGCGGCGCCGATCAGCATCCCCATCGTGCTTGCCGAGAAGAACAGGCCGAGCTGGCCAGGGGTGAGGTTGAAGATGGAAACGAGCCGTGGGGCGACGACGCCGGCCGCCTGGAGATCGAACCCTTCGATCAAGGTCACGAGGCAGCAGAGGCCGACCGTCACCGCTCCTGCCCTCGGGGTGCTGCGCCCCAGTATCAATGCGTCAGCCATGCGTTCCTCTCCCTCTTCAAAGGTCTGATGAGCGGCCCTTGTTCGGGCTCTTCTCCGAAATCTGTCGTCCGGTCCGGAACCGGGCCGCGGCTCACGGCCCCTGGCCTCGCCGACAATCGGTTCCTGGTGTTCGGTCGCGGCGAGGACGGGCGCCCTCAGGGCGGCGCGAAGATCATGAGCGCATCGAGGGCGACGGCGCCTTCGCCGACGGGCCTCACCACGACGGGGTTGAGATCGATCTCCCGGATGCGCGTCTCGCTGAGGAGCGCTCGGCCCACGGCCGCGGCCACGCGGGCGACCGCCGCGACGTCGAGGGCCGGAGCGCCGCGGAACCCGTCGAGCAGGGCGGCGCTGCGCAGGGTGCGGATCTGGTCGGCGATGGCGGCCTCGTCCAGGTCCGGCGGCAGCAGGCACACGTCCTTGAGCACCTCCGCCTGGACGCCGCCGAACCCGACCAGCACCACCGGCCCCCAATCCGGATCGCTGCGGCCGCCGACGATCAGTTCGACGCCGCGCGCGCCCATCCGTTCGACGAGGACACCGTCGAGCACCAGGCCGGGCCGGTGATGCGCGATGTTGGCGGCGAGCTGCGCCCAGCCCCGGGCCAGGTCGCCCGGGTCGGCGAGGCCGACGATGACCCCGCCGGCATCGCTCTTGTGGGACAGCTCCGCCGACTGCGCCTTGAGGACGACCGGATAGCCGAGCTGTCCGGCCGCTTCGTGTGCCTCCGCCAGGGTCGTCGCCATGCGGCTCTCCGGGAACGGGATGCCCAGGGGTGCCAGCAGGGCCTTGGCCCGGTATTCCGGTGCGACGCCCCGGACGTCGTCGGCGAAGCGCGGTGGCAGGGGCGGCACCGGCACGGCCTCCGCGGGCGTCCCACCGCGCCGCGCCGCCACGGCTAGCGCGCGGATCACCCGCTCGCAGGTGGCGAAATAGGGGACCCCGAGGGCGCGCAGGGCCGCGATATGCTCCCCCGCCACAGCCGCGCCCTCGTCGAGGCCGCCGAAGACGACGGGCTTTCCCGGCTTCAGGGCGCGCAGGGCCGCGATGATCGGCGGGAATTTGAGGGCGCAGGTCGCCGTGTCGGTCTGGATGATGCCGAGCACCACGGCGGCGACTCGCGCGTCGTCCAAGAGCGCGGCTAGCGCACGCCGGTAGAGGTCGGGATCGACCAGGGCCTGAGCGGTGAGGTCGACCGGGTTGCTCACCGGCACGAAGTCTGGCAACGCCGCCCGCAGTGCCGGGCTGTCGGCGTCGCCGAGCGGCGGCAGGGCGAGGCCGACATCCTCCGCAAGGTCGAGGGTCAGCGCCTTGTAGGCGCCGGATTCGGTGAGCACCGCGGTGCCACCCGCGCCGAAGGGCGGGCAGCGCAGCAGCAGTTCGGCGACGTCGCCGAGTTCCTCCAGGGTGCCGACGACGCTGACGCCCGCCCGCTCGACCTTGAGGCGCATCACCGCGTAATCGCCCGCGAGCGCCCCCGTATGGGTCGCGGCCGAGCGGCGTGCCGCCTCGCCGCGCCCGGGATGGAGCAACACGACCGGCTTGCCGGCGGCGCGCGCCCGCTCGGCCGCGGCCAGGAAGCGGGCGGGTCGGCGGAACTGCTCGACGATCATCGCGATCACCCGGGTATCGGGGTCGTCGACGAGGTGGTCGACGTAGTCCTCGACGCCGCTCGCGGCCTCGTTGCCGGTCGAGATCGAGTAGGACAGGCCGAGATCCCGAGCCAGCAGCGTGACGCCGAGTACCGCCGCCATCGCGCCGGACTGCGACACGATCCCGATGCCGGGCCGGCCGGCCAGGGGCGTCACGGGCAGTTCCACGAAGGTGAGCGGCACGCCGTCCACGAAATTGATGAGGCCGAGGCAGTTCGGCCCCTCGACGACCATGTCGGCGTCCCGCGCGATCTGGGCGATCGCGCGCTGCTCGGCGAGCCCGGACTCCCCGCCCTCGGCGAAGCCGGCCGAAAAGATGATCGCTGCCCCGACCCGGCGCTCCGCCAGGGCGCGCACGGTCTCCAGCACCGCCGCGCGGGGGATGGCCAGCACCGCGACGTCGATGCCCTCGGGCAGCGCCTCGACCGAGGGCAGGCAGGCGCGGCCGGCGATCTCGGCGCGCCGGGGATTGATCAGGTGGATCGGGCCGGCATATCCGGCCCGCGTCAGGTTCGCGAGGACCGAGGAGCCGAGCGCGCCCGGCTTGTCGGACGCGCCGACGATCGCGACCGATCGGGGCCGGAGCAGGCGGGCAAGGTTGGGCATGACTCGGCTCTCCCTCGCGGCGCAGGCGATGCGCGCGGGCTCATCGGGATGGGTCGGGGATTGCGGCAGCGGCTGCCGACGGGCCGGGCGGCCTCCGCCGCCCAGGTGTCCGCCGGGGCGCTCTCGTCAGGTCTTATGCTTGGACAGGTCGTAGGCGCCGAGGCCCGGCTTGTAGCTCTTCTCGTCGATGAACTGCCGGATGCCCTCTTTCCGACCCTCATTGTCGAAGCTGTTCGCCGCTTCCTGAGCCCGGATCAGATAATCCTCGGCGTCATCGTAGGTCATGTCGGCGACCCGCCGCACTGCGTCCTTCGTGGCCTTCAGGGCGACCGGGTTCTTCTTCAGGAGCACGGCTGCCACCGCCGCGACGCGCGCCCGGAGTTGATCAGCCGGCACCGCCTCGTTCACGAAGCCCCAGGCGGCGGCCGTGCGGCCGTCGACGGTCTCGCCCATCATCGCGTGGTACATGGCGTTGCGGAACGAAGTCAGCGCCACCGCCACCTTCGTGGCGCCGCCGCCCGGCAGGATGCCCCAGTTGATCTCGCTGAGGCCGAACTGCGCCTCCTCGGCCGCAAAAGCGAGGTCGCAGGCGTAGAGCGGCCCGTAGCCGCCGCCGAAGCACCAGCCGTTGACCATCGCGATGGTGGGCTTTTGATACCAGCGCAGACGCCGCCACCAGCCGTAGCTCTCGCGCTGCGCCTTGCGGGTACCGGCCAGCCCCTGCGCCTCGGTTTCGCGGAAATACTCCTTCAGGTCCATGCCGGCCGACCAGGCCGTGCCCTCGCCGGTGAGCACCAGGACGCCGACGTCCTCGCGGAATTCCAGCGTATCCAGAACCTCCATCATACGCCGGTTGAGGGCGGGCGACATGCAGTTGCGCTTTTCGGGCCGGTTGAAGCGGACCCAGGCGACGCGGTCCTGGACCTCGTAGGCGACGGTGTCGTGATCGTTGGCCATGACTGTTGTTCCAATGAAGTCCGCGAGTGGATGCGGGACAAGATCCGAAATGAGATTCGCGACGGGAGTTCGGAGAAGACTTGAGACGGGTGCCGCGGGCCGGGACCGGTCCTCACCGCGACGCGGAGGAATCAACCGCGACGTGGTCGGGCCTGCGGAGGCCGTGCGCGACGAACAGGGTCCGGCGTATCCCGTCGTGCGGCCCCGGCGCGGCGGCGCCGGCCTCCTGCGCCGCGGCGGCGCCAGCCGCGAGCGCGAGCCGTTCGGCCGCGCAGCGTGTCGTGAGACGGTTCATCGCGCGCCTCCGTCAGATCGGAAAATGGCCGGGCTGGGTCTCGACCGTGATCCAGCGCAGCTCCGTGAAGGCGTCGATGCCGGCCCGACCGCCGAAGCGGCCGTAGCCGGAGGCCTTGACGCCGCCGAAGGGCATCTGGGCCTCGTCGTGCACGGTCGGCCCGTTGACGTGGCAGATGCCTGACTTGATCCGCCGCGCTACGCGCAGGCCCCGCGCAGTGTCGCGGGTGAAGATCGAGGCCGAGAGGCCGTATTCGGTGTCGTTGGCGAGAGCGATCGCCTCTGCCTCATCACGGGCCCGCACGAGCGCCACCACCGGGCCGAAGGTCTCCTCGCGGAACAGCCGCATGGCGGGCGTCACCCGGTCGACGACATGGGCGGGCATCAGCACGCCGTCGGCCGCCCCGCCGGTCAGCAGCGTCGCGCCGTCCGCCACCGCATCCTCCACGAGGCCCCGCACGTGATCGACCGTCTTCAGGTCGACGACCGCGCCGAGGGGCGCCCTGCCCTCCCGGGGATCGCCGACGCTGAGCGCGGCGGCCTTGGCGCGGAAGCGCTCGGCGAATTCGTCGGCCACTGCGTCGAGCACGATGATGCGCTCGGTCGACATGCAGATCTGGCCCTGGTTCATGAAGGCGCCGAAGGCCGCGGCCTTCACGGCCTCGTCGAGGTCGGCATCCTCCAGCACGAGGAGCGGGGCCTTGCCCCCGAGTTCCAGCAGCACCGGCTTCAGGTGCTCGGCCGCCCGCCGGGCGATGACCCGCCCGACCGACGTGGAGCCGGTGAAGTTGATGCGGCGCACGGCCGGGTGGTCGATCAGCGCGCCGACGACGGCGCCGGCCGCCTCAGGCCGGTTCGCCACGAAACCGAGCGCGCCGTCCGGCAGACCGGCCTCCCGGAAGGCTTCGACGATCAGCGCATGCGTGCGCGGGCACTGTTCGGAGGCCTTCAGGATTGCCGTGTTGCCGCAGGCGAGCGGCACCGCCACGGCGCGCACGCCCAGGATGATCGGGGCATTCCAGGGCGCGATGCCGAGGACGACGCCAGCGGGCTCCCGCACGCTCATGGCGAGGCAGCCCGGCTTGTCGGAGGGGATCACCTCGCCGCCGATCTGCGTGGTCAGCGCCGCCGCCTCCCGGGTCATGCCGACGGCGAGCTGGAGGTTGAACCGGGCCCAGGCCTCGGTCGCCCCGATCTCCGCCGTCATCGCCGCCACGAAGGCGTCGGCTCGCGCCGTCAGGCACTCAGCCGCCCGCAGCAGCACGGTGCGTCGGGCCGTCGGCCCGAGCTCGGACCAGGCCGGCAGGGCGGCCTCGGCCGCGTCGGCGACCGCACGGGCGGCGTCCACGTCGTGGGCGGGCATCCGGGTCGCGACCGCGCCGGTCAGCGGGTTACGCCGCTCCAGGTACGACGTATCCGCGGGCGCGGCGCCCGGCTCCGTGCTGGTGTCCAGCATGGTTTCCTCCCGATGATTCTCAACTCTTGTTATGTGACATAACATAATGGCGACGGCAGACAAGAGCGAAGTCGTCCGTAGTCCATCCCATCCCGACGTCTTCGCCGCCTTTTCGCGACAGCGCTTCTAGATTGTAATTCCGGGCGCGGGGTGCCGGTTCGCAGTCGATCGGCGCAGTCAGCTCCGGTCGGCGACGTCGATACTGAGGTTGCCGCCTGCCACCCGCGAGACGCAGGTGCAGATCTGCGCGTTCGTGTCCTTCTGGGCGTCGCTGAGGAAGACGTCGCGGTGGTCGAGCCGGCCCGCGAGGTCGAGGACCTTCACGGCGCAGAGGCCGCACTCGCCGCGGCGGCAATCGGAGATCACCGCGATCCCGGCCGCCTCCAGGGCGTCCAGCAGGCTCTGGTTGTGCGGCACGAGAATCTCCCGGCTAAGGCGCGGGATGCGGACCCGGAACGGCTCCGCGGGATAGCGACCGCTGCTGCCGAAGGTCTCGAAGCGCAGGCCGTCGATGGGCCGGCCGCTCGCCGCCCAGGCGCGCTGGGCGGCCTCGCGCAGGCCGATCGGGCCGCAGATGTAGAGTTCGCCCCCTGAAGCGAGGCGGGCGGTCTCGGCTGCGAGGTCGATCCGCTCGCCCCGCTCGTCGAGGAAGATCCGGAGCCGCGCGCCGAGGCGCTCGCGCAGGCTGTCGGCGAAGGCGAGGTCCGCTGCGGCGCGCGCCGTGTAGAGAACGCGGACGGGCGCGCCCGCCTCGGCGAGCGCCACCGCCATGCCGTAGATCGGCGTGATGCCGATCCCGCCCGCGACCAGGAGGTAGTCCGGGCGTCCCCGGTTGAGCGGGAAGTGGTTTGCCGGCGCGGAGATCGTCAGCCGCGCGCCGGGCGCCAGGCCGTGGAGGTAGGCGGAGCCGCCGCGGCTGTCGGGCAGGCGTTTGACGGCGATCCGGTAGAGCCCGTCCGCCGCGAGTCCGACGAGAGAGTAGCGCCGCGTGTCGGGCCGTTCCCCGATCCGGACGCCGATCGCGATGTTGCTGCCCGGCGACGGGCGCTCGAAGCGCTCGGGTTCGATCGTGAATAGGCGGATGTCCGGCGTCAGATCGCGGATCTCCCTGAGCCGGGCGCCCTGCCATTCGGGTCTCGCGTGCATGTCCCACTCCCTCTCCTCCTCCGGCGGCGTCTGCGCGCCGCGGAAGGCCAGCCCTACTCGGCCGCGAGGCGCGGCGGGTCCCCGGCCGGGCCGCCCTGCTCGGCCGCCAGCATCGTGTCGATCAGGCGGCGGGCCCAGAGCGCGCCGGCATCGATGTTCAGGTTGTAGAAGGGCTGGCGCGGGTTGCGGTCGATCGCCCGCTGCTGCGCCTCCAGCACGGCGAAGTCCTGATCGTAGACGCCGTTGCCGTCGTTGACATGGGCGAGGTTGAGCGTCTTGGTGAGGGACTGGTCGTCGGTGCGGAAGTTGCGGACGAAGTTCCAGAAATAGTGGCAGCTCGTCTCGGTCTCGGGCGTGATCGCTGCCAGGAAGAAGCCGTTCACGCCTTGCGAGCGGTCGCCCGTCCGCGCGCCGGTCCCGGCCGGAGCCACGCCGACATCGCCCGCCACGATGCCGGGCGCCTCGAAATGGATGATCTGCCAGCGGTCCACGGGGCCGGGGCGGCCGAGCATCCGAGCCCAGAACGGCGGGGGCTCGATGCCTTCCATCCAGCGCTCCACCACGGCCTTGCGGCCGGCATGGGTGACTTCGAAGGGGTTGCGGGTGATGGCCTCGTCGCCGATCGAGCCGGCATGGACGTAGGTCTCGTGCGTGAGGTCCATAAGGTTGTCGACCACCAGCCGGTAATCGCATTTCAGGCCGTAATAGGTCCCGCCCTCGCCGACCCACGGCGCGTCGCTGTTCCAGTGGAAATCCGGCACCGTCGCGGGGTCGGCAAGCGCCGGGTCGCCCATCCAGACCCAGATCAGCCGGTACTTCTCGACGACAGGGAAGGCGCGGACGCAGGCCGAGGGGTTGATGGTCTCCTGCGCGGGCATGAAGGTGCAGCGCCCGGCCGGGTTGAAGACCAGACCGTGATAGCCGCACACCACCTCGTCTCCCCGGAGATGGCCGAGCGACAGCGGCAGAAGGCGGTGCCAGCAGGCGTCCTCCAGCGCGGCGACGCCGCCGTCGCCGCGGCGGTAGAGCACCACTGGGGTGTCGCAGATCCGGCGCGGGGTCAGCGCGCGCTTGATCTCGTAATCCCAGGCCGCGGCGTACCATGCGTTCATCGGGAACGGCTTCGGCGCAGTCATCAGGCCCTCCTTGCTGCCATCGCGTCGCCGGGCGGAGGGGCCGCGCGGCAGACCGCGGCCGGGCGGGACGCGGGGTCCCGCGGCGGTCGCGCCCCTGCCGTCGCGGCACGGGCCGCCCCGGACGCGATCCGGCCGCTCGCGCGTGCCGGCCGGCGGGGCGATCTCCTCCCGAAGTGTATCCGGTTCGTGTTCTGTGTTCCGGCTCCCGGGGCGTAGATCCCGGCCGAGAACAAGTTCACTCTAGCAATGGAGCCTACAGGTCCGGAATTCCGGATTCCTGCACGCCGCCAAGAAAGACTTGGACGAATTTGGGCGCCGAGACGCCCGCGCCATGGGGAGGCCAGGACCAGCGATGCAGCCGGACCACACGCGCGCGATTCCCGTCTTCCGCCTCTACGGCGAGGTGGCGGAGGCCGCCGCGCCGAATTTCGTGCACGCCGAGCGGATCGGGCCGAGCGCGCGCCTGCACGACTGGGAGATCGCCGCCCACCGCCACGACCACCTGACCCAGGCTCTCATGGTTACGGAGGGCGGCGGCCAGGTCCGAATCGACGCAGGCAACGACCGCTTCCGGGCGCCCTGGCTGCTCTGGATCCCCGCCGGCACGGTGCACGCCTTTTCGTTCCGGCCGGAGACAGAGGGGGTCGTTCTCTCCCTCTCCGACGACTTCCTGGGGTCCGTCATCACCCACGACCACGAGGCCGCGCGCCTCGACGCGACAGCCGCGGCGGTGTTCAGCGGCCCCCCAGGCGCGCCCGACGAGATCGACATGAACGTGGTCTCGCTGTTCGAGGGCCTGCGGCGCGAGGTCGGCGGCGCGCAGCCGGGCTCGTTCAGCGCTGTGGCGGCGCTGGTCAAGCTTCTGCTCGTCGGCGTCGTACGCACGCACGCCCTGCGTGCCTTCACCGAGCCCGCCGCGGCGGCGCGGGCCGGACTCTACCGACGCTTCCGCCGACTGCTTGAGGCCAATCTCCGGCAGAACTGGCCGGTCGCCCGCTTCGCGGCCGATCTCGGGGTCAGCCCTGACCGCCTTCACGCGGCCTGCACACAGGTCGTGGGTAAGCCGCCGCAGTCGGTGCTGCACGAGCGCCAGATGCTCGAGGCTCAGCGCGCCCTGATCTACACCGCGCTGCCGATCTCGAAGATCGCGTTCGATCTCGGCTTCAACGACCCGGCCTATTTCTCGCGCTTCTTCGCCCAGCGCGCGGGGATCAGTCCGGCCGCCTACCGCAAGCGGAATCGCCCGGCGGACCCCTCTGCCCGAGGCGCCCCGCCCCTGCGCGTCCGGTAACCGGCCCGGCGCGCGTCGGCGTCCGCTTGAACCCTGCTGCCCGCCTCGTTAAGCCACGCCGGTTCGGGAGGCTCCGCGTGGCGAAAGCGACAGAACTGGTTATTGCCCCGGCGGATCTCCAGCCGCGGCTCGGCGCGATCGAGGATCTTGTGGGCTACCATCTCCGGCGGGCCAGCACGGCCGTGCGGAACGACTTTGCCCGCGTCATCGAAGGCAGCGGCATGCGGCAGGTGCTGTTCGGCATCCTGTCGGTCGTCGAGGCCAATCCCGGCATCAACCAAGGGGCGATCGGCCGCGTGCTCGGCATCCACCGCGCCAACATGGTCGTGCTGGTGAACGAGCTGATCGAGAAGGGCTGGATCTCGCGCCGCGCCGACGAGGCCGATCGCCGCGCCTTCGTCCTCGACCTGACCCCCGAGGGACAGGCGGTCTTCGCGGAGGTGCGGCGGCAGCTGCACGCCCACGAAGCGACGCTGCTCGCCGAGCTCGATGCGGCGGAGTGCGCCCAGCTGATCGCGCTCCTGCGCCGCATCGGTAGCAAGGATGCCTGAGCCCTGCACCCGCGCTCACAAGCGGCGCCGGACCGCGACCCGCCCGGCGGCGCGCATCTGCGCCGGGCGGCGCAGGTTCCTGCCCCGGCCTCAGGGGCCGGCATCGGCGGCCTCGCCCAGCGTGTCCCGCACCCAGCGGAAGGCACCGTTGGCGGCCGGGACTCCGGCATAGATCGCCGTCTGCAGGAGCAGGGCCTGCAACTCGTCGAGGTCGAGTCCGTTGGCGAGCGCCGGACGGATATGGAGCTTGAACTCCTCCTCACGCCCCAGCGCCGCCATCAGGGCGAGGGTCACCAGGGAACGCGTCTTCCAGGGCAGGCGCGGATCGCCCCAGATCTCGCCCCAGGCCGTGCGGGTGATGAAGTCCTGCCAGGGTCCGGCAAAGCGCCCGGCCGCCGCCAGGGAGCGCTCGACATGGGCCGTGCCCAGCACGGCCTTGCGATTCTCCAGCCCCTCCGCGAAGGGCACGGCGCCGGTGGCGGCACGGTCGCCGCGCTGCCGGTCGAGGAAGCCGCCAAGATGGGCGGCCGTCGCCTCCGGGTGCTCGACGGCGAGGAGATGAGCGGCGCGCGGTAACAGGACCAGCTCCGCCTGCGGGATGCCCGCACAGATCGCCTCGGCCATCGCGGGCGGCGTCGCCGGGTCGTCGCGCCCGGCGATGACGAGGGTCGGCGCCCCGATGCGGCCGAGCACCGGCCGGAGGTCCATCCGGCCGATCGCCCCGCAGCACACGGCGTAGCCGACCGGATCGCAGGCCACGAAGGCCTCGCGGATCGCCGCGATGGCGGCGGGCGCGTGCGCCGAGAAGCCGGGGGTGAACCAGCGCCCGAGTGTCGCCTCGACGATCGCCGCAGTGCCCTGCGCCCGCACGGTGGCGGCCCGCTCGCCCCAGCTCTCGGGGCTCGGCAGGTGGGCCGAGGTCGCCATCAGGGTGAGGCTCAGGACCCGCTCGGGCGCGGCGGCCGCCGCTGCCTGGACGGTCATGCCACCGAGCGACAGGCCGGCGAGATGCGCCCGTGCGATGCCCAGGGCGTCGAGCAGACCGAGCAGGTCGGCGGCGAGATCTTCGATCCGGGTTTCGGCGTCGCGGGTCGCGGAGCCGCCGTGCCCGCGGGTGTCGTAGCGCAGGATCCGGTAGCGCCCGTGCAGCCGTCTGGCCACGCCGTCCCACATCGCCAGCGTCGTGCCAAGCGAGTTCGAAAGGACGAGGACCGGCGCGCCGCTCGGGCCAGAGAACTCGTAGGTCAGGTCGATATCGTTGATGCGGATCAGGGGCATGCGGGGTCGAGGCTCCGTCTCGGCAGGATCATTGCGATGCAGTCGAATCCGCGCGCGCCGCGATCTGTGCGAGCGCACGGTCGGTGGCCGCCGCTGCGGCGGCGACGGGGTGCGTGAGGTCGAAGGCGGCGCCGAGATCGATGCCCTGCGCCTCCGGCATCGCCGCGAGCACGGTGTGCAGGTCGCGGCCGGAAGCGTGCACCTCGGCGCAGGCGCGCTCCACCAGGGCGTGCGCCGCCGCGCCGCCGCAGCGGCGCGCGCAGGCCGCGGCCGCGGCATCGGCGAAGAGCAGGCCCCGCGTGAGATCGAGGTTGCGGCGCATCCGTCCGGGATCGACGACGAGCCCCTCTGCCACCGCCCGCGCCTCGCGCAACGCCCCGGAGGCGAGACCGAAGAGCTGGGGCAGGGCATGCCACTCGGCATGCCAAGCGCCGGCCGGCCGCTCGTGAGCAGCGGCCATCGTGTCGAGGAGCGTGCCCGCATGGCCCTTGGCGGCCCCGAAGGCGGCCAGGATGACGGTGGCGGAGACGGGGTTGCGCTTGTGCGGCATCGCCGAGGAGCCGCCCCGGCCGGGCACGAAGGGCTCGGACACTTCCGCCACCTCCGTCGAGGCGAGATGGGCGATGTCGCCCGCACATTTCGCCAGCGCCCCGAGAAGGCGGGCGAGCCAGCCTCCGGCCTCGGCGATGCGGGCGCGGCGGGTGTGCCAGGCGACCGTCTCGGGGCCGAGGCCGAGATGCCGGGCATAGGCGGTGGCCACGGCCTCGGCCTGCCCGCCGAGAGCGCCGAGCGTGCCGACGGGACCGCCGAGCGAGGCGGTGAGCACGCGCGCCCGGAGGCCCGGCAGTTGGTCGGTGACCTCCGCAAGGCCGAGCGCCCAGGTCGCCGCCTTGTAGCCGAAGCAGATCGGCGCGGCGTGCTGGCCGTAGGTGCGGCCGACGCAGGGGGTGGCGCGGTACTCCGTGGCGAGGCGCACGAGCCCGGCGACAACGGCCTCGCTCTCGGCCGCGATCAGGTCGAACCCCGACCGCATCTGCAGGACGAGGGCGGTGTCGGCGATGTCCTGGGTGGTGGCGCCCTTGTGGAAGGCCGGCTCCAGCTCGGGCGGCAGGCGCCTGCGCACGGCCGCGACGAACGGGATCACCGGCACCCCCGCCAGCGCGGTGCCGGCCGCCAGCGCGTCGATATCGAGCGTCTCCGGCGCGATCGCCGCGATGGCGTCGGCGAGGGCCGCCGGCGCGAGGCCGACCTCTGCCTCGGCCCGGGCGAGCGCCGCCTCGGCCCGCAGCATCCCGGCGAGGCGCGCCGCGTCCGAGAAGGCCTCGCGCATCGCCGCGCTCGCGAAGAGCGGCCCAAGCAGGCCCGAATCGAGGGCAGAGAAGCTCATCCTCAGGCCGCGAGCCGGAGGGCGGCGCGGGCCTCGGCGGGCGTCGCCGGACGCCGGCCGTGCCGCTGCACGGCCTCGACCGCGAGCCCGACGAGCTCGGCGTTGCTCGCCGCCAGCCGGTCCTTCGTGACCCGGATGTTGTCCTCGAGTCCGGTGCGCACCGCGTCCGCCCCGCGCGCCAGCGCCCAGTCCATCACCACCGCTTGGCTGCGGCCGATCCCGGCCGCCGTCCAGGTCGCCCCGGGGATGACCCGGCGGGTCTCGCAGAGCAGCAGGTCGAGCAGGTGCTCCTCGGCCGGCATCGCGTTCTGCACACCCATCACGAACTGCACGTGGGGGTGCGGGTCCATCAGCCCGGCCGCGATCAGGCGCCCGGCCCCATGGATGTGCGAGAGGTCAAAGATCTCGATCTCGGGCCGCACGCCGTGGCCCTTCATCTGCGTCGCCAGATCGGTCACCAGGGTGGTGTGGTTCTCGTAGACGATGCTCGGGAAGTTGACCGAACCGGTCGAGAGCGAGGCCATGTCGGGCCGGTGCCGGAGCGACAGCCCGCGGCTCGCCGGGTCGCGCCCGCGCCCGCCGGTGGAGAACTGCACGATCATCCCGGGGCAGTGGCGGCGCAGCCCCTCCTGCACGGCGGCGAACCGGTCCGGATCGGACGAGGGAGTCTCGTCGTCGTTGCGGACGTGGATATGGGCCAGCGTCGCGCCGGCCTCGAAGGCCTGATGGGTCGATTCGATCTGCTCCGCGACCGCAATCGGCACGGCCGGGTTGTCGGCCTTGCGCGGCACCGAGCCGGTGATCGCCACCGCGACGACGACGGAATTGCTGCTCATCTCTCTTGCCTCACGACCTTGCCTCACGAACTTGCCTCAGGCTTTCGCCTCACCACTCCCGCCCCATGACGCGTCTCCCGCCTCACAGCGCGAAGAACACGGTCTCGTCCGCCCCGCACAGCACGATGTCGAACCGATAGGTCGGCGGTGCCTCGGCGACGCGCGGGGCGATGAGCGTGCGGCGGCGCGCCTCCGGCACCAGGGCGAGGATCGGGTCCGCGTCGTTGTCGGTCCCGTCGGCGAAGTACATCCGTGTGGCGAGCCGCTTCAGCAGGCCGCGGCCGAAGACCCCGATGGCGAGATGGGGCGCCTGCCAGCGGTTGCTCTCGACCGCGACCGGCACACGGCCCGGCCGCAGGGTGAGGAAGCGGAAGCCGCCCGCGGCATCGACCGCCGCTCGCCCGAAGCCGATGAAGCCCGGATCGAGGGGGATCTCCGCCCGGGTGTCGGCGGCGCCGTGGTAGCGGCCGGCGGCGTTGGCACCCCAGATCTCGATCATCGCGTCGGTGACCGGCTCGCCCGCCCCGTCCCGCACCGTACCGACGACGGAGACGATCTCGCCCGTCACCGGCCCGCGCGGGGGGGCTAGGTGGAGGACGTCATGCTCCTCCGGAAACAGGTCGAGGCGCGCGCCGATGTCGGAAGCGCCGACGAGGTCGGCGCCCCCCTTCCAGGGCAGGCCGTAATGGAAGAACGGACCAACCGTCTGCGAGGGCGTCTGGCCGAACAAGGCTGGGTCCTGGTTGTCGGCGCGGGGAGCGGCGTTGCGGGGCAGGCCTTCGAGGGCGTCGGTCATCTCAAGGCTCCCACGGCGTGGCGTCGCGCCCGCGCAGCACGATGTCGAAGATGTAGCCGAGGGCGTAATCCGGCTGCGTCGTGTCGATGTCGAAGCGCGCGACGAGGCGGTTGCGGTAGGGCATCGGCACGGCATTGGCGATCGGGTCGATCTCGATGAGCGGGTCGTCGGGGAAGTAGAGCTGCGTCACCAGCCGGGTGGCGAAGGCCGGCCCAAGCAGGGACAGGTGGATATGGGCCGGGCGCCAGGCGTTGCGGTGGTTGCCCCATGGATAGGCTCCGGGCCGGATCGTGGTGAAGCGGTAGCGCCCCTGCGCATCGGTGACGACCCGGCCGGTGCCGGTGAAGTTCGGATCGAGCGGCGCATCCCACTGATCGCGTCGGTGGATGTAGCGGCCGGCGGCGTTGGCCTGCCAGACCTCGACCACCGTGTCAGGCACGGGCCGCGCCGCCTCGTCGAGAACGCGGCCGGTGACCACGATGCGCTGACCGATCGCCACGCCCGGCCCCCGGTCGTGGCGGGTCAGGTCGGCGATGGCCGGGCCCATCAGGGCCTCCCAGGTCCCGGCCGGCCCGGTGGTCTCGGTAAGCGTGTGGGGGATTCGCACCAGCGGCTCGCGCGGGCTGCGCAGAACGGTCGAGCGGTAGGCGGGGAACAGCGAGGGCGGCTGGCCCGCATCCCGCGGGTGGTCGAACGTGGCGTCGGACATCGAAATCCTCGGGTCGCGTGAGGGCTGGGCGGCGCGGGCGGCCGGTGGGGCGACCCGCGCCGCCGGTCAGTGGCCGAGGGCGGCGGCGCGGGCCGGGGCCGCGCCGCGGCGGGCGTTGCGTTTGGTGGCGACGGCGGCGGCCGCGAGCAGGGCCGGAACCGCGACTAACGCGAAGGTCACCGGCAGGCTCGTCCCGGCAAGTTCCGCCACCAGGAAGGAGCCGGCGATGCCGCCGAACCGGTCGATCCCCATCAAATAGGCGGCCCACAGCATGACCAATCCGATCCGGTAGGCCGGCGAGAGGACGAGGCGGAGGCCGGCCGGCCGGCCGGGCCCCGCGGCCGCCGCGCCGAGGTCGTAGCCGGCGGCCGGTCCAGTCCCGTGGGCGATCAGGCGGAGCACCGCGTGGATGCGGGCCGGCGCCGCGCCGCGGGCCACGAGGTAGCGCACAGATTCCGGCAACAGCAGCGCCAGCAGCGCAGCCAGGGCCAGCGGCGCGGCGCCGCCGAGCAGGAGCACGCTGCGCCACCCCAGCGTCGGGATCATCCAGGCGGCGAGGAAGCCGCCGAGCGCCGCGCCGAGGGGGAAGCCCGAGAACATCATGTTGGTGAGCAGCGCCCGGCGCCGGACCGGGCCGTACTCGCTCGTCAGCGTCACGGCGTTCGGTATCGCCGCCCCGAGGCCGAGCCCGGTGAGGAAGCGCAGGGCCGCGAGTTGCGGGAGATCAGCCTCGAAGGCGGAAGCAAGGCAGGCCAAGCCGAGTTCGACCACCGCTGCGACCAGCACCGCCTTGCGCCCGTAGCGGTCAGCCAGCGGCCCCGCTGCCAGCGCACCCATCGCGAGGCCGAACAGGGCGGCGCTCAGCACCGGGGCGAGCGCGGCGCGGCCCACGCCCCACTCGGTCATCAGCGAGGGCGCGATGTAGCCGATGGCCGCGGTGTCGAACCCGTCGAGGAGCACCACGAGGAAGCAGAGGAGAAAGGTCAGGACCTGCGCCGCGCCGATCGGGCGGGCGTCGATCAGGGCGGGGACATCGAGGATCCCGGCGGCGCTCTCGTGGCTCATGCGCACATCCCGCGCAGGTTCGCGCTCGGGGCCGAGAAAAAGTCCGCAACAGAGGTCGAGACCGGGGGGGGATCGAGGGGCAGGCCGACATAGTTCTCGGCCAGCACCGTCTGGGCGGCGCGCGAGGTGCCGAGATAGGCGAGCTCCGCCAGCTGCATACGCCGGTCGAAGCCGGTCTCCTCGGGGAAGCGGTGCATCAGGCGGGTGAACCACCACGAGAACCGCTCCGCCTTCCACACCCGCGCCAGCGCCCGCGCCGAGTAGCCGTCGAGACCCGAACCCGTGCCGCGGGCGTAGAAGGCCTCCAGCGCCTCGGCCAGCATCACCACGTCCGAGACGGCGAGGTTGAGGCCCTTGGCGCCGGTGGGCGGCACGATGTGGGCGGCATCCCCGGCCAGGAACAGCCGGCCCCAGCGCATCGGCTCGCCGACGAAACTGCGCAGGGGCGCAATGCTTTTCTCGAAGGCGGGGCCGCGCACGATCCCGCCCGCGATGCCGGGGCCGAGGCGCAAGCAGAGCTCGTCCCAGAAACGTGTGTCCGGCCAGTCCTCCGGACGCTCGTCGATGCCGCACTGGATGTAGTAGCGGCTGCGTGTCGCCGAGCGCATGCTGGCGAGCGCGAAGCCGTTGGCGTGACTCGCGTAGACGAGCTCGTGCGCGGCGGGAGGCACGTCCGTGAGGATGCCGAGCCAGCCGAAGGGGTAGATCCGCTCGAAGGTTCTCAGCACGTCCGCCGGGATCGACCGGCGGGAGATGCCGTGGAAGCCGTCGCAGCCCGCAACGTAGTCGCAGACGAGGTGCTGCGGGCCCGCGGGCGTGCGGTAGGTCAGGCTCGGGGCGGCGCCGTCGAGATCGTGCAGGCGCAGGTCCTGGGCCTCGTACACCACCGCGAGGCCCCGCGCCTCGCCCGCATCGAAGAGGTCGCGCATCACCTCCTGCTGGCCGTAGACCGTGACTGCGGCGCCGGTCAGCGCGGCCATGTCGATGCGGAAGCTCTCGCCGTCCACCGCGAGGTTGGCGCCCGTGTGGACGAGGCCCTCGCTGCGCAGGCGCCCGTCGAGGCCGAGCCGCGCGAGCACGTCCACGGTGCCCTGCTCCAGCACGCCGGCACGCACGCGGCCCTCGACGTAGTCGCGCGTGCGGCGCTCCACCACGACGCTGGCGATGCCGGCCGCGTGCAGCAGATGCGCCAAGACCATCCCGGCCGGCCCGGCACCGACGATCGCGACCTGCGTGCGCATGGCCGGCCCTCCCTGATCCGTGACGGTCGATCCGCACCGGCTTGTGCAGGATCTTGCCGATGCCGGCGCCGCGCGGGTATGGAGGCGGCGGCGTTTTTCTTGTACTTTTGTGCCGTTTATCGAAAGGCCGCGTGCCCCATGCCGAAACCTGTCGTGCCCCGGTATTTCCTTTACGGCGAGCCACCGCAGACTGCGGATGACGGGTTTCTGCACCTCGAAGACCTGGACGATCGCAGCCGCCCGGCGGCCTGGCGGATTCGTCCGCACGCCCATGCCGACCTGCACCAAGTGTTCTGCATCCGGTACGGCCGCGGCACCGTCACGGCCGAGGGCGAGGAGACCGCTTTCGCGGCACCCTGTGCGCTGGTCGTCCCGGCGGGCGTGGTGCACGGCTTCGTCTACGAGGCGGGCAGCACCGGCCGCGTCCTCACCGTCTCGGACGCGGTCCTGCGCGGGCTCGGGCGGGACGAGCGCGCCTTTGCGGCCCTGTTCGAGGGGGTGCGCTGCCTCGCTCTGGACGGAACCGCGCACCTCGATGCGGCGCTCGACGGGCTGGACCGCGAGCGGGCCAGCGCGGCCCCGGCCCAGCGGGCCGCCCTGAAAGCGCATCTCACGCTGCTCCTCGTCGAACTGGCGCGCCTTGCCGACGCGCGGGCGGCCGATGGTCCCACTCGCCTGGCCGCCCATGCAAGGATCGTCGCCCGCTTCCGAGCGGCGATCGAGGAGCATTACCGCGCCGGCCTCAGCCTGGAGCAGTACTGCAACCGGATCGGCACCACGGTCGGGCGTCTGCGCGTCGCCTGCCGGGCTGTGGCCGGCGCGACGCCGGGCCAGCTCATCGCCGACCGGGTCATCCTGGAGGCCAAGCGCTCCCTGCGCTACTCCGACCTGCCGGTGGCGGAGATCGCCTACGACCTCGGCTTCCACGACCCTGCGTATTTCTCGCGCTACTTCTCGCGCGTCACAGGATCGAGCCCCTCCGCATTCCGTCGTGCCGACTGAGGTAGCGGCGGCTGGGTCAGGTGATTCTCCGCGCGTCCTGTACAGACCCAGTGAAGACTGATTCGATATGGCTGCCCGACCGACGTCCCCCTTGACCCTGACCCATCAAACTGGTCCGCGCTGAGCGCAAGTTTTTCGGGCATCCTGAACCCTGAAGGAGGGTGGATGCCATGCCTCGCAAACGCTTCACGATTGAACAGATCGCCTTCGCCCTGCGACAGGCGGAGAACGGCGCGACGGTGGACGAGGTCTGCCGGAAGATGGGCGTATCCGAGCCGACCTTTTATCGCTGGAAGAAGCAGTTCGTCGGCATGGGCGTGCCGGAGATCCGACGGCTCAAGCAACTGGAGGACGAGAACGGCAAGCTCAACTGGCCCCACTTTGTGGGAGGAATTTCGTATGCTATCATGATAGCAAGAGGAGATGCCATGGCCCAAATTCTTGTCCGCGACATCGATAACGGTGTGAAGGAACGCTTGCAGCAGCGCGCTGCCCGGAACGGTCGCAGCATGGAGGCCGAGTTGCGCGACATCCTGCGCTCCGCCGCCGCCGAGGATGAACTAACCACGGGGTTGGGGACGCAGATCGCGTCCCTCTTCGAAGAAATCGGCCTGAAGCCCGACGAGGAACTGACCCAGTTCCGCGGGCACAGCCTCGCTGATCCCTTCGCATGATCATCCTCGACACGAACGTCGTATCCGGTCTGATGCGCGCGTCGTCGGATCCGATTCTCGTCAGTTGGCTCGACAGCCAACCCAGAAACTCCGTCTGGATCACCACGATTACCGTCCTCGAGATCCAGTTCGGCCTCGACCTCATGCCGGATGGCCGGCGCGCCGCAGGCCTGCGCACTGCGTTCGATCGCCTCGTCGCAGAAATGCTCCAAAGGAGGATCGCCCCGTTCGATGCCGCTGCGGCCGGCGAGACGGCAACCCTCATGGCGGCTCGACAGAGACGGGGCCAACCGCAAGAGCTGCGCGACAGCATGATCGCTGGTACCGCCATCGCGCGGCGGGCCACCCTCGCAACCCGCAACGTCCGGCACTTCCCCGACCTGGTCGTACCTCCCGTCAATCCCTGGGACGAGTGAGGCGGTCCCGCCTAAAATCCCACGCTTTAAAACGTACCACATCCGCCAGGACGTGACGCGGCTGCCGGCCGGCAGCGACGCCCGCTGGCGGGCCGATTACCGCCAGGCGCAGTACGAGCGAGCCTTGATCGGTATCCAAACCGACCTGCTCGGCGGGCCGGTCGTCGAGGTGTTCCGCGCCTCGCCCAAACAGCCGGCACCGCCGGCCTGGACCCCCAACTACGAGGTGAAGTTCTTCCACGATCTGTCCCCCGAGCAACAGGGGCGGCGGCTCGCTACCGACCCCCAGACGCCCTTCGCCCGCACCATCTGAAGGCCTTCCCGCCTCGCCGTGGAGGCGTAGCTGAACAAGGGAGTCCTGAGGTCGGTCGGTTCCGAGGATACGTCGGCGTTGCTTGGTCCGACGAGGCGAGTGATCGGGGGGATATAACCCGCCTCGTCGGTTCTCCTCGGCGCGAACGCGGAGGCCGAGCGGCACCGTAGACAGCAGTCCCTCTCAGTCAACGAGGGTTCACAACCTTTGTTCGTTTTTACAGCGTATGCCGCCTCAAGCTGTTGTGGCTCGGCGGTTGATGTTGATGGATGAAACGTCCAGCGTGAGCCCGGCCGGCGTGATCCGGAGGTGCGTCGGAGGATCTCCATCGAGCAGGCCACGCTTGACGAGGCCGCGGCAGATCCCGAGGGCCACAAGGTAGTCGAGCGGGCAGATGCCCCAGGGCGCGTGAAAATCGAACGTCTCCTTCGGATGCTGCTGGCCGTAGGCCACCATCCGCAGGGCCGACAGGGAGAGCGGCTTCGGCTCCTTGCTCCGCGGCCGCGTCGGCGGCTCGCCCCGCAGGAGGCGAGCGACCTTCCGGCCGTCGGTCGTCAGGCGCACTGTGAGGGATCTGATGGGCCAGCGGCTGCGCGTGTCAATCAGGCCGGTATGGGCGTAGCTCGTGCTCAGAAGACCGCGCTCGGCCAACGCCGCCCAGGTGGCGCCGGTGCCCTAGCTGACCATGCCGGACTCGGCCAGCTTGGCCCGCAGCAGCCGAGATCCCGGCCCGTCGAGTCATCTGTGGCCAACGGGGCCATACTCGATCCAGCGCCACTGCCGAGCCGGCGGCCCGCCAGGTCGCTGGTGGGAGGCCTCGCGGGCCTGATCCTCATCGTAAGCCGCGAGCAGATTGGCCTGCTGCCGCTCGTTCAGCCCAGTCGCGATCGCTGCGAGGGCCGCGGCGCCCGCCATCGCCTCAACGTACCAGCTCGACCACGAGGCCGGGGATCTTCAGCTTCGCCCAGGCCCGATCGGTGGTGAGGACCGGCACGCCGAGCTTTATCGCGAGCGCCATGCAGCTCCGGTCACCGAGCCCACTGCCGTGCTGTCGCGTCGCCTCCGTGATCTGCGCGGCGGCGAAGGCGGCCTCGCGATCATGCGAGTACAGATCGAGGCGCAACTCCTGCACCACCTCCTCAATCACCGGGAGCGCCAACCCGCGCAGGATCAGGGCCTTGACGAGTTCCTGAAGATTGACGGCTGACATGGCGGCCTGACCGACACGCGCGGCGACCACGGCCGCTCCCGGCTCGCTGCGCAGGAGCGCGATCACGGCAGAGGTATCGAAGACGACGGCGCTCACGCTTTGGCACCCACGGTGTCGCTGTCATCCGCGCGCCGCTCTTCCAGGAACGAGGCGGCGTCGGCATCGTCTTTGACATGCTCGCGGTACAAAGCCTGGAGCTTGGTAACGACGTTCGCGATCGGAGACAGACGAACCTCGGTGCCATCGACCGTCACAATGATCCGCGTCTCGCCGGATACGCCCATCGCCTCGCGGACCGCCTGAGGTAGAACCATGCGGCCGTTAGCGGCCAATTTTACATCAGTGACAAACGACATTAGAGGGCCACCGCTTTATTGGGTTCAAACAATCATATCGTTTCGATCACGCACTGTCATCTATGCTCGAATGACAGTGCGACGGATATGCGCCATGGCGACTAAGTGTCACTCCGTCATCAGAGGATGACTTTCGCGCCTCAAAAGGGTATACCCTTTTGAGTCGGGTAATTGCGTCCGATAATAAGCACTATCGTCCGGAATTTGTGGATCATTAACCCCCGAACGGCTAGACTCCCACCATGGAGCTTGACACCGCCGATCCTGCCTCCGAGCCGTCCCGCGACGCGTCGGCTGTGCCGGTCCCGCAGGCCGAGGCACTGCCGCTGAGTTCCGAGCTTCTCATCGAGCGCCTGGAGGGGCACGCCCGGGCTGCACGCGGCGCCTTCGCCGACAACACAGTGCGCGCCTTCGCGGCCGACAGCCGGATCTTCGCCGCTTGGTGCCGGGAGGCCGGGCGGGCAATGCTGCCGGCAACCCCGGACACCGTCGCCGCCTTCGTTGATGCGCAGGCGGAGCTGAAATCCCGAGCCACAGTCGAGCGCTATCGCTCGTCGATCGCGGCGTTGCACCGCGCGGCCGGTCTTCAGAACCCGTGCGCCGACGAGATCGTGCGGCTCGCGGTGAAGCGGATGAACCGCGCCAAGGGTCGGCGCCAGAAGCAGGCCGAGCCGCTCAACCGAGGCAGCATCGAGCGCATGCTGACCGTGATGACGCCCGAGCGGCTGCACCGGCGCGTGTTGGAGGGCAAGCACAGTGCTCCGCTGATCGCGCTACGCAACGCCGCGCTGGTCGCAGTCGCCTACGACACGCTGCTGCGTCGGTCCGAACTCGTCTCTTTATATATAGAGGATCTCCACAAGGGCGACGACGGCTCCGGCACCGTGCTGGTGCGGCGCTCGAAGGCAGACCAGGAGGGTGAAGGCGCGATCAAGTATCTCGCCCCCGATACCATGGCGCATATCGCGGCGTGGCTCGCGGCGGCCGGGTTGGAGAGCGGGCCGCTGTTCCGGCCGCTCACCAAGGGGGGGCGGGTCGGAGCGAGCGCGCTCGGTGACAAGGAGGTGGCGCGGGTGTTCCGCGCACTCGCCACGGCGGCCGGGCTGAAGCTCTCTCGCCTTCCCTCGGGACATTCCACACGAGTCGGGGCGACGCAGGATATGTTCGCGGCGGGGTTCGAGTTGCTCGAGGTGATGCAGGCCGGTTCGTGGAAGACGCCCGCGATGCCGGCCCGCTACGGCGAACGCCTCCGCGCACAACGCGGCGCTGCCCGGAAGCTGGCAACGCTCCAGAACAGAGCATAGCTCGCACGTTGGTGCACAAGCCTAAGTCAGAGCGGTCCTCTCTCTACACACTCGCGCGTCGAGTTCGCCTCAGCGACCTCATATGAAGCACTAATTATCAGAGCTTTTCGACCTCGATTTTCCGTTTCATCTCGTGCTCATCGAGAACTTCCCGTAGTTCGGTGGGGATGGGACGGTCCGGCTCCGGAAGCTGAGTTATAAAGCGCCACCTCTTATCCATCCCGCTAAGTGAAACTTCATCCGCCAGTCCGCGCTTCGCCTGCGTCAACAGCAGTTCATGAAGTTCTTGCGAGATTGACTTTTCTTCTTTGAGCCTTTTTGCGATCCAGAGAGAAACATCCACCAATTCGAGACCGCTACTTTCGTCTCCAGGCGTAAATGTTGGGGGTGTTTCTGGCATCGTGGAAAAATCGAAGCTTGGCATGCCGGGCCCAAGCTCCATGTTGTGGCCGCGCAATTTCTGATAAATTTCCGCTAGTTCGCCTTGGGCTTTATTGAATTCCGTCTGCCTGTCGACCGTAATTTTTCTGACCGTCTTGTTCCTAGCCGAAGATTGCTGTGCAATCAGCATCAATACGTTCTGAAAGCCGACAAGGTTTGGAGAGATTTGAAGAGCCGTATCGTGATTGCCGACCCCATAGCTAATCTCATGCGGATGGGCCGAAGCCCACTTTAGAGCGCCAGAAATCAGTTCCCGTGATCGAACATCCGGAAGGTTGTCTAAATTTTCACAAAGTCTATCGCATAAGATCGTCAGCATTTTTGCGCATTGCGCTGGGTTGACCTGGCGCCTCGTCTTCCATGCGTACTTCGCCAATTCGTCATTGAAGAGATGCGCCACTTTGAAGAGGAGCACATATCGAAGTGGTGTCCAATAATCCTCCCACCTGACGGCTTTGTTCAATCCAGCGTCGAACACTTGGTCAAAAAATGAGATAATTGCATGATCTGGCTTGACAACCCTCAAAAGAGAAAATCTCAAGTCGTTCTTTTTGCTGAACCGCGCGATTTTGTGTGCGATCGGCGTTAGTTTGCCAACACCCAGTTCATTCGCATGAATCCTTTTTACACCAAGCTCCTTCCTGAGTTCTTCGAGCAATGGCTTGGCAATGACATCGAGATTGGCTTGGGCGCCGAGCACGCCATAATAGAGTACCGGTTGATTTTTATCGAACAATTCAAGGCCGGTATTGCCACTTTCATCAACGTAATAGTGCACGATGACTCCATGTTCTAGAATGGATCTTCGACTTCAGTTTCATTGACGGAACAGATAATGCGGGCATCCTCCCGGCCCCGGGCTGCGCGGAGAGCCGTACGGTATTCAAGCAGTTTGCCCATCGCATTCTCAAACGCGATACGGTGCCAATCCTTATCTTGAAGAGCGGTCCGCATAGGATTTCCCTCGCCAGTGTAGATGGCTGCGGCTTCGAGGAACGCAGTGCACGTTCTTTCGATTTCGGGATCAGCTTCGATGCCATTTACGCGAGCATTGTTTCGCAACGCACCCCATCCCGACAGGACATCCATTTTCTTATCGCGGATGCGCTCAAGGAGCCGTCTCAGATTGACGAGAGTCTCGCTGGCTTCCTGGATCAAGGCGTGTCATCCCTTGCTCGAAACAGGCATCTTAAGGTTGATATGGGCGAGGGTAAAAGGCCGGAGTGCAGCTGTGATGTCGCAGACGGCCAGCCCCTCGGCCAGTCGATTGGTTCGATGTTGACGTACCAGGTGTTGAGCGCCAGCTTCCGCTCGCGCCCCTCGCTCCCGAAATTACGTCGATGACGGTGGCCGATCACCAGACCCGGGTCCTCAAAGGCGACGACGCGCGCGCTTTGCTACGCGACCAAATCGATCACAACAGCGGCGGCCTTCACGCCGCGCTCGCCTCGTTCGACGCCGGCTCGACAGTCGAAGCTTGGCTCGAGACCCTTCGTGGGATCGAGGAGTTCATCAACCTTGTCTTATTTGGGCTGGACGACGACGCGGTTAAGGCAGCCCTGATCAGCCTTCCGGTCGCCGCGCTACATACGCGCCCGCGGCGGCTTCGGGCTGTGCGTCATCACATTGCCTACCGCTACGGTGAGAGTTTCGCGAAACGGTTCATGACCCTTCTCGTGCAGGCGGCCGCGATGGGTCACTCCTTCGCGCTACATGGCCTGTCGTCAGCCGCGGCTGGCTTCGTGACCGTCGGGACGGCCGTAAGCTACTTCCAGTCCCGTCGTCGGCACCTCGTGGCGATGCTGTACACGCTCCCTCACGCCTGCCGCGGCAGCCGACGCATGCACCCGCTCGACACGCTCAACCAGCTCCTCCCCCTGGTGGAACTGAACGGCGTGGCGCTTACAGGGCTCTATCAGCAATTGATGCTGTCAGAGGTATTCCACGAATACGAGCTGTACGTCGACCGACGTGGCTTCGCGGGCTCGCATGAGTATCCTGCGCTCGATACCCTCTATCTAGATCCAGAACGGGCTTCGATCGTCGAAATGTTCGCGGGCATCGACGATCCACGCCCCGCGAGCCTAGAGAAGGTTCGACGCGACCGACTCTTCTCTGCCGCCGAGCTCCGCAACGATATCCGCCTCATCGAGACAGCCTATGCCGAATTCGACCTCGCCGGCTCAGAATTCGCGCCGGCCGCAGCCCTGGTGCGGTGCCTGTCGGAACGCGCGGTCGACGATCACTGGGTGCATATCTCCCGGGCCGACCTCGACCGGCTGGCGGATGATCTCGGACTGTCGCCGCCCCTGCGCCGAGCGCTTCTCCAGACGAACGCCAGCTACGTCGCCAATACGAACAGCCATACTCCGTTCGTCGAAATCGCAGGCATGCTGCATTCGTCGGTGACTCTACTCAGCCGGTTTCTCTACAACTGGAAAAATATTTTCCTTTACAGAATCAGGCGCTTTCAGATCCGCTCCGGCTTCATCTTTGAGAAAACCGTTGCCGATGCGCTTGAGCTGCAAGGATTTCAACTCACTGGGATCAAACGCCTGAACCGGAAGGAGTTCGATGTCGTGACCACGCGTGATGGCGTGATTTTCAACGTGCAATGCAAAAACAATCTCATCGATCTGAGCCGACTTGAGGCGGATCCAAAGCTGTTCGCCCGCTATAATCGCGCGCGTGTTGCGAGCTATGAACGGGCGCTTCGCAAGGAGTTGGGTCGCGAGGCCCTGCTGACCACCGAGCTTGGCCTCTCTCACATCGAGCATCTTGTGGTCACGCGCTTTCCATTCGCGAACGACAATCCGAGAATTATTCCGTTCAGCCGGATCAACGACCTCTCAATCATCGCAGCCGCCCTTACAGCCAAGCCGCAGACGTAGATCTGAATGAGAGGGTGGTTCCCGGCAGAGGCCCGATCACGTGACCCGAGCGGCCGTTATTATCGAAGGCATGCGGCGGAAGACGTCATGATGCAACGTCCGGGAGGCGTCCCACCGGTGCGTCAGTCTCCGTCTCGCCGAATGTGGTGTCCACGCGATCAGTGGACACTTCGGATGACCTTGGGATCGTCGGGATATACATAGAAATATACCCCAGAGAGACAGTGCCGTGAGACGCGAAATGGCGTCTCATTAGGGTTGCTTTCGGGATTTTGGGACGTTAAGCGCACTGTGTCTAGACCCATACGGGACGTTTCATGGCTCGCATCGGCTACGCACGCGTCTCTACCCTCGATCAGGACCTCTCAATCCAGCTCGAAGCCCTCAAGGCCGCCGGCTGCGACCCGATCCGGGCGGAGAAGGCCTCCGGCACATCGACCACCGGCCGGACCGAGCTGTCCATCGTGCTGGACTTCATCGGCAAGGGCGACACCCTCGTCGTCACACGCATCGATCGCCTCGCCCGCTCCATCGGCGATCTGCAGGACATCGTGCGCTCCCTGAAGGCCAAAGGAGCTCGCCTGCAAGCGACCGAGCAGCCGATCGACACCGGCACGGCTGCCGGCAAGGCGTTCCTGGACATGCTCGGCGTGTTCGCCGAGTTCGAAACCAACCTACGCCGTGAGCGCCAGATGGAGGGGATCGCCAAGGCCAAGGCCGCCGGCATCTACAGGGGACGGCGCCCGTCGATCGACCCTGCCAAGGTGCGCGCCCTCAAGGCCGAGGGCGTGGGCCCGGCGGAGATCGCCCGCCGCCTCGGTATCGCCCGGGCCAGTGTCTACCGCGCACTAGGCACGAACAATCGAAACGATAAAATCGATGGAGGAGCATGAGAACGTGGCAGGCTACTCTCGTTGCGATGACGCAATAAATTTATTTTTCAGTACCAGAGATCTGGCCATACTTCGCAATCTATTGTAAGGTATTATTTTATCGTGGACCGTAAGTTCTTGAAATTGCGTCATCCGCGCGCGTTAAGCCCATTTGATAAAAAATCGTCGCGTATCGAAAGGCTCGAGGTTGTTGAAGCTGTCATAAATGAAGACGTTGCTTCATCCCGCGGATCATTCGAAATCCGGATGGAATACGTCTTCGGATGGCGCCTGTCGGACTACCGTCATCGGGGGTTCTCCTTCGGCGCATCATTCAGCCGCATCGCTGGTAGCGCGAAGATCACGAACGGAGGGATCTTCGTTGATCCGGACGGCCTGAGAGGCTACGGCCTTGGTACTTATGCCATGGACCGTGTTGTGCAGTGGGTTCAGTCTCATGCACCTGACTTGACGGTCGAAACGATCACGCTGGGCGGTGATAATTCGCCAGACAATGTCGAGCGAAGAAGGAAGTTCTACGAGAACTGTGGTGTGGTTTTTGAGAATAGTAAATCAATACCAATGAAAGTTTCGGAGTTGAAAAGGGTACATCCAGACAAGTTGCTTTCAGAGGTCGATATCCCGTCTTTATTGGAAAATATGGTAGAAATAGATAAAAGTTTAAAATCTTTGAGTAATGTTGTCGATTTTCTAAAAGAGGAGGAGTTCGCCAGATATTCCAAAAAACGTTTCTGGTTTTTTTAATATTTGGCGCCGCTGCTCGTTGAGCATTGGTTTAGGGCGCGTCCCTTCGGGACCGTACCCTACTCACTTCGCTCCCCGAACACCTGCGGGTTTCGGCCCTGCGGGTCACGACCGCTGCAAAACGTCAGCACCGGACTCGTCCAGCGACGGCCCGACCTTCATCCTCGGACATCACACAAGAATGTCCCGGATCCCCATCCGGCATTGGCACTCCCCGCCCCAAGACAAAATTGACCGAATGGGCCCCGTTAAGCCCGGCCGGGAACTTGGTCTTGCGCTGGATTAGGAAATTGTCTGGCTTGTTTGCGAACTCGGGTCGACCGCCATTGAAGATCATGCCGTTATCGCTGCCCGTCACCTTGAGGACACCCTCCTCGACGAGTTGCGCAAGGCCGGCTTCCTGTGGGAGCACATCATAGCGCTTCACAGGTAGTGGAGATACGACAGCTTCTGGGGCGATGGCGACGAGGCCGGCCGGATTGAAGCGCAGCATCTCTGCCCAAAGGTCCTTCGCCGGTCCGCTTTTGGGAAGTGAGACGGTGCCGGACACGGGGATCTGCTTGTTCGGTCGCCCCGATGGGACGGACATGCTCGCGATGCCGTAGGAGGCAACGACCGCATCCGGTGCGCGACCAAGGGAGGCTTTGAGCGCCATGACCGCCTGCCCGCTCTCCGGCGAGGTTTGCTCGTAGAAGTAGGGAAAGCACCCGGCTTCCAGCACGAAATGCACACGCTCCGGCTTCACGCCGACAACGCCCACGCGCGGCCGCTTGCCGACCCCGACCTGCTGTGAGTTGGCCACGACGTCCGCGATGCGCTCGACAGCGCCCGTTATCAGCCAAATATTCGCACTGTAGCTTGTAAGCGCAAGGTAAAGAGGCTCGGACCCACTCTCGATTTCTAGGTGGGAAACCGTGACTTCCTGGTCATCGCCGCCGATGCTTGCGGTTGAAAGTGCTTCACCCTCGTAAGTACCAACGGCAGCGAGTTTAACCCTCTCGGCCAGGGATGGGAACTTGCAGGCTGATTGAGCGCGCGTCCCGACTTCCGATAACGGAATTCGTGGTTCTTGAGCCAGAGAACCTGAAGCAATAGTCGAGGCCAAAACAAAAATTGCAAAAAGGGGGATTTCAGACTTCATTTCTTTTTGCACTCCTGGATGGGCGCGTCCCTTCGGGACCGTGTCCTACTCGCTTCGCTCCCCGAATCCCGTACCGGGTTTCGTCCCTGCGGGTGACGATCACATCGCGCGGGCTCGCGTCGAGGAGCAGGCTCACCAGAACCGACCCAGCAGGTTGACCCCAGCTAGTGGCGCCTCGTTTCGGAGGTCGCCCCCTTCATCAGCGCCTCCATCTCCAGGCGAGCGGTCTCGTCAGGGGTGCGCTGCGGAGCCAGCGCCACGGGGGAGCCCTCGCCCAAGTGGGCCTCCAGCATCAGGCGGATCTTGGCGTGATCGGGGGAGAGGGGCCGGGCCGGCTCCTTGACCATATCGCGCAATAGGGCCGCCTCGATGTCTACGGGGAGGCTCGGCAGATGTTGGCGTGCCACAGAGACGAGGAGGCCTGGACTGAGCTGTTCCGCATACTCAGTTCCAAACCAGATCTGCGGCGACTCGCGCTCCTCCTCGTCCATCTCAGCAGTCTGCAGCGCCTCGCTCCAGACCTGGAGGTAAAAGGTGGAGAGCGGTGCATCCCAGCCGATCGCGAGCCTGACGCCTGGTTGCATGAACTCGTGACGGCTCATCGCCAGCCTTTCGACTTATGCGCTTCATGTCTGCGGCTAAAATTTAATTGTGATCCGTCGCACGCGCAACCACAGGTCAATGCGACGCCGCCCGCCAACAAGGTGGGAGCTCGAACATAATGATCACCGATGTGCCTTAGGCGGAACGTGTGAAAATACGATTTCGCCGAGTTTAGGATAGCGGCGCAGGGCCGTATTAACTGCCTCCCGCTATATGGATGATCATGACGCGATTTGTCTTCGGCACCTCGGTTTGGCTTTGCGGTGTGAGCTTACTGTTTTACGTAGGCCTTGTGGTGATCAATCGCACTGGCGACGGTCGACGGTTCAACGGCATCGTCTTGGAAGGCAACTGGCACCTGACGCTGCCGGGCCTCGCTCTGGTTGCTATCGGCCACCGCATCATCTCGCGTGCGCGGCTTAGAAGGTAACAAGTCCTGCCTCATCGTGTTATGAATGGCTGCTTTCCACCCCGAGCGGCCCATCGCTCGGGCAAACTGACAGCGCTCGATCCTAGCTCACGAACTCGGTCTTCAACGACGAACTCGTCAACGCCACCCGGTCCCGGCCGCCCTCCTTGGCGGCATAGAGCGCCACGTCCGCCCGCTTGAGCAACGTGCCGACGCTGTCGCCCTCCGGCCATTCGCTCAGCCCGATGCTGACCGTGAAGCGCAGCGGATTGCTCCGTTCCAGAAGCGCCGATCCGGCGCATTGCCTGCGGATGCGGTGAGCCACTACCCCCGCGCCGCCCAGGCTGTGCTCGGGCAACAGAAGCGCGAACTCCTCACCGCCCAGCCGGCCGGCGACCGCCCCGGTCTCCCGCAGGATCTGGGCGACATGCCGGATCACAAGATCCCCCACATCGTGGCCATGGCGGTCGTTGATCTTCTTGAAATGGTCGATGTCGATCTGCATCACCGCCAGCGGCCGGCTCGCCGCCGCGTTCTCGACCGCTGCCCGAGCCTGACGCATCAGCGCCCCGCGGTTGAGGAGCTGCGTCAGGTGGTCGGTGTCGGCCTGCCGGATCAGCGCCTGCTGCAGCTTCAGCACCCGCTCGGCCGAGCGCAGGCGCCCGCGCAACTCCTGTGCCTCCGGCGGCTTCATCAGGAAGTCGTCCGCGCCGGCATCGAGCACCTCGTCCAGCGGCCGCCTTTCCCGTGCGGAGGACATCACCAGGATCGTCAGGGGGCGCCGATCGTCGGCCAGAGCCCGCAGCGACCAGCACAGCTCCAGCCCGTCGAGCGGTTGAACCTCAAGGCTGGTGAGCACGCAGGTCACCGACGGATCGGCAGCGACCTGCGCCAGCGCCGCGGCCGAGTCGGAGAACGCCACCACGGTATGTCCGGCCGCGATGAGCATTCCCGAGATTGTCTTGCGGATCACGCCGCTGGGATCGACGAGGACGATGTGCATGGTACGCCCATTAAACCGAGGTCAGGTGTCGAGGGGGAAGCTTGGGGTGAAAGCCGTCGCGATGGGATGAAAGGCCTTCACCAGCGCAGGATCGAGGCGGCCCATCCTCCCCTGGAGGATCGCGTAGGCGGCCTCGCTCGCCATCGGCGGCTTGTAGGACTGGCGCTAGATCAGGGCGCCGTAGATGTCGCACACCGTCACCACACGCACGAGATCGGGGATCGCCCTCCGCACGAGCCCGTCCGGGTAGCCGGAGCCGTCGAGCATCTCGTGATGCGAGCGCACCACGCCGAGGAACTCCGGCTCGAAGCCCTGGTTGGCCAGCATGGCCTCGCCCTGCGCCGGATGCAGGCGCATCACTGCCTTCTCCGCCGCATCGAGCTTGCCCGGCTTGTTGAGGATCGCGGCCGGGACGTGGATCTTGCCGACATCGTGCAGCAACGCCGCCTTGGTCAGCCGATGGCGCTCGCAAGGTCCGAGGCCGAGGCCCGCCGCGAAGGCAGCGGCCAGCCCGGCCACCAGCAGGCAGTGCTGGTGCGTAGCATCGTCGAAGCGGCGCACCGTCCGGATCCAGTCGCGGATGCCGGTTTCTTGGACCGCCTGCGCGACGAGGTCGGTGCCGTTGTCGACCACGACCGGCGTCACCGGCCCGCCGGCCACGAAGACCGACCCGTAGAAGGCGCGCACCGCCTCAGCCCGTCGCCGGGCCTCGGCCGGCACGGTCTCCGCCCGATCCTCCGCCGCGCCCAGCGCGCGCCGGAGCCGGCCCAGGTCGAAGGGAGCCCTCACCGTCCGGCTCGCCCCGAGCGCCAGTGCCTGAAGGCGGGCTTGCGGCGTGTCCTGGCGCAGCAGCACGAC
This sequence comes from Methylorubrum extorquens, assembly GCF_024169925.1. Classification (NCBI taxonomy): domain Bacteria; kingdom Pseudomonadati; phylum Pseudomonadota; class Alphaproteobacteria; order Hyphomicrobiales; family Methylobacteriaceae; genus Methylorubrum; species Methylorubrum extorquens. The sequence goes on from NZ_JALJXF010000002.1 coordinate 154,719, forward strand.
CAGCGGAGTACCGCGGCGCGTCCGTGCCAGAAGCTGGCGCAGGCGCTCGACGTTGGCCGGCCCGAGATCGGCCACATCCGTGACCAGCACCGCCGCGGCCTCGGCCGGATCCGCCTCGTCACGCAGGTCGTGGACCCGGTACGCCAAGCCGGGATCGAGACCGCCCACGAGATCCGCGCTCCGACCCGGATCGTCGGTGATCAGAAGCATCTGTCCCATCATGGATCTCGCTCCCGGACGGCCTAAGGGAACATTGCGTCGATGGCATCCTGGGACACGCTGACCGCACCGGGCAGCGCCGGACCGTTCAGGAGCGCGGACTTGCCGGTCCGCTCGCGGCGCGCCAGCGTCGGAGCCGCCGCGCTCGAACCGGACCACAGGCGCACCATCTCGACGATCCGCTCCTCGACGAACTCGATCGTCCTCACCACCTTCGCGATGGCGCTGGCCGGTGAGATCCTGGAAGTTGCAGGCCTCGAAGATCGTCTGCACGTGATCCTGGATCGCCATCACGTCCGCCCGGGTCCCCTCGTCGCGGCTCCGCTTGGCGATCCCGCGGGTCGGGGCATCGACGGCTTCCGCGGTCGACAGGATGGTGTTGGTGGCCCGCTCGATCCCCTGAACCACTGCGTTCAACTCGTCGCAGGTGCGGCCGGTCTCCTGCTCATGCCGCAGCTCGGCGATTTCCTGCCGCGTCCGCTCGATCGCCGTCGATATCGCGGCTAGATGACTTTGCAGGAGCGCGGAACTCCCATCGCTCGTAGAAGTATATGGCATGCCACAGCCCGCGCGTTCGACAATGCTGATATTTATATCTGCATAGGTTGACCGCGCGGACTTAACAAAATGCAATCGTAGTGGTCGGCGCGATCATGGAAATTCCAGCTTCGGCCAAGAGTGCGGATGAGATATTTCGATTTGTAAGGAATATCCTGGAGAGTCGTACGTCGTGATGGCCGTCCAGATGTATCGAGCCTGCGCAGTCGGAATGAGGCGGCGTCCAGTCCGGCTTCAGGCGAGGTCGAGAAACAGATCGAGCTGCTGGGCCCTGGCTAGGCGTCCCCGGCCCTTGCGAGGCGTCGGCGCGGGCGGCGCGAACACCGGCAGGGGCACCCCGGCCTTCCCGTGGAGGTACGCGCCGACGCAGGCCTTCTCGGCGGTCAGGAACACGACGCAGGTATGCGCCGCGGATTTCAGAATGCACCGCGTGAGCGGCGTCGTCTTCGGCAACTGCGCCAGCGCCTCCATGAGACACGGCAGGCCGGCCGAGAGGATGCCGAGGATCGGATACTCGAAGGCCAGCCCGGCACAGGTCAGGCGCGCCGCGCCGGCCGTGGTCGACGGGAACGGGTTGAGGGCAAAGTCGGTCCCCTCGTCGCGCAGGAACGCGGCGAGCAGCGCACGGTCCTTCCCATCGATCAGCGCGGCCAGGCGTGACCTGTCGGATCCGACTGTCATCAGAGCACCGGATACAGCCCGAGGAACAGGTCCCCCAGCGCCCGGCGGCGCAGGAAGGTCAGGCGTCGCCGCCGGATGTGCTCCGGCCGGTCGTGGTCCAGGTGGCAGCGCTGGCACCAGGCGGCGAGATCGGCGGGGCCGTTGCGGCTTGTGTCGTGCTCGCGGTGGCAGGCGGCGAGGATCGGCCGGGTCAGCCGGGCACTCGCGAGGTCTGGCATGCGCCGCAGAATGCGCCCCCGGCCCGAGCGCCAGACGCCGCCGTCGGCATCGTACCAGCTCCCGTCATCGACGCAGACGATGACCCGCCCATGCGGGCGTCCGCAGCGCTCGCAGAACCCGCCGGCCCGGCCGAAGCGGATCACCGCCGAGAGCTGCGGCCAGTCGATCGGGTAGAAGTGGCGGTGTTCGGGGCGGATCGGCACGGTCCGGCCACGCTAGCACGGCAAGGAGTCCGAGGAATCCCCCCGGCGCCTCGTCGTCCCTCGGAATTCGGTCGCCCGGCTCCTCAGCGCCGGTCCGAGCGGCACCAGTGATCCGCCCGCTCCTCCCACGCCTTCCGGCCCGGCCGGTAGGCCACCGCCAGGCCCTCCCGCATCAGGATCGCGCCGACCTCTCCCGCCGGCACCCGCAACGTCCCGAGCGTCCGGCCGTAGCGATCGGTCTCGCCGGCGCGCGCCAGCTCGACGGCCTGTCCACGGATCAGGCGGGCCAGGCGCTCCTTCGCCTTCAGGCCAGAGATCCGCTCGGCCTCGCAGCGCGGCCGGGACACCTCCGGCGTGTCGATCCCACTCAAACGGACCTTCTCGGCACAACCGCGCGCGGGCATGGCGCAGGGGAGGGCGACGGTATCGCCGTCGAGGACGATCAGGCGGTCGCCATCGAACCGCTCGGCCGACGCCGGCCGGATCGCCAGCGTGCTCGCACAGCCGACGGCCAGCCCCAGCACGGCCCACATCCGACGGCTCATCGCAGCTCCCCTCACGCTCGCGGTGTTCGCGCCCGGCCTATCGCCTCAGCCCCCGTAAGCCCAGATCGGAATGCCGCGCGGCCGGCCGGGTGTGTCGCGATAGTAGGTCAAGTTGCCGAAGTTGATCCGGGTCGGGTCGATCCACTGCGCCGCGCGCCCACCCACCACCAGGGCACCACAATGGTCCGCCCGAATGATCCCGACCGTGGGATGGACCCCGAACAGGTCGAACTCGCTCCAGCCGAGATCCACCGCCTCCGCTCCGAAGCGCTCGAGGAAGTCGAGCATCGCCGCGTGGACCCTCTGCCACGTCTCGCCATGCAGGCCGGGGCAGGGGGACGTCGCCGGGTTCATGCGCTCGATGCGGTCGCGCCAGGAGTGAAAATTCGGTGCAGGGTCGGTAGCGACGGGGTGGGGAGCTGACATCCCGGCCCCTTACCTCAGGCCGGTCGCCCGGTCCTAACTAGGACCGGGCTCAAGAGTCGGAGGAGGCCAGGGGCTTCGCGATGGGATGATCGACCGGAGAGAGGCTCCGGCGCCCGTTGCGAAAGCTAAGCCGATGGCCCGTCTCCTCGTCCTCGCCTGCTCGGCGACCAAGCGCTCCGATCCCGACCCCATCCCGGCACTCGCGCGCTACGACGGCCCGCTGTGGCGGACCCTGCGCGCCGCCGACCCGGCGGGCCGGCGGGCCCGGGTCGCATTCCTGTCGGCCCATTACGGCTTCCGCGACGCGGCGACGCCGATCGCGGCCTACGACGCGCGGCTGACCCAGGACCTCGCCGAGCGGATGGTCGCCGACGGCGTGACCACGCGCTGGCCCAGGCCGCCCTCGCCGCGGCGGCCCGACACCTACGGCATGCACGCCGGCGCCGAGATCGCCTCGATGACAGGGTATGGCGCCGAGCCGTTCGAGGATGTCGCGCTGGTGGGTGGCGGCCTTACGTTTCGCGTTGTCGCATTGCGCTTCTCGAACGAGGGGCGCGCCGATCCTCTTGCGGGGCCGGGCCCTAGCGCCAGCGTTCGCCGGTCCCGAGTCCGATCACCCGACCGTCGAGCCGGGCGATCTCGACGGCCACTTTCCCCCAGAACCGATCCCGGGCCGCATCCGCGCCGCGCGCGGCCCGAGCCCGATCCCGGGCCAGCCAGTAGGCCGGGCCGCCATAGCGCGCGACCATGATCCGGGCTCTTGCCCGGACCCGCGCACGGTCCCGCGCTTGGCGCAGCCAGCACATCCCCGCCTCGCAGGGGTCAGTTGGGGATGGCCTCTCCGCTCGGCTCCTCCGCCGCCATGTCCTCTTCGGAAAGGGCTCCGAGCAGGATCAGGACCCTGCCGAGGTTGAGCATCGAGCGGATCGACCGTCCGGTGTCCACCGAGACGGAATTGCCCTGCCATGCGAGGTAGCAGAGGCGCAGAGCGGCGATGTCCGGATCGGACGTCGCGTCCAGCCGGTGGCCGCCCTTGCCCGACCTGCGCGGCAGCTTGGCGGTGAAGCCTTTCGGCGTGTAGCCGAGCGCGCTCAGCAGATCCACGAGCGCGAAACGACGCTCGGCGAGCAGGCATTCGGCCTGGATCAGGTCGCCATGGGTGACGATCAGCGACCCTTCATCGATCCCGTCCTGCACCCGTTCAAGCTCGACGAGGGCCTTGATGTAGAGGCGCTGGGCCTCGATCGTCCGCGCTTCCAGGGTTTCGCGATCGTGCGAGCGGTGCATCGAACCACCCCTGCAGGCCCGTGTCCGCGGTGCGCCCCCGCTAACGAGCCTCAACCACCCATAGTCGGGGAGTTGGAAAACCGTGTCTGAACGGTCCCTACGACCTTTAGCAGTGGGGCGCTTGGACATGCGTCGCAGGCTCCCCGACCAAGAAGGTCAAGGAATCCGGCGCCGTCACGGCCGGCGCCATACCGTCAGACAAGGGGTTTCCACGCCCCAGGGCGGCGCGTACCACCCTGACCGGATCGTAGGCGCTCGTGCGGACGCGATCCAGTCCGAAGCTGCGGTTTGCCACGCTTGGTTGCGCGAGGGATCGCCCCCGCCACCAAGCCTTCGCGGCCATCGTGACGGCAACAGAGCTCTGGCGCTCCATCCGAGAGATGCCCGACCCGCTCAGATCCGGCAACGCTGGCGACGACATCACGAGAGGCCGACGACGGCGCATACCTCGGCGCGTCGTGCAGGGGCCACCCCGCTCTGATCGGCGCTGACCCTTGGTCACTCCCGGGGCCTTCCACGATCAACTGATCCGCCCCCACTGAAGTGGTCCGCCCTGAGGTATGGCTTTTGAGCCAGATGAGGACGGACAGATGGGAACGAAGCGGCACAAGCCGGAAGACGTGGTCGCCAAGCTGCGGCAGGTGGATGTTCTGGTCTCGCAGGGCCAGAGCGTGGCGGAGGCGATCCGGGCCATCGGCGTGACGGAAGTGACCTACTACCGCTGGCGCAAGGAGTACGGCGGCCTGAAGAGCGATCAGGTTCGACGGATGAAGGACTTGGAGGTTGAGAACCAGCGGCTGCGCAAGGCGATTGCGGATCTCACCCTCGACAAGCTGATCCTGCAGGAGGCCGCTCGGGGAAACTGACCAGCCCCGCGCGCCGACGCGCCTGCATCGCGCATGTCATGAACGTCCTAGACGTCTCCGAGCGCCGCGCCTGTCGGGCGCTCGGGCAGCATCGCTCGACGCAGCGCAAGGTGCCGCGGGGAAGAGAGGATGAGGCCGCGCTGACAGCCGACCTCGTGGAACTGGCTCGCCAGTACGGGCGCTACGGCTACCGGAAGATCGGTGCATTGCTGAAGGCGGCGGGCTGGTTCGTCAACGACAAGCGGGTCGAACGGATCTGGCGGCGCGAGGGGCTGAAGGTCCCGTCTCGGCAGCCCAAGCGCGGCCGCATCTGGGACGGGGATGGTTCCTGCCTGCGATTGCGGGCGGAGCGTCGCGATCACGTCTGGTCCTACGACTTTGTCGAAGCCCGCACGCACGAGGGCCGCAAGTTCCGGATGCTGAACGTGGTCGATGAGTTCACGCGGGAGTGCCTGGCGATCCGCGTCGCACGCAAGCTGAAGGCGGCGGACGTGATCGACGTGCTGTCCGACCTGTTCATCCTGCGCGGCGTGCCCGGCCATATCCGCTCGGACAACGGTCCGGAGTTCATCGCCAAGTCCGTGCAGGCCTGGATCACCGGTGTCGGCGCCAGAACAGCCTACATCGCACCCGGCTCGCCATGGGAGAACGGTTACGTCGAGAGCTTCAACGCACGACTACGGGACGAGCTTTTGAACGGTGAGATCTTCTACACGCTCAAGGAGGCGCAGATCGTGATCGAGAGTTGGCGTCTACACTACAACAGCGTGCGCCCGCACGCCTCGCTCGGCTACCGACCACCGGCCCCGGAGGTGTTCGTGCCGGCCTTCACCGCTTGGCCGGCTGCGCTCACCCGGTCGGCTCCGCCGGCCAAGCGACCCGTGGAGCAAAGGCCGACCCTGCACTAACTTAGAACTTGGACCACCGCGTGGGGGCCGATCAGCGTGTCGGAGACGAAGTCGAGGCTCCAGCGCTGGTTCGGCTCCTGCGGCGCGGCGGCCGGTGCCCGCGTGCCAAGGGCACGTTTGCGCCCACCGCGCCTGCGCACCGAGAGCCGCTCTTCCCGATAGAGGCGGAACAGCTTCTTGTGGTTCAGCGTGAGGCCCTCCCGCCGCAGCAGGATGAGCAGGCGCCGGTAGCCGAACCGGCGGCGCTCGCCGGCCAGGCCGCGCAGGCGTACCCGCACGGCCGCATCGTCACCTCGCGTCGAGGCGTAGCGGTAGGTCTTCGGCTCCAGGCCGATCAGCCCGCAGGCGCGACGCTGCGAGTAGCCCTTCTCCTCGATGGCCCAGCTCACGGCCGTTCTCCGTGCGCCGGGCGTCAGAAGTTTTTTCTCAAACCCTCACGCAGCGTGGCCACGTCGAGCATCGCTTCGGCCAGGAGTTTCTTGAGCTTGCGGTTCTCCTCGTCGAGCGTCTTCAGGCGGCGCGCGTCCGAGACCTCCATGCCGCCGTAGCGAGAGCGCCACGTGTAGAACGTCGCGTCGCTGATGCCGTGGCGGCGGCAGATCTCAGCGACCGGCAGCCCGGCCTGCTGCTCCTTCAGGATGCCGATGATCTGCTCTTCGCTGAACCGGCTCTTCTTCATCGTCCGTCTCCTGATCGACGGACCTTAGCTTCAGAATGAGGGCAGGCCAGAGGGCAAGATCAACATGCTTCAGAGCGACCTGAGTGAGCAAGAGGGCGATGCCTTGCAGCCGCCTGTGGATGGCCAGAGGGCGCCCTTGGCAATGAGCGCAGGATCGTATCCACTGCGTGTGCGCAAGAAGGTAAAGCGCATGCAATTGCAATGATTTAGTAGATGTCTTTTGCTGAGGTCGTTCTGGGTGAGAATCCTGGCGCCCCAGCCAAAGGCTCGAGATTCTCAGCCGACCGTTGATTCTCCGGCTGTTTTCGGACCCGCCCGGGCCGACCGCTCCGTCCAGGTCCACTCGGGAGGTCCACTTGTCCGGACGGCAGGGATTCCTGCCTTGCCTCGCACCCGCCGCCGCCGACAAACGGTCTTTTTTCGCCGTATCATCCCCCACGACCTGCGCCAGCGGTTCGGCCAGCGCGAGATCCTGCGCTCGCTCGGGCGGGCCACGCCGGGCGAGGCCCGACGGATGGCGCAACGATCGTGGGATGGGACGGATCAGCTCTCAAGAACTGAATTGCTGAGGCGACCTTTTAATCAGGCTGCGATGATTGATAGATCTGCGCCTTCAGCAGACAAGGGCATTCCTTGAGTCGGCCGGCCGGCCGGTTTGTTGATGCCAATAGGTGTTTGGCCTGCTAACGCTGGCTCAGGGTACTGGTGCGCTCGACCAAATGAGGCCTGACCAGCGCCTCCGTGGCTTCGCCGGCTTGCGACGCGATCAGCGCCAACGCGGACTCGGTGACCGCCGCGAGCCCGATATCGACCGTGGTCAAGCGGTACGACGGCCAAGCCGCAGCCGCGATGTTGTCGTAGCCGGCGACGAGCACATCCTCGGGACAGCGTAGCCCGAACTCATGCCGAAGCCCGTCGATGGCGCCCATCGCGGTCAGGTCGTTGAAGCAGAACAGGCCGTCGGGCCCGGTGCCCGAAGCGTAGAGCGCTCGAACCGCCTCGTAGCCGCCGCCGTGCTTGTGGTCGCCCTGAGCGCGGGCGTAGCTGTCGATCCCGAGTTCCCGCAGCCCCTCCCGGAAGCCGGCCTCGCGACGCTCCTGGCCCATCGTTCCGGACCGGCCCGCGACGTAGCCGAAGCGTCGGGCACCCCGCTCGTGGAGCAGGCGCGCCATCTCGGCGCCCGCCCAGGCATCATCGGTCACGACGGTCCGCACCCAGTCCGTAGTCGCCGGGGAGTTCAGGGTGACGACCGGCACCCCGAAGCGCGAGAGCGCCTGCACGACCTCCGGCTCGGTAACCGGCAGCGAGCTCAGGATCGCGTCGACCTGATAGCCCGCGAGCAGCTCGACCGCAGAGCCCAGCGCCCACTCGTCCTCGACCTGCACCAGCATGACCTGGCGGCCGGTTCGCTGCAGGCCGGCCGTGAAGCTCTCCAGGGTCATGGCGTGAAACGGGTTGGACAGCGCGCCCACTGCTACGGCGACGATGTCCGAACGACCGGTCATCAGCGAGCGCGAGAGAAGGTTCGGCCGATAGCCAAGGCTCTCGGCCGCGGCGAGGACCTTGGCCCGCGTTGACGGCGAGGCGACGCTGCCGGGCGTGAACGTCCGTGACACCGCCGATTGCGAGACGCCGGCCAGACGCGCGACCTCGACCGACGAAGGTGGACGCTTCCGAGTCACCGGCCCGACCTCGCTCATAGGCACTGCCTCCGACGCAGCCCTTTTCCGTGCGCCGGGCTGCATAGGTATGCAACTGATGCTGCGATGCACTGTTGTCGAGGTACGCGCCGCCGATCGGCAGGCACTCCTCGCCCTTCTCCTCGCCCTTCTCGGCCCAAAGCCCGCCCCATGCCCAAGAACTGAAGCCGCCCGAAACCATCGCACGAGCACGGGACCCTAGCAGCACCATGAGCAAACGGACGAACGGCGGGCGAGACTTCGCCGGGGACTGCAATGGCGCCGGCTCGGACGGCGCCCGCTTGCCGGGCTCGGACTTCCCGATCCAAGACTACGCCGCATTGGGCGACGGGCGCTCCGTCGTCCTCGTGGCGCCGGATGGTGCCGTCGCGTGGTGGTGCGTGCCCGAGATGGACTCGCCCCCGCTCTTCGACAGCCTCCTCGACCCGCAAGCCGGCGGCTTCTTCCAGGTCGAGGCAGAGGGTGCCAAGGTCATCGAGCGGCGCTACCGCCGGGACAGCAACGTACTCGATACCGTGCTGGCCTCGGGCACGGGCCGGGCGCGTCTGACCGAGTCGCTCAACAGTTCCACCGCCGGCCGCCTGCCCTGGTGCGAGTTCGCCCGCCGCATCGAGGTCCTGTCGGGTACGATGACGTTCCGCGTCCGCGCAGTGTTCGGCACGCGCGGCGACACGGCCTCGCCCTGGCTTCAGCCGAACCCGAACGGCTGCGTCTTCCACGTCGGGCCGGTGCTCGGGCTGTTCCGGTGCAGCGACAACGTCCGGGTCACCGAGGAGGATGACCGCACCATCGCCGCCACCGTGACCCTCGCCGAGGGCGAGCGCGCGACCGTGGCGTTGCTCGCAGGTGAGGACGAGCCGCTCGGAGTGCCGACGATGGAGGAGATCGACCATCGCATCGACGTCAGCGACGAGGCTTGGCGGCGCTGGGCCGAAGGGCTGCGCTACGACGGCCCGCACCGCGACGAGGTCCGCCGCAGCGCGCTCGCGCTGAAGCTCCTCCTCTACTCGCCGAGCGGCGCCATCGCCGCGGCAGCCACGACGTCCCTGCCCGAGGGCATCGGCGGGGAGAAGAATTACGATTACCGCTACGCCTGGATCCGGGATGCAGGTTACTCGGTGAACGCCTTCCTGCGGGTCGGCGCGATGCCGGAGGCCAAGGCGGCTTTCTCCTGGCTGATGAAGCGCCTCGACCAGCACGGTCCTCGGGTGCTCTACACCCTGTGCGGCGAGGTCGGACCGGACGAGCGGGCCCTGGAGCTGCCGGGTTACCGCGCCTCGCGCCCGGTCCTGGTCGGCAACGCCGCGGCTCTACAGCACCAGCACGGCATCTACGGCGACATCTTCGAGACGGCGGCCCTGTTCGTGGCCGATGGCAACATCCTCGACCAAAGAAGCGCCACCGTGCTGTCGGCGCTCGCCGACCAAGCCGCCGACCGCTGGCGCCAGAAGGATGCCGGCATCTGGGAGCTGCGAGAGCCTCAGCACTACACGATGTCGAAGATCAGCGCCTGGCAGGGGCTCGCACGCGCCGTCGAGCTTGCCGAGGCCGGACACCTGCCCCCGACCTGCGTGCCGCGCTGGACGCGCGAGCGCGACCGCATCGCGGCCTGGATCGAGGAACATTGCTGGTCCGAAGCACGCAAGGCCTTCGTGCTCCATCCTGGCACCGAGCGGCTCGACGCGTCGCTGGCGCTGGCCGTCCGCTTCGGCTTCGACGGCCGGGACAGGCTGTCCTCGACGCTCGACGCGATCCGCGAGGAGCTCGGACGCGGGCCCTTCCTCTACCGTTACTCCGGGGCCGAGCGGGAGGAAGGCGCGTTCCTGGCCTGCTCGTTCTGGCTGGCGGAGGCGCTGGCAGAGCTCGGGCGGCAGGAGGAGGCAGAGCAGGTCTTCACCGGCACGATCCGTGCTCTGCCTGCAGGGGTCGGCATCCTGAGCGAGATGGTCGACCTGAAGACCGGTGACTTCCTCGGCAACACGCCGCAGGGTCTCAGTCACCTCGCCCTGATCCATGCCGCCTGCACGCTGCGCGGCGACCGGACCCGCCCTGTCAGAGCGGCCTGATGATCCTTGTTGATCTGCCTGGATCCGCTCCGCTCGACGCCGAGGCGGCGGAAGCGGTCGCGCCGGCCGTGGCCGTTCCGGGGGTCAACCCAGCCCCGGTCCTCGCCGCGCTGGCAATCGGCGGATTCAAGCCGTCTCCGGGGCCGGCCTCTGCTTGGCTCAACCGCTGCCGGAGACCGGCCAAGGAATGGGGTCAAGAAATGGGGCCAAGGAATGGGAATGCCGCAACGACGATTCGATGCACGGCCTGCTCAAGGACCGGCTTGGCTGGAACGTCTGCAAATTCCGAGGATGGATAGGCGGGCTTGGTCGAGCAGCATGAGGTCGTCGAATAGAAGGCGACGGTCGTGCTTCACCAAGCGGCCTCCGACCATGACGGTTGCAACATCCTCCGGTCGGGCCGAGTAGACGAGGAGCGCCGACGGATCGCCGCCCTTGAAACCCGCGAGGTTCCAGGTGTCGAGCCGAACGATCTGCAGGTCGGCCGCGCGGCCCGGCACGAGGGTGCCGATCTCCGCATCGAGGCCCATCGCCCGCGCCCCGCCAACCGTCGCCAGTTCCAGGAGCCGGCGGGGCGAGACGGCCGTCTCGTCACGCGCGGCGCCGGCCTGGGTGAGCGCGGCGAGGCGCATGAGGGCGAACATGTCGGTGGAGCCGGCCAGCGCACTTCCATCGATGCCGAAGCCGAGGCGCCGGATCCCGGCGAAGCGATCGATCCGGGTCAGGCCGTAGCCGACCCGGTGCTCGGTCAGAGGCGTGACCACGAGGCCGGCGCCGGCCTCCTCCAGCGCGGCGAGCTGGTCGTCCCGGGCGTCGGTCGCATGGATGACCTGCAGGCCCGGCCGAAGCATCCGCCGGGCGATCAGGGCGTCGAACATCGCCTCCGCCCGTCCCGGTACCGTGCCGCTGACATGGACCTGCACCGGCAGCCCGAGCCGGCGGGCCGCCTCCCATTCCCCCTGCTTGATCGCCCAGGCCCGCGCGTCGTCGAGATCCTGCGGCAGGCGCCAAGCGAGGCCGAGAGAGAGGCGACCGCCGGCCGAGCGGTCCGCCCAGCCCCGCTGCCATTCCTCGACATGGGCGAGATCGATCGGGGCCGCCGCGGTCTTGCTCGTCATCCCGTAGAGCAGCCGCGCCCGGATCTGCGCGTCCCGCAGCGCCCGGAGGCCGGCCTCCGCGTGTTCGCGGTCGCGCACGGCGTCGAAGAAGTCGGCCGTCGTGGTGATGCCGGAGGCCAGACTCTCCACGGCGCTCAGCAGCATGCCGATATAGGTGTCCTCCGGCCTGTAATGCGCCGACAGCCGGTTGGTGACGGGAAAGAACGCGGTCTCGGGCGTGTTGCCGTAGAGACCCCGCATCTGGCTGATCGCGCCATGGGTGTGGGCATCGACGAAGCCCGGCAGGACCACCGCGCCCGCCGCCTCGACGATGTCGGCGCCCTCCGGAGCCGGCAGGCCGCGTCCGATCTCGGCGATACGCCCGTCGCGAACGAGGATGTCGGCCCCGGGCAGGTCGCCCCGCACGGCATCCATCGTCATGACGTAGCCGCCGCGGATCAGGATCACGTTTCCGGGCGGGGGCCCTCCGGGCGTGGCCCGGGCCGCCGCATCGGACGAGGCGCCCGCCAGCACGGCGCCGTACATCGCTTTCCCGAGGTCGCGCCGACTCATCGCCATCGTCCTGACGAACCCTCCCCGGATCTCCGCCCGATGCGAGATAGGTCATCGATGACCGCTGCATCATCGCCGGGTTCGACAGGGTGTCTTTCCGTTTCGGACAGTTCGGCCGGTCGCCACGGCGCGTTAATGCGAGGCACCGCGCGACGGCGGCCATCGCCGACCATCGCCGACCGCGGCGGGCGGTTCTTCAAGCGAAGAGGGGAGACTTTTGAGTTCGGACGCACACGTCATCAACCGGGCTGCCAGCGTCGGCGCGAGCGACCGCTTCGTGCGCTGGCTCGGCTGGATCGCGACCGTCACCGGCGTCCTGATGTTCGTCTCCTATCTCGACCAGATCCAGCTGAACCTCGCCGGACAGAAGGGCTCGGTCATTCAGCCGCTCGCCACGGTGGTGAATTGCGGGCTGTGGACGACCTACGGCGCCCTGCGCCGGGATTGGCCGGTCTCCTTCGCCAACGCCCCCGGAATCGTCCTCGGAGCCGTCGCCCTGATCACCGCGCTCTGACGGGCCGGCCCGGCACTCGTCTTCAGCGCGCGCGTCAGGCGGGTTTCGCCTCGGCGAGTCCGGGCTCGGCGAGGCGAGGCTCGGCGAGTTTAGGCTCGGGACGGCGCCGCACGGCGTCGATGCGCGGCTGCAGCTTCGCCAGCGCCGCAGCCTCGAACAGGCCGAGATCCGCGCTCTCGGCCAGGGACGTCGTCATCTCGTCTTCCATGAAGGCGATGAAGGCGCGAACCCGCCGGGGCTGGTGCAGACGCGCCGGGTAGACGATGCGGACCCACCGATCCGTCCCACCCCACCAGTCCGGCAGGATGCGCACGAGGCGCCCGGTCCGCACGTCGTCGGCCACGTCCCAGGCCGCCTTCATCGCGATGCCGAGATCCGCCAACGCGCCGACATGGCAGATCTCGCCGTCATTGCCGCCGGCCACGGAGCGGATCGGGATCTCGACCGATTCCTCGCCGCGCCACAGCCGCCACTGGCTCGGCGCCGGATCGCCCACCGTCAGGCAGGCATGGCCGGCGAGGTCGAAGGGATCGCGCGGCGTACCGGCCTTCGCGAGATAGGCCGGGGAGGCGCACAGAACGCGCGCGTCCGGCACGAAGGCGCGGGCGATCAGGCGGCTGTCGGCGAGGGGCGCCTGCCGCATGGCCACGTCGATTCGGCGCTCCACGAGGTCGAGGACGTCGTCGCTGGTCAGGATCTGGACCGAGATGTCGGGGTGGCGGGCGAGGAAGCGGGGCAGGCGCGGCGCGATCTGCCGCTGCGCGAAGCCCGCCGTGGCCGTTACGCGGACGACGCCGCTGGCACCGTCGCCGCAGACCTCCTCCGCCGCCTGGATGGCGTCGAGCGCCATCCGGCAGCGCCCGAGGAATTCCTGGCCCTCCTCGGTCAGGCCGAGCTGGCGCGTCGTCCGCTGGAGCAGGCGGACGCCGAGCTGCGCCTCCAGGCGCTTGAGTCGCTTGGAAACCACGGTGAGCGAGACGTCGAGTTCCTGCGCGGCACCGGACAGGCTGCCCGCCCGCATGATGGCGTCGAAGACGCGAAGATCGTCGATGCTGTCGAGCCGCCCCATCCGGCGCATTAGAGCGCCGGTTCTCGCACTATCAAGAGATTGCGAGGACCCGTGCCTTAGATTCATATTTGATCGTCAGCGAAATCGCTCTGCTGCGGCCGGGAACGGTCGAATCCCGCCATTCTTGCCTATGGGCGCAATCAGCCTTGCCGGATCGAGGGGGAGCGGATCGCCACCCGGTCTGTTTTCGATTCATGCGCTGACGGAAGGCGTGGCCGCATCGCGGCCGCCCGGCATGTCCTGACCCTTCGTCAGCCCGTCCCGCCCACGGATAAAGTTCTTCATGACCGGCACGACCTTCCCCCGCCCCGTCCAGGGCAAGACCGTCCGCTACGCCTTCGTCGGCCTGGGCGACATCACCCAGGAGGCGATGCTGCCCGGGGTCCGCCACACCGGCAATTCGGAGGTCACCGCCCTCGTCACCGGCAATCCCGAGAAGGCGCGCCGGGTCGGTGAGCAATACGGCGTCACCGACACCTACGGCTACGATGAGTTCGGCACGCTGCTGGCCTCGGGGACCATCGACGCGATCTACCTCGCCACCCCGAACTGGCGCCACGCCGAGTTCGCGATTCCCGCCCTCAAGGCCGGCATCCACGTGCTGGTGGAGAAGCCGCTCGAGATCTCGAGCGAAAAATGCCGGGAGATCATGGCGGTGCAGGCCGCCTCGTCGGCCAAGCTGATGGTCGCCTACCGGCTGCATTTCGAGCCGGCGACGCTCGCCACCATCGGCCTGATCCGCTCCGGCGCGCTCGGTGAACTCCTCACCTTCACCTCGACCTTCACGCAGATGGTCTCGCCCGAGAACCATCGGGCGAAGAGCGGCGTCGAGGCCGGCCCGATCTTCGACATGGGCCCGTATACGATCAACGCCGCCCGCTACGTGTTCGGCGACGAGCCGACCGAGGTGGTCTCGGCCGTCGGCGTGCGCCACCCTGAGGCCGGGTTCGGCGACTTCGACGACACCGTCGCGGTCACCCTGCGCTTCCCCGGCAATCGCCTCGCGCAGTTCGTGCTGTCCTATTACGGCAGCGTGCTCGACACCTACGCGGTCGTCGGCACCAAGGGCAGCGTCGAGGTCAATCCGGCCTACATGTACGGCAAGCCGCTGGAGCGGACGGTGACCATCGGCGACGAGAAGCACCACGACAGCTTCAAGAACACCGACCATTTCGGCGGCGAGCTGAAGTACTTCTCGGATTGCATCCTGAACGGCACCGACCCCGAGCCCGATGCCGAGGAGGGCTACGCCGACCTGCGGGTGATCGAGGGGATCCTGAAGGCTCTGGAGAGCGGCGGCCCGGTGCGGCTCGAGCCGTTCGCGCGCACGAAGCGCATCAACCTCTCGGGACAGCTCCAGCAATTGCCGGCACAGGCTCCGCCCGATCTCGTTGACGCGTCCAACCCCGGCCGGGGCAAGGACAAGTCTCCGCTGAACTGAAGGCGCGGCGGGCCGAAGCCGTACCGAAAGAACCGAGGCCGGGCCGGGCCGGGCGTGACCGACGCCCGGTCCGGCCCGGCCGCTCCCGTTTCGTCACCCCCCGCTTGGCCCGGACCGGCGCCGCCGGTCGCGACGAGGCTTGGCGCTTGCAAGCGATCCACCATGACCCTGACCGAACCGACCGAGAACCGCCCCACGGATCCCGAGGCCGCCGAGGAGATACGTCCGGTGCGCGCCGCGCCGGGGCGCCACCCGACTCTCGTCCTGCTCGCGCTCGCGGTCGGGGGCTTCGCCATCGGCACCACGGAATTCGCCGCGATGAGCCTGCTGCCGGCCTTTGCTCCCGAACTCGGCATCGATGCGCCGACGGCCGGACACGTCATTAGCGCCTACGCTTTGGGCGTGGTGGTCGGCGCCCCCCTGATCGCCGTCCTGGCCGCGCGCTTCGCCCGCCGGACCCTGCTCGTCGGCCTCATGCTGCTGTTCGCCGTCGGCAACGCCCTCTCGGCGCTCGCGCCGGATTACGGCTGGATGCTGGCCTTCCGCTTCATTGCCGGGCTGCCGCACGGGGCCTATTTCGGCGTGGCCTCTCTGGTCGCCGCCTCGCTCGTGCCGCGGGAGCGCCGGACGCAGGCGGTCTCGCGGGTGATCCTCGGCCTGTCGGTGGCCACCATCGTCGGCGTGCCGCTCGCCAACGGCATCGGGCAGGTCGTCGGCTGGCGCTGGAGCTTCGCCCTCGTGGCGGCGCTCGCCACCCTCACGGCGATCCTGGTCCAGCTCTTCGCTCCCCTCGGCCGGCCCGTCCAGGGTGCCAGCGCCCTGCGCGAACTCGGTGCCCTGAAGCGGGGGCAGGTCTGGCTCACCCTGATGACCGGCGCCATCGGTTTCGGCGGCCTGTTCTCGGTCTACACCTATCTCGCCTCGACCCTGCTCGAGGTCACGCACGCCTCTCCCGTGGTGATCCCCGCGGTGCTCGCGGTGTTCGGCCTCGGCCTGACCGCCGGAACCTTCGTCTGCGCCTGGGCCGGCGACCGGGCCCTGATGCCGGCGATCGGCCTCACCCTGCTGTGGGGCGCCGGCGCGCTCGCCCTCTATCCCCTCGCGACCGGGAACGTCTGGACCATGGTGGCGGCGGTGTTCCTGATCGGCTCCGGCGGCGGCCTGTCGAGCCTGCTCCAGGCTCGGCTGATGGACGTGGCCGAGGATGCGCAGACGATGGCGGCGGCCCTGAACCATTCGGCCTTCAACACCGCCAACGCCCTCGGACCGTGGCTGGCCGGCCTCGCGCTGGCGGCCGGATACGGCCTGCCGACGACGGGCGTGGTCGGCATGGGCCTCGCCCTCTCGGGCTTCGCCATCTGGGCGGTGTCGTACCTGCTGGATCGCCGGGCCGTTGCGGTGCGGCGCTGACCGGAACCGGCCTTCTTCGGTTAAAGAGCGTTGCGCCCCGCGCCCGGCCTCGCCCACGAAACGTCGCGGACGAGATCCGACGAGATCGGGCAATCACCGTCCTCACCGCATCGTCGGCATGACGAAGTCGGCGCCGGCGCGGTCGGGCAACGGGAGGCGGTGCGGGCGGGGACCGGCATCGGCATCCTGCACGACTTCGCCGCCGCCGGGCTGCCCGACCGCGTGCGCATCCTGGAAGGTGCTAGAGCCGTACCCGACCTGATTGCATCAGGTCGGCGTCTCTCGCGCATCGTGCTGGATATCGGATCCAGCACGATGCGCTCGGCTTTTGTTTTTACATCATCTTTTTCCGAAAGCCGGAAACCACCTTTCGGGATGATGCTCTAGGCCTCTGATTTGATGCGCATTCTTTCGGCGAACCGGCTTCCACTTCGTCGAAATGCGCTCTATGCGAGCCCGGACAGGGCCAGCTCCGCGAGCGGGAACAGCGTCGCTGCGGGCGATTGCGATGGGGCGTTGCGGGGCGAAGGCGCTCCGACCGCTGCGCGGGCGAGCGACCCCGTCCATGTCGTCAGGCCCGCACCGATCGCCTCCCGACGCACGGTCTCCAGCCCGATCCGACCGTAGATGCGCGGATCGGCGATCTGGGGATCCTGCTCCGCCTCGACGATCAGCCAGCCGCGATACTTGATGTCGGCGAGTGCGCGGAGCACAGGGCCGAAGGCGAGGCTGCCGTCCCCCGGCACCGTGAACATCCCCGCCAGGACGCCGTCGAGGAAGCTGCCTCCCGCGGCCTCGACGGCGGCGAAGGCCGGTGGGCGCACATCCTTGCAGTGGACATGGGCGATCCGTTCCGGATGTTCGCGGATCAGCGCGACCGGATCGATCCCGCCCAACACCGCGTGGCCGGTATCGAGCACGAGGCCGACATGGCTCGGGGTGTGGGCGAGCATCGCGCTCAGGTCGGTCACGCTCTGGACCGCGGTGCCGAGATGGTGGTGGTAGGCCAGCCGGAAGCCCTCGCGGGCCAGGTACTCGGACAGGTGCGTCAGCTCCCGGCCGAAGCGGCGCCAGCCCGCCCAGTCCAGCACCGGCCGGTGGGCCAGGGGCACGCGGCGCAGGCCGTGGATGGAGGTGGAGCATTCGGCGGCGATGAAGACGTCGCATCCCATCGCCCTCAGCAGCCGAAGATGCGGCTGGAGCGCCTCGATCTCCGCCTCGGCATCGACGGTGAGCAGGCTGCTGGCGTACCAGCCCGCGGCCAGGGCCAGCCCGGACGGAGCCAGGAGGGCCGAGAGTGCCGCGGGCTCGCGGGGGAAGGCGCCGCCCAGTTCGATCCCGTCGTAGCCGATCGCGGCGGCCTCGTGGAACATCCGCTCCAGCGGTGTCCCGGCCCCGAGTTCGGGCAGGTCGTCGTTGATCCAGGCGATGGGGCTGACCCCGAAGCGGATACGCTCAGACACGGGCGCCTCCCGCGGACAGCTCCGCCTCGATCGATTCCAGGCTCCGATCCCGCGTCTCCGGCAGCCAGCGCGCCGTGAAGACCACCCCGAACAGGCAGCAGCCGCCGAACAGGAAGAAGGTCGCGAAGTCGAGGGTCTGCACGACGGGCAGGAAGGCGAGCGAGATCAGCGCGTTGGTGAGCCACAGAACCGCGACGCTCGCGCCGATCATCAGCCCGCGCACCCGCAGCGGGAAGATCTCCGACATCATGATCCAGCTCACGAGCTGGATGGTCCCCTGCACGATCGCGAGGAAGCCGAACATGCCGACGGTCAGGAGGTAGGGCCGGGCCGGGTTGTCGAGCGGCACGACGATGCCGATCACGCCGATGAAGACGTGCAGCGCCGTCGCGCAGCCGAAGCCGAGGATCAGCATCGAGCGGCGTCCGACGCGGTTGACCACCATCACGCCGACGAGCATCGCCACGATGCTGATCAGGCCGTTCAGCACGTTGAAGATCAGGGCCGTGTTCCGGGTGAAGCCGGCCTGCTCAAGGACTTGCGTCCCGTAATACATCACCGAGTTGATGCCGGTGAGCTGCGCGAGCGCGGCCAGCCCCATGCCGACGAAGAGCAGGCGCACCAGCCAGGGCTCCGCCACGAGGTCGCGCCAGCTGGTCGAGCGCTTGACCGCGTCGAGCCGCGCGAGGACGCGCACCTCTTCCATCTCGGCCTGGGCGCGGGCCTCGGAGCGGATCGTGCGCAGCACGTCCAGGGCTTCGGGGGAGCGGCCCTGCGCCATCAGCCAGCGCGGGCTCTCGGGCATCCGGCGCATCCCGAGGAACAGGACGACGGCGGGCAGGAGCGCGACGGCGAGCATGATGCGCCAGACGTGCTCGTTGCCGCCCAGCACGTTGCCGATGACGGCGTTGAACAGGAAGGCCAGGAACTGGCCGGACACGATCATGATGTCGTTGCGGCCGATCATGCTGCCGCGCTGCTCCGCCGGGGCGACCTCGGAGAGGTAGACCGGCACCGTGACCGACGCGCCGCCGACCGCGAGGCCGAGCACGACGCGGAAGACGATGAGGATGTCGTAGGTCGGCGCCAGGACGCAGCCGAGCGCGCCGACGAAGAACAGGGCGCCGAGGCCTGTGATGGTGACCCGCCGCCCGATCCGGTCCGAGATCCGCCCGCCGGCCAGGGCGCCGAGGGTCGCGCCGATCAGCAGGCTGAAGGTGACGAACCCCTCTTGGAGCGGCGACAGGCCGAAATAGTCGGCGATGTAGGACAACGCCCCGTTCAGCACGCCGGTGTCGTAGCCGAACAGCAACCCGCCGAAGGTGGCGATCACGCCGATCAGGCTGAGGCGGGCGGTGTGACGACCCTTGCCGAGTTCCGGCAGATCGAGGGCGACCGTGTCCGGCGCCATGGTTCCATGGGACATGTGCTCGTTCCTCCCCGGTGTGGTTTTTGTCGGCTTGTCGTCGCGGCCCGAGGTCGGCGGCCCGAGGTCGGCGGCCTCGGGCGGTGGCCGGAGGCCGCGTTCTCAGGCGGCGTCCTCAGGCAGCGTGGCGCCCGCCATCCACCGGGAGCGCGGCTCCGGTGATGAAGGCCGAGTCCGGGCTCGCCAGGAACAGCACCGCCAGGGCGCAGTCGCGGGCGGAGGCGAGCCGGTTCATCGGCTGGCGGGCCCGGAGCATCGCGTAGTGGGCGGCCGGATCGGGCTGCGCCTCGGCGTGCTCCCAGGTCATCGGCGTATCGATCACGCCGGGACAGACCGCGTTGACGCGGACGTTGAACGGGGCCAGCTCCACGGCCAGCGCCCGCGTGACCCCCGTCATGCCCGCCTTGGAGGCGGTGTAGGCGACGGCACCGCCCAACCCCTTCAGCGAGGTGATCGACGCCATGTTGACGATCGATCCCTGCCGCGCCTCGCACATGGCCGGCGCCAGGAGGCGGGTGAGCTGCACCGCCCCGTTCAGGTTGAGTTCCACCGTCGACATGAAGTTGTCGGGGGTGGTCTCCGCCAGGGAGCCGCGGATCGTGGCGCCGGCATTGTTGACGAGGACGCCGACGCGGCCCCCGCCGACGGCCTGCGCCTCCTCGGCGAGGCGCTCCAGGTAGGCGAGGTCGGTGACGTCCCCGGGCAGGACGGTGGTGCGGGGGCCGAGTTCGGCGGCGAGCGCTTCGAGGCGGCCGGCGGTGAGGCCGTTCAGGACGACGTGGGCACCCTCGGCGTGGAGGATGCGGGCCGTCTCCGCCCCGACGCCGCTGCCGGCGCCGGTGATCACGGCCGTCTCGCCCGCGAGCCGGTCCGACGGGCGGTGCGGCGGCGCGTAGCTCAGGCCCTCGCGCAGGCCGCTCGCAGGAGTGGGGCTCGCCATGGTCAGGCTCCCTTCCGGCTCGTGCGCGCCGACCATTCGGGGCGCTTGCGGACCTCTTCGGGGATCGTGACGCCGTGGCCGGGCCGGTCGGCCGCGGTGAGCCAGCCGTTCTCGATCAGCGGCAGGCCCTCGCTCACCTCGCGGTACCAGCCGTGATAGAAGGCGCGGACGAATTCCTGGAAGATCGCGGTCTCGGCGTGCAGGGCGACGTGCGCGCCGGCGGCGAGCCCGATCGGGCCGGTGCAGTCGTGGGGCGTGAACGCGCGCTGGTAGGTGGCCGCGAGGTCGGCGATGCGCCGCAGCTCGGTGACGCCGCCGGTCCAGCACGGGTCGGACATGATGATGCCGACCCCCGTGCGTTCGAGGATCTCGCGGTAGGGGTAGCGCGAGCCCTGGGTCTCGCCGACGAGGACCGGGATCGTCGTCGCGCGGCAGACCTCGTCGATGGCGCGCAGGTTGTCGAGCTTGACCGGGTCCTCGATCCACATCGGCTGGTACTGCTCGGCGGCCCGGGCGATCTTGCTCGCCACCGGCACGGTCCAGCGTGCGTGCATCTCGAGGGCGACCTCCATCTCGCCCTCGAAGGCCTTGTGGATGCGGGCGAGGGGCGCGAGCGCCGTGCGCAGCTCCGACGCGGAGATGTGCAGCCCCTGGTTCACCACCGAGATGTCGTCGAGCGGCCAGATCTTCATGTGGCGCACACCCTCGGCGAGCAGGCTCTCGGCGAGCCGCTCGGGCTCGTTCATGAAGCCCCAGAGGTCGTCGTAGGGGTCGCGCACGAAGTCGCCGGTATATTGCCGCCCGGCCACCGCCGCGGCCCGCACGTAGTTCGGGCCGCCGCAGGTGTTGTAGACGCGGATCCGCTCCCGCGAGCGGCCGCCGAGGAGCTGCCACAGCGGCAGGCCCGTGCGGTGGCCGAGCAGGTCCCACAGGGCGATGTCGATGGCGGCCGCACCCCGGGTCTCGGCGCCGATGCCGGAGCGGCCGCGCTGGCGGAACAGCGTCGTCCAGTGTCCGGCGATGTCGCCCGCATCCTTGCCGAGCAGGTAGTCGGCCGCGCCCTCGTGGATGTAGGATTCCACGGTCTCGGCCAGCGAGAAGGTCTCGCCGAGGCCGACGACGCCGTCGGCATCCTCGATCTCCACCCACAGCAGGTTCGGCTGCAGGGCGCTGCGCAGCGTCGAGACGCGCGTGATCGTCGTACCCTTCATGATCCCCTCCCTCAGACGAACCACCGGTGCTTCGCGGCGGCCGCCTCGAAGGCTGCGCGGGTCTCGCGCAGGCCCTCGGGCGCATCCGCCTGCGGAATGCCGAACTCCCACCACGCGCCGTTCTCGATCGGCAGCGGTGCGTCCTCGACATGCGCCGCGATCAGGAAGGGCCGGTCGGAGCGGCGTGCCTGCTCCAGGGCGTCCCGCAACTCGGCGCGGCTGTGCACGTCGAGGCCGTCGGCGCCCAGCGAGCGGGCGTTGGCGACGTAGTCGATCGCGAGCGTCTCGCCGGTCAGGTTGCGGGCGTCCCCCTCGCGGCGGCGGAACTGCGTGCCGAACTCCTCGCCGTAGGAGCCGAGCTGGTGGCCGCGGATGCACTGCCAGCCCCGGTTGACCACCACCACGATCGTGAAGGCGAGGCCCTCCTGGATCGCCGTGACGATCTCGGTGGTGTTGCCCATCAGGAAGGTGCCGTCGCCGATGAGCGCGAGGATGCGGCCCTTCACCGTGCCGGCCATCGCCGCGCCGAGGGCGGCCGGGATCTCGTAGCCCATGCAGCTGAAGCCGTATTCCATGTCGACCGGGGCATCGCTGCGGCTGTCCCAGATGGTGTGGGCCTGCCCGATCGCCGTCGAGGAGGAGAACACCACGCGGTCTTCGCGGCGGGCGGCGTCCTTGATCTCGGCGACCGCCTCGTAGCCGGTCATGCGGGGATTCTCGGTCCCGACGATCTCGCCGACCCGCGCGACATGGCGCAGGATCGCCCGGTCGGCGCGGTCGCGCCATTCGGCCGGGGCGGTATGGCCCTCCAGGGCCGCCGCGAGCCCGTCGAGCCCGGCCCTTGCATCGGCCCGCAGCGCCAGTGCGCCCATCTTGCGCAGGTCGCGCTCGGCGAGGTTCAGCGTCACGAAGTTCACATCGGGGTTCTGGAACAGCGTGTGCGAGCCGGTGAGCGTGTCCGACAGGCGGGTGCCGACGGCGAGCACGAGGTCGGCCTCGGTCGCGAGTTCGTTGGCGGCCGGCGATCCGATGAAGCCGACGCCGCCCGCGTTGAGGCGCGCCTCCCGGCCGGCGCCGCGGCCGGCGAAGCTCTCGACCACCGGGATGCCGCAGGCGTCGGACAGGGCGGCGAGGCTCGCCTCCGCCTCGGAATAGCGGACGCCGCCGCCCGCGATGATGAGGGGCTTGCGCGCGGCCCGCACCCGTTCGGCGGCGGCCGCCAGGGCGGTCTCGGAGGGCGCGAGCCGCTCGAGGTCGTGGACGCGCCGCTCGAACAACGCCAGGGGGAAGTCGAACGCCTCGCCCTCGACATCCTGGCAGACCGCCACGGTCACGGCGCCGGCCTGGCCGTGGTCGAGCAGCGCGGCGGTGGCGTGCGGCAGGGAATGGATGATCTGCTCGGGCCGCGTGATCCGGTCGAAGAAGCGGCTGACCGGGCGCAGGGTGTCGTTGACGGTCATGTCGTAGCTGCCCGCCATCTCCAGCCCCTGCAGGATCGGGCCCTGACGGCGGCTGGCGAAGACGTCGCCCGGCAGGAGCAGCACGGGCACGCGGTTGAGCGTGGCGGTGCCGGCGCCGGTGACGAGGTTGGTGGCGGCCGGCCCGATCGAGGCCGTCACCGCCAGGGTCGAGGCGAGGTTGTGGGCGCGGGCATAGCCGATCGCCGCATGGACCATCGCCTGCTCGCTCTTGCCCTGATGGTAGGTCAGCCCGCCCGCGCCGGTCGCGAGGGCGTGGCCGAAGCCGCTGGCGTTGCCGTGGCCGAAGATGCCGAACACGCCGCCGATGAGCGGCCGTTCGCGTCCGTCGCGCCGGGTGTGCTGGGCCGCGAAGTAGCGCAGGATCGCCTGGGCGGTCGTCAGCCGGATGGTCTTCTGTCGGGTCATGGGCGGATTGCCTTTCCTCTGGGTGGGGATCGGTTCGGATGGGGGATCAGGCCGGGAGGCGGATCGGGGCGTCGCGCGGCTGCGCGGCCAGCGGGACGGCGGCGTCGGCGCCGACGACGAAGCTCTTCTCGACCTGCACGGAGGTGCCGTCGGCGAAGTGCCCGCCGGCTTCGAGGTTCACCACCATGCCGGGGGCGAGCACGGCATCGACCGGGTAGGTGCCGAGGCCGTCGCTCAGCACGGCGTCGCTCGGCGGCCCGAGCAGCGGCCATTCGCGGATGCCGAGGCCGAGGCCGTGCCCCTGCGCGACGAGGCCCGGGATCCGCCGCGCCTCGTCCTGCATCGCCGCCCAGGCCGAGGAAGCGGGCCGGCCCGGCCGCAGGGCGCGCTCGGCCGCCGCCAGCGCGGCGAGCGCGCCGGCGTGACGCTCGCGGTCGGCGGCCGTGAAGCCGGCCCGCGTCAGCGTCGTGCCGGTATCCGAGTAGTAGCGGCCACAGCGGGCACCGGCATCGAAGAAGAGGGCCGTGACGGGTTCCGGCGGCCTCGCGGCGTCGCACACGCCGCCGCCGGGCGCTCCGAAGACCAGGTGGTCGAAGTCGCAGTCCCGCTCCGCCAGGGCGACGCGGAACACGGTCCGCAGCGCCCGCGGATCGGCGTCGGCGGTCCAGGCGGCGAAGACGGCTTCCATCGCCGCCTCGGTGGCGGTCGCGGCCTCCCGCATCGTCCGGAGCGCCGCTTCGGTCTTCACCGCGCGCAGGCTGCGCAGCCAGAGCGAGGCGTCCCGGGTCGCCACCGGCTCCAGGCTTCGGGCGAGGCCGCGGCCGGCCCCGTCCCATTCCACACCGATGGTGCGGCCGGCGAGGCCCATCTCGGCCAGCAACAGGGACAGCGCGGCGTCGGCGTCGGCGGCCGGGCAGGCCCGGCCGTACAGCACGAGGCTGTCCGGCGCCGCCGCCTCGGCCGCCATCCGGGTGACCGCACGCGCCGCCAGCCCGACGCGACCGTCCCGGGTGAGGACGGCGTATCCGGCCTGGAAGGCGGCGTCGCCCGCGGGGCCGCCCATCCAGCCGCGCATCCGCTCGCCCAGCCACGTGAGATGGCCCGAGAGCAGAAACACGCTCTCGGGCGTCGTCGCGACGACGGCCTCAACGTCCCGTTCGCACAGATGCTCCGGTGTCATGTCTCCTCCCGCACTCCGTTCGACGGAGTGACTGGCTGTTCATATTTGAACTAGCGTTTCTGAGTAAGACTGCTAAAACAACCGGATCAACAGTACAACCCCTGATTCGTTGGCGGATCGATATTGCATTCTCGATGTCAGGGTGCTTCATATCGAAAACACGCAGTTCAGATATGAATTAATGGAGACGCGGAAGATGGTGGGCACCAAGCCGATGCCGTTCGGGGAACTGGTCCGATCGGGCACGACCTACGGCACCTTCGTCGGCCTCGGTTCGACGGTCGCGGCGGAGGTCTGCGCGCTGGCGGGCTTCGACTGGCTGCTGTTCGACCTCGAACACGGGGCGGGCAACGAGCGCGACCTGATCGGCCAGATCGCCGTCGCCAAACGCCACGGCGTCGGCACGGCGGTGCGCGTCGAGACGCCGACGCGCATCCGCTGCGGCCGCGTGCTCGACCTCGGCGTCGAGGCGGTGATGGCGCCCCGGCTCGACAGCGCCGAGGAGGCGGCGGCATTCGTCAGCCACCTGCGCTACCCGCCGCAGGGCGACCGCGGCGTCGCGACCTACCACTCCGCCGCCGCCTTCGGCCTCGATCCCGACTATCTCGGCCGTGCCAACGACGCCGTGGTGGCGATCGTGCAGATCGAGACGCAGCCGGCCCTGTCGGACGTGGAGCGCATCGCCCGCACGCCCGGCGTCGATGTCCTCTTCGTCGGGCCGCGCGACCTCGCCGCAGCCCTCGGCACCACGCCCTCCCTCGACGCGCCCGACTTCGCCGCCGCCCTGCGCCGCGTGGTCTCCGCCTGCCGCAGTGCCGGCATCGGCGCCGGCGTGCTCGCGGGCGACGCGGCCAGCGCCGCGCGCTACGTCCAGATGGGCTTCGCCTTCGTCGGGATCGGCTCCGATTCCGCCTTCATCGCCCAGGGCGGGCGGCAGGCGATCCGGGCGGCCAAGGCGTTGACGTGAGGCGCCGTCTCGGCGAGGTCGATCCTCGACGACGGGGAGTTGCCGATGCAGTCCGACGAGAAGCTCAAGTATAGCGCCCCGGCCGCCGCCTGCGCCGCCGACCTCCTGCTCGCCCTCGCGCGGGCGGACGGCCCGATGACGCTGGCGGCGCTGATCGAGCGGACGACCTATTCGCGCTCGCTGCTCTACCGCACCCTCAAGACCCTCGGCACCCGCGGCTTCGTCGTCGAGGAGGCCGCGCCCGGGATTTCGGGGAGCCTGCACTACCGTCTCGGCTCGGCCGCGGCGGAGATCGGCGGCGCCTACCAGAGCAACGTCCCGTTCGAGGAGAGCGTCCGCTCCGCCCTGCGCGCCCTGGCGCAGCGGACCGGTGAGACCGCGAGCGTGGCGACGATCGAGGGCGAGGACGTGCTCTACGTGATGCGCGAGGAGGGGCGCTACTCCGTGCTCGCGGTCTCGCGGGTCGGTAAGCGGCTGCCCGCCCACGCCACCGCCATGGGCAAGGCCCTGCTCGCCCGGTTCGACGACGGGGAGATCCGCGCCCTCTACGGGCGGGGCGAACTCCGGCGCTTCACCGGGAACACGATCACCGATTCCGGCGCCCTCCTGCGCAACCTCGCCGAGGTCCGCCTGCGCGGCTACGCGGTCGAGCATTCCGAACTGGTCCAGGGCCGCTGCTGCATTGCCTTCACGCTCCAGGCCGGCCCCGGTCCGGGCGACCTCCTGGGGATCAGCCTCTCCACCACGGAGGCGCGGTTCGAGGTCGAGCATGACGCGCTGATCCTGGAGGTTCTCTCCACGCGCGACGCGCTGCTGGCGGACCTGAGCCGGCGCCGGGTGCCGGGAGACCGGAAGGTCGCGCGCGACCTCACCGCCTCCCTCGGTGCGATCTCGCGCCGGTCGGTGCCGGCGGCGGCCGGCACCTGAACCCGGATCAGCCGCGGGCCGGAAATCGGCGCTCCTGGGTCGCGCCGGCATCGTAGCGGAGCGGCGAGCGGAAGGTCATGAACTCGACCCAGGTGCCCCACGGCATCCGGCCGAACCACAGCTGGTTGCCCGCCCCGGTCTCGCTGAGACCGAGGTCATTGGGGCCTTCGAGCAGCGTCCCGCCCGCGGCCGCGAACCGCTCCGTCGCCAGGGCGATGTCGTCCACGAACATGCTGAAGTGGTTGAGCCCGATATCGTTGATCCCCGCCGCCTCGGTGCGGGCGATCCCCGTGAGCTGGAACAGCTCGATGTTGGCCCCGTCGCCGAGGCGCATCTGGCAGGCGCCGCGCATGGTCGCGGTCTCCGGCAGGCCGTTGATCCGGCCGACATCGGCGGCCGTGAGCGGCGCGTCCGTCAGCTTGAGGTGGCGGTAGAGCACCGTCGCGCCGAACGCCTCCTCGAGGAAGCGGATCGCCGCCTCCATGTCCGGCACCGTCATCGCGACGTGCTCGATGCCGTGGATGTTGGACAGGCCCCGCGGCGGCGAACGGCCGGTTACCGCGTCGCCGAGGCGGATGCCGGCCAGCTCCCGCGGTAGTTGCAGGGCGAGGACCTGCCAGGGCGCCCGCGTGCGGTCGTCGCCCCCGGTGCCGGAGGCGAGGTTCTCGAGCTGGGAGGCGGGGACCAGCAGGCGGCGCTGCCCGTCGATGCAGATGGCGTCGGGCGAGGCCAGCCGGTCGTCCTGCACCAGCGTCAGCATCCGCCCCTGCGGCGTCAGCACGGCGATCCGGCGGTTCTCGGCGTCGGACAGGTAGAGGTTGCCCAGCGTGTCCATCGCCGTGCCGCCGATGGTCGGGATCTCGGCGATGGTCTGGATCGCCGACGCGAGGTCGGCATCGGTCAGGCTCTCGTCGGTGAGCAGGGCCGTCGCGATCCGGCGGACCGGCCCGGTCGGCGTCGCCCAGTAGAGCCAGGCCCCGT
The DNA here is from genome assembly GCF_024169925.1 of Methylorubrum extorquens. Classification (NCBI taxonomy): domain Bacteria; kingdom Pseudomonadati; phylum Pseudomonadota; class Alphaproteobacteria; order Hyphomicrobiales; family Methylobacteriaceae; genus Methylorubrum; species Methylorubrum extorquens. Next base: position 182,161 of record NZ_JALJXF010000002.1, read on the forward strand.
CGGCATCGAGTTCGATCATGTCGCTGGCGACCGCGGGCCGGCGGCCGTCGGCATCGGCCAGGATGCGGCCGCCCTGCCCCTTCTGCGCCGCGCCCTCGGGCTTGCGCAGAAGCGGGTGGCCGGAGAGGCGGCGCAGGGTCCGGTTCGCCGCCAGATCGTGGACGATGATGCCGCCGAGCCCGGAATCGGTGACGTAGAGCATGTGGTCGTGCAGGCGCAGGTCGTTCATCGTCGCGCCGGCCGGCAGGATGTCGTCGCCGAAGCGGAGCACCGCGAGCACGGTCCCGGTGCGCGGATCGAGGCGGACGATCTTCTGCCCGCCCGGCACGGCACGCTCGCCCACGGCCCCCTGATCGACGACCCACAGCGTCCCGTCGTTGAAGACGTGGACGGCGTTCACCATGACGAAGGCCGATTGCCCGTCGCCGCCCTGGCTCCACGCGTTCCACGCGCCACCGGGGAACGGCGACAGCGCCCCGTCCTGTTCGACCCTGACGAGCGAGGGGGTCTCTCTGTGGTCGGGGAAGCGCGGCAGGCCGAGGAACAGGGTGCCGTCCGGGGCGGCGGCGACGCCGTTGCACAGCCAGCGGGACTGCGCCGCGAGCGTGAGGACAGGCGTCGGCGCGGAGGCGGCACGCGCCGCCTGTGCGGTGGTCATCGACATGGGGGGCAGAACTCCGCTGGCGGCAAGCACGGCAAGCGCGGATCGACGGGTGAAATGCGGCGGCAGCATAGGGAGGCAAACGGGAGGCACAATCGATAGTGGCTGGCCGCGGGGGCAAGGGACTCTTGCGTCCTCGGCGAGAGTCCGGATGAGGACGAGCGCGGCGGGCCGCTACGTATCCTGCGCTTCGAGCGGGACTTCGGCGAAGATGCCCGTATCCGGCTCGACGAACTCGATCGTGTTGCCCTCCGGATCGGCCACGAAGAGCGTGCCGATCCCGAAATCGAGCGGGTCGCCGGCATCGGTCACGGCGTGGGTCTCGTATTCGAGGCTTGCCATGTACGGCGTCACGCCCTGGCGCAGCAGCGCCGCCGCGGTCTCGCGCAGGCTCTCGACCTCCAGCGCGAAGTGCTGCTCGATCCGGCCCGAGGCGGGCGCGTCGGGCGACGGCATCAGGTGCACGACGAAGCCGTTCCCGGCCCGCAGCCAGTTGGTCTTTGTCGGATGCGCGTCGAGGCCGATCACCTCGGTATAGAAGCGTCGCATCGCGTCGAGGTCGTGGGCGGCGATCGCCGTGTGATGCAGGCGCGTGACGCGGATCATGGCTATCCTCTTCGCAGGCGCGGCACCCGAGGCCCGCAGGTGACCGGCCGCCGCGCTCAAGGGCCGCGCGCAAGGGCGCTTCGACCGTCAACGGCCCGGCGCCGCGCCGGTCTCTCGCCGACAGGGCCAGGCTGTCTTGCCGGGCGGGAGGGGGAAGCGATGCGCCGACCTCGGATTTCTGCCGGCGCGGAGAGACACCGTGTCCGTTTCGGAAAGAGACCGCCGCGCAAGCTTGATTTATAGATATGCTAATTCAACGAGAGATCAGCAATTCGAGCGCGGCGTGAGATTTCGATAGTCATCGAGCGTGCTGCCAATGCTGCACGCACGCATGTCCGCAAGAATTGTGTGGCGACCCGACTTGTCGCTCGCATGGGGCCGCACCGCGGTGCCGGCCGATAGGCAGTCGCGCGTCACGATCTCAAAACCAAGCGCATGTCGATCGAAGTGTCGGCGCCGGGGGGAATATGAACAGAAGGCAGATACTCGCCTCGATGGCGGCCCTTGCCGGCAACGCCTCCACCGCGCAGGCTGCGGAACTCAGCGGCGAGATGCCCTGGGAGCCCGGTCAGGCGAACGTTCCGCCGCTGCCCGATTCCGGGTCGGAGCGCTTCGTGTTCTTCACGCCTGCGGAAGCCGAGGCCGTGGGCGCCATGGCCGACCGGATCATCCCGGCGGACGACCTGAGCGTCGGCGGCCGGGAGGCGGGCTGCGTCCGCTTCATCGATCGTGAACTCGCCGGCCCCTACGGCCGGGCGGCGACGCAGTACCGCCTCGGCCGCTTCGTCAAGGGAACCGCCGAGCAGGGCATCCAATCCCCTCTCGCCCCGGCCGACCGCTACCGGCTCGGCCTCGCCGCCCTCGATCGCCACTGCCGCGCGGCCCACGGCAAGGGCTACGCGAGCCTGCCCCCGGACGAGCAGGACAAAGTCCTCTCGGCGATGGAGGCCGGAACGCTCGACCTCGGCGAGGTCGATGCGAAGGAGATGTTCGAGCAGATCCTGCAGAACGTCCGCGAAGGCTTCCTCGCCGACCCGCTCTACGGCGGCAACAAGGATCTCGTCAGCTGGCGGATGCTCGGATTTCCCGGAGCACAGTACGATTTCCGCGATGTCATCGACTTGAAGGGAAAGAAGCTCGACTTCGTTCCGGTCAGCATGATCGACAAGTCCCTTTGATTTCTGCCCCTTGATCGTTCCGAAAGCTGTCGTCCGATGACCAATGTTCGTCCAAAAGCCGATGCCGTGATCGTCGGTCTCGGCTGGTGCGGCTCGCTCATGGCCGAGGAGCTGACCCGGGCCGGCCTCAATGTCGTCGCCATCGAGCGCGGCCCCTGGGTCGAGACGGCCGTCGATTTCCCGCCCTCCGTCGATATGGACGAACTGCGCTGGGACACCCGGCGGGCGATGCTGCTGCCGCCGGCGATCGAGACCATCACCTTCCGCAACGACCCGACCCAGAAGGCGCTGCCCGCGCGGGACTGGAACTTCAACGAGTGGGGCTACAATGTCGGCGGGTCGGGCACCCACTGGGCCGGCATGGCGTGGCGCTTCCTGCCGTTCGACTTCCAGCCCTACAGCATGACCGTCGCGCGCTACGGCGCCGAGCAGCTCCTCGACGGCCTGATCGTGCAGGATTGGGGCGTCACCTACGACGACCTCGAACCATTCTACGACCGGTTCGAGAAGATCGCCGGCGTGTCCGGCAAGGCCGGCAACCTCAAGGGCGAGAAGATCCCCGGCGGCAACATCTTCGAGGGGGCGCGCTCGGACGAGTATCCGCTGCCCCCCCTCAAGACGACCCGCCTGACCGACCTGTTCACCGAGGCCTCGGCCAGCCTCGGCTACCATCCCTTCATGGTTCCGGCGGGCCAGACCTCGGGGGCCTACACCAACCCGCTCGGCGTCCGGATGGGGCCCTGCACCTATTGCGGCTACTGTCTGTATTACGGCTGCGGCAACTGGTCGAAATCGACGCCCAACAACTGCGTCGTCCCGGCGCTGATGCAGCGCAAGAACTTCAGCGTGCTGACCGAATCGACGGTGCTGCGCGCCAACCTCGCCCCGGACGGGACCACCGCCACCGGCGTGACCTACGTCGACAAGGACAACCGGACCTGGGAGCAGCCGGCGGACATCGTCGTCTTCTCCGCCTTCCAGATGCAGAACGTGCGGCTGATGCTGCTCTCGAAGATCGGCAAGCCCTACGATCACGCGACCGGCGAGGGCGTCGTCGGCCGGGCCTACAGCTTCCAGACCGTGTCCGGCGCCAACATCTTCTTCGAGAACGAGTACCTGAACCAGTTCATCGGCGCCGGCGCCCTCTCGGCCCAGGTCGATGACTTCAACGGCGACAACTTCGACCATACCGGGATGGGCTTCATCGGCGGCGCCGGCATCCTCGTCGTCTCCCGCGGCGCCCGCCCGATCGGCAATGCCGACTTCCTCCCGCCCGGAACGCCCCGGTGGGGCAGCGCGTGGAAGAAGGCGTACACCCACAGCTTCCAGAACGGGACGTTCCTGTTCGGCCAGGGCACGAGCTTCGCGCACAAGGACGCCTATCTCGACCTCGATCCCGAGTACAAGGACATCCACGGCCTCCCGCTCCTGCGGCTCACCTACGACTACAACGAGAACGACCGCCGCTCGGCGAAGCTGATCGAGGACAAGAGCGTCGAGATCGGCCGGAAGATGGGAGCGAAGGTCGTCGTCGGCACGAACGCGACCAACCAGCACGCCTCGCCCTACCAGCTCGCCAGCGACCACACCAATGGCGGCGCGGTGATGGGGCTCGACCCGAAGACCAGCGCGCTCAACCGTTTCCAGCAGAGCTGGGACGTTCACAACGTCTTCGTCCTCGGCGCGTCGTCCTTTCCCAACAACGCCGGCTACAACCCGACCGGAACGGTCGGCGCCCTGACCCTCTGGACTGCGAAAGCGATCATCGAGACTTATCTCGACAAGCGCGGTCCGCTGGTGGCGAATTGAGGTGACGACCGTGACCTTGCTCCTGCGCACCCTCCTCGCCACCGCAGCGCTCTCGCTCTGCCTTCCCCTCGGGAGCGTCGCCTCGGCCCAGTCCGAGCCGGCACCGATCCAGACGAAGGACGTCGACGCGCCCAAGGTGGTGGAGGCGCCGAAGACGGAGGCCGACCCCGCCATCGAGCGCGGGCGCTACATCGCGGTGGCCGCCGACTGCGTGGCCTGCCACACCAATCCGAAGAGCGGGAAGCCGTTCTCCGGCGGCTACGCCCTGGAGACCCCGTTCGGCACGCTGCTGTCGAGCAACATCACCTCCGACCCGGAGACCGGCATCGGCCGCTGGACCGAGGCGGAGTTCACCCGCGCCCTGCGCGAGGGGCTCGGGAAGGAGGGGCAGCACCTGTATCCGGCGATGCCGTACACGAGCTACACCAAGATGTCCGATCGCGACGTCCACGACCTGTGGCTCTACATGAAGACCGTGCCGCCGGTCCGCAACGCCGTCGTCACCAACCAGCTTCCGTTTCCCTTCAACATCCGCGCCCTGCTGATGGGGTGGAACCTGATGTTCTTCGAGCAGAAGCGGTTCCAGCCGAGGGCCGACCGGTCCGCCGCCTGGAACCGCGGCGCCTATCTCTCCGACGCGCTTGCCCATTGCGGCGCCTGCCACACGCCGAAGAACGTCCTCGGCGGCGACAAGACGAGCAAGGCCTATCACGGCGAGGTCCTGCAATCGTGGTACGCCCCCGACATCACCACGAGCAAGACCGGCGGCATCGGCGACTGGTCGAAGGACGACATCGTCCAGTATCTCAAGATCGGCAGCAACCGGATGGCGGTCGCCTCGGGGCCGATGGCCGAGGCGGTGACGAACTCGACCCAGCATCTGAGCGACGCCGATCTCGCCGCGGTCGCCGACTATCTCCAGTCGCTGCCGCCGAGCCCCGCGACCGAGGCGAGGCGCGTCGCCGCCCCCGATCCGGTCATGGCCCAGGGCAAGCGCGTCTTCGACGCTCAGTGCAAGGCATGCCACGCCTCCGACGGAACCGGAATCCGGCACATGACGCCGAGCTTCCCCGGCAACACCGCCGTGCAGTCGCACGAGGTCGCCGGCATCGTCCGGACCGTGCTGGCGGGCGCACGCGGCGCGATCACGGCTGAGAATCCGACGGGGGCGGCGATGCCGTCCTTCGCCTGGAACCTGTCGGACCAGCAGATCGCCGCGGCTCTGACCTACATCCGCAACAGCTGGGGCAACGCCGCGCCGCCGGTCACCACCGAGGCCGTCGCCGCCACCCGCAAGGCCCTCAACCTCAACGCCGTCGGGCGCGCGCCCCACCCGGTCCCGTGAGGGGCGGCGCCCGACGCATGGCCCCGCGCGAAAGGCCGGCTGCACCGCCGCGCTCACAGCGGATGAGGTCGGGAGCGGACGTTTCGCGAACCGCCCTGTACCTCCAGGGCGAGCCGTGCTCGCGCGCGGAGCCGGTAGAGAACGACACCCGCGGGATCGGCCGCACGAGCGGGAGAAGTTGAGGCCAGAGCCTCCGCTTCGTCTCGGCCGTCACCTGCGCCCTGCCCCGCGCCGCCTCGCTCCGAATCCTTCCGCCTGCGGGTTGATCGGCGCGAAGTAGACGGTCAATGCTTCGCAAATATAATTTATTGAGCGGAATAATTCCGTTTTCATCGCGCTATTACTGAGAATCCACCAATCAAACTGCGGGTGTTCAAGTCTATGTCGCCCCTAAAAAGACGGCTTCTCGCCACGCTGTCAATCGCCGCCGTGCCGCTGATGAGCGCCGCGCAGGCCGAGCCCGGGCATGGTTCCCGCGCACGATCCCGGCACGCCCCCGCGGCGGGAGGGGAGGCATCTCCGGGCGTCGTCCCGACCGCGTCGCGTCCCTCGACGGCGGATTCGTCCCGGCCGGCGCCGCCCGGCAGCCTCGACACGCAGGCCGCCGCGCCCACCTGGGGCGTGCTGGGCAACTTCGGAGGCCTGCGCGACGACCTCTTCCGCGCCGGCATCCGCACGGACGGCAGCTTCGATTACCAGACCTCGACCAACATCCAGGGCGGCCCCTACCAGTCCCTGCGCGGCGCCGGACAGCTCGCCCTGCGCGCCGCCGTGGACATGGACCGCTTTGCCGGCCTCGCGGGCGGCACCTTCAACCTCGCCCTGACCTACCGCTTCGGTCGCGGCCTCACCGCGGACCAGCACCTTAACGTGCTCCAGCAGACCGAGGAGATCTTCGGCCGCGGCCGCTTCCCGCGGCTAACCCAGCTCTCCTACACCCAGCGCTTCGGCGAGTTCGTCGATCTCAAGTTCGGCCGCCTGCCCGTCAGCGCCGACTTCGCCGGCTTTCCTTGTGAGTTCCAGAACCTGACGTTCTGCGGAAACCAGCCCGGCAACCTTGTCGGCAATTATTGGTACAACTGGCCCGTCTCGCAATATGCCGCCCGCCTGCGGCTCGGCAATCTCGACACCGGCTACCTCATGGCCGGCGTCTACCAAGTCAATCCGCGCGACCTCGAGAACGGCTTCAACTTCGACCCGACCGGTGCCGCCGGTGCGCTGGCCATCGTTGAGGCCGCCGCCTTCCCGACGCTCCCGCCCTTCACCTATCGCGGCAGCTACACGGTCGGCGCGTGGTACCAGACCGGCGGCGGCCCCGACCTCTTCCTCAACCGCGACGGCCTGCCCCTGGCGTCGGCCGGCGGGCTGCCACTCGCAAACCGCGACCGCAGCGGTCTCTACGGCGTGGCCGTGCAGGAACTCTACCGGCCCGATCCCGGCAACCCGCTGCGCAACCTCTCCGCCTTCGTCCGCGTCACGCTGGCCAACTCCTCGACGTCGCTCATCGACAGGCAGGAGACCATCGGCCTCGTCTACAAGGGCTTCTGGGCCGAGCGGCCCTTCGATTGGATCGGCGTCGGCATCGGCCAGTCACATGCCAGTCGGGCCCTGGCGCAGAGCGTCCAGATGGCCAACCTGCTCGATGGTGGCGTCCGCGCGCTCCCCGGATACGAGCGCGCGTTGGAGGTCTTCTACAGCCTCGCCCTCTCTCCCGACGTGGTGGTCCGGCCCAACATCCAGTTCATCAACCGTCCCGGCGGCGTCGGCGGGCGGGACGACATCCTGGTCTTCGGCGTCAAGAGCGGCGTCACGTTCTGACCCGGACAGGCATGGGGCCAGCGCAGCAATGCGGCCCGCGCCGACGCAAACGCCCCGCCCTTCCACGATCAAACTCCATTCGGACCCGTCCTCCTCAAAGGTTCGCCGCCATGCCGATCAGCAAGAGAATTCGCTCGATCAATCTACGATCCATCAAGTCGAAAATCATCGGTACGTTCGCGATCCTGGTTGTGTTGTCCGGCCTGACCGGCGGCTTCGCGATCCTCAAGGTCGATCAGGTCTCGGCGATCGGCGCGGCGCTGGCCCGTCAGGTCGAGGCCGTGACCTTGCTGGGCGACCTCGCCCGGCTCAGCCAGCAGCTCCGTGCGCTGACGGCGCTGCAGCACTACAGCCCGAACGAGACGCAGCGCAGCGCCTATGCGCGGGAAGCCGAGGAGGGCCGCGTCGCCTTCTCGAAGGCCTGGGGCGACTACGCGACCCTGATCGAGGGCGCGCGCGAGACCCAGCTCGCCGAAACCCTGCGTAACGCGTGGCAGCACTTCCTGGCGATCGAAGAGGAGATCCTCATCCTCGACCGGGCCGGCCTGAACGAGACCGGAACAGCTGTGCTGCAGGGTGACATGCTCTCGGAGGCCGCCAACTTCTACACCGCGGTGCGGGCCGTGCAGGCCTATCGTCAACAGGAGGTCGAGATCGCCACGGCCGCCGCCCAGGAGATCCGCGCCTCGGCCCGCTTCTGGATCGTCTCGGCCTTGGCCTGTCTGCTGACGCTCTGCACGCTGGCCGGCTGGCTTCTGACGATGACGATCTCCCACCCGATCGGGCGCATGACCGGCGTGATGGGCCGGCTCGCGGATGACGACATCGGCGTCGAGGTCCCCGATCAGCGCCGCTCCGACGAGATTGGCCTGATGGCAGCCGCGGTTCAAGTCTTCAAGGACAACATGATCCGCAACAAGGCTCTCGAGGCCGAAGTGGCCGCCCAGCGCGCCGGGGCGGAGGCGCAGCGCCGGACCGCCATGCGCGAGTTGGCGGACGCATTCGACCAGTCGGTCGGCGGGATCGTCACGGCCGTCTCCTCGGCGGCCGTTCAGATGCAGACGACCGCCCGCCACCTCTCGGTGTCGGCCGAGGCCACCTCGGTGCGCGCCGTGGCGGTCTCCGCGGCGGCCGAGGAAGCCTCCGTCAACATCCATTCGATCGCGGGCGCTGCCGAGGAACTCGATGCCTCGGTGACGGAGATCGGCGTCCAGGTCGAGCGCTCCTCGGCGATGTCGCAGGCCGCCGTTCGGGAGACCGAGGGAATGACTGCGCTGGTGCGCGAGCTGACGGGCGTGGCCGCCAGCATCGGCGACGTCGTCGACACCATCGCCGGCCTTGCGGGCCAGACCAACCTGCTGGCGCTCAACGCCACGATCGAAGCGGCGCGGGCCGGGGAAGCCGGCCGCGGCTTCGCGGTCGTGGCCACGGAGGTCAAGGAACTCGCCAACCAAACCTCCCGTTCGGCCAGCGAGATCACGGCCAAAATCGAGGCGATCCAGTCCTCGACGGGACGGACCGCCACGGCCATCGATGGCATCTCCGCCTCGATCCGCTCGATCAACGAGACGGCGACCGCCATCGCGTCGGCCATCGAGGAGCAGGGGGCGGCGACGCGCGAGATCGTTCAGGCCATTGCCCAGGCCTCGAGCGGCACCGGCGAGGTGACCGCCAACATCTCCGGCGTGGCGAGCAACGTCGAGGAAACCGGGACCGGCGCCGCGCAGGTTCTGAGTGCCTCGGGCGAACTCGCCCAGCAATCCGATCTGCTGCGCCGACAGGTGCAGTCGTTCCTCGACACCGTCCGTGCCGCCTGACGTCCGCGCTTCCACCGAGGCTTGCCATGAAGCAACTCACCAGATCCCTGCCCGCCGCCCTGCTGCTGATCGCTCTCGCCGCACCGGCCGCCGCCGAAACGAAATTCACCCTCTTGATGTCGGAGGTGGGCGATCCCTTGCTCGACAGCCTGCAGGCCTCCGTCCTCAACACGGCCACCTCCAAGTTCTCCGCCTCGGTCGATGTGGCGCAGGCGGCCGGTAACGGGGGAACCCAAGTGGTCCAGGGTCGGGCCGCCCTCGACGCGAAGCCGACAGCCCTGATCGTCAATCCCGTCGACGACGCCAGCGCCAGGACGATCACCGAGATGGCCGCGGCGGCCGGGATTCCGGTGGTGTTCGTGAACAAGCGCCCGAGCGGTCCGGTGGCCCATAGGATGGCGATCGTCAGCGCGAACCACCTCGTCGCAGGTCGGGTTCAGATGCGATTGCTCGCGCAGGGTCTCGGGGATCGCGGCAACGTGGCCATACTGCGCGGCAAGGACAGCGACAACGCCGCCCAGGAGCGCACCGCCGGCATGAAGGAGATCCTCGGGCAACGGCCGGGGCTGAAGCTCCTGGCGGAGGCGAGCGCCGATTGGAGCCGGCGGCGGGCGCAGGATCAGGTGACGGCATGGCTGCGCAGCGGCCTGAAGCCTGACGCCATCGCCGCCAACAACGACGAGATGGCGCTCGGTGCGGTGGCCGCCCTCAAAGCGGCCGGCCTGTCGGGCAAGGTCTTGGTCGGCGGCGTCGACGGAACCTCGGACGGGATTGCGGCCGTGAAGAGCGGCGAATTGTTGGTCAGCGTCCTTCAGGATGCGCCGATGCAGGGGGCCCAGGCGGTGAACGATGCCGTGAAGCTCGCCCGCGGAGAGTACGTGCAGCCCTACGACTGGGTGCCCCATCGATTGATCCTGCCGACGCGCGGCGACTTGGCAAACGGACGATGACGTGTGCAGTTCATAGAATCGAAACCAAGCCAAGGCGTTGCGTTATCTGAGGGTCTGTGACTCTTGACCCCGATTCGCCAGATTGGCCGCGCCGGGCGAAAGTTGTCGATGCGATCGCCTTCTACCGGGCGCAGGAATTCGAACGCTGTTGGCCGATCAACATCGCCGATCGGCTATCGGTCAGGTCGGATCACCTCCATCGCGGCTGAAGCGCGAACGATCTCCCGATCGCCCACGCAGGTCGCGATGCCAATCGTCGATTGAACCGCGCCGGGTTTCCCGGCAACTGTAATCACGCAACGGTGGCGGGATCGTAATCGGTGCCGGTGGCGAGCATGGCGTTGAGCGTGATGAGGAGCTTGCGCGCAGTCGCGATCAGGGCCGCCTTGGTCGGCTTGCCGGCCAAGGCCAGACGCTCGCGGAACGTGCGGAAGACGGCGGAGCGGCGCGAAGCCTGGAGCGCCGCGAGATAGAGGATCGTTCGCACGACCGGCCGCCCTCCGCCGATGTTACGCGGGCCGACGCGCTTGCCGCTGTCACGGGCGATCGGCGCCAAGCCGGCCAAGGCTGCGATGCGGCGTCGGTCGAGTTGCCCGAGTTCCGGCATCTCGGCAATCAGTGTCGCGGCGACGATAGGGCCGACGCCCGGCGCAGTCTGGAGCCGGCGGCCGATGGCCTGTGTCTCGGGATCGGCGTCGACCAAGGCGGCCATCAGCGCCTCGACCTTGGCGATGCGCCGGTCGAGAAGAGCGATCAGGCTGGTGATGTCGGCACGGGCCTGCTTGTCTGTAGTCTGCTGGAGCCGCGTGGCCTCCTGCTTGCGGATCTCGACAAGCTGACGGCGGCGCGTCGCCTGGGCCTGGAGCACGCGACGCGCCGCCGTTACCGGCTGCGTGGGTGCCGGTCGCAGCCGGGCACCCAGCTCGGCGAGCATGCGCGCGTCCACGCGGTCGGTCTTTCCGATTACCCCCATGGCCCGTGCGAAGTCGCGGGCTTGGCGCGGGTTCACGCGGCTGGCTCAAGCAGCATCGCCGCATCGCCACCCGCTACGAGAAACGGGCCGCCAACTACCTCGCCATGGTCACGCTTGGCATCACCATGCTCTGGCTCACATGGCTTTGCAGAGACCGCCAAGGATCGAATTGCGGCAACAAATTCGACAAGAAAAGGCTCCTTCAAACTATCCAGCGGCATGTCAGCGGTTTACTTTGCAACAAATGTCGCATTCGAGCTTGAGACAAGTGTCGCAAGTTAGAGTCCGTCCGATAAGTCATGATGCTCGCCCGAGCCTTCGGACGAGGATCATGACGGCGGCGGCGTAGAGGAAGGCCTGGGCCGAGGCGAGGGTCGCTTCCGGGTCCTTCCAGAGGCGTCGGTTGCGGCTGATCCATCCGAAGAAGCGTTCCACCACCCATCGGCGTGGATGCACGGCGAAGCCGACCTGATCCTTCGGTTTGCGCACGATGTCGATGGTGATGACGGTGGCGGTCGCGGGTCTGTCGCCGGCATAGCCTGCATCGGCGAAAGCTCTGACGATGAACGGGAAGGTCCGCCGCGACAGGCGCAGCACCGGTCCAGCCCCATCGCGATCCTGAATGTCGGCGGTCTGCGGATCGAGCACGAGGGCGCGCCCGTCCGTGTCGACCAGGGCCTGACGCTTGCGGCCCTTGACCTTCTTTCCAGCGTCGTAGCCGCGCGGGCCGCCGCTCTCGGTGGTCTTCACGCTCTGGCTGTCGAGCACGGCCGCCGTCGGCGAGGCCTCGCGACCGGCCCGCTCCCGGTCGGCCATGACCAGGGCGTGGTTGATCCGCCCGAACAATCCCTCGTCCCGCCAGCGGCTGAAGTAGCCGAACGTCGTGCTGCGCGGAGGGAGATCCTTTGGGATCAACCGCCATGCGATGCCGCCGCGCAGCACGTAGAAGATCGCGTTCAGGACCTCCCGCATCGTCCAGACAGGCGGACGACCACGCGAGGCGGGCTCTGGCATCATGGGCGCGATCACCGCCCATTCCGTATCCGTCAGGTCGGTTTCGTATCGAAGGCGCGCACGGTTATGCTGCCGGCGAGGGGTCGGGGTCCACATGGCACGTCCAGATGAGGCTTCAGCACCCTTCTGGAATCACCGCCATTCCGGCCACTCAACCCCTGCCGGACGTTATCGGACGGGCTCTAAGGCGCACGGTATTGCAGGCGAAAGCAGACGGGCCGTGCCAGCCGGCCCTGCCGGGGAGGATCGGCCGCCCCGGCCTCGGCGGAGGCCCCGCTTGCAATGGAGTAATGCCGATGTGGTTTCTGCCACTGAGCATTACGCTTGATATGAAAAGGACCCGGAGCAGTTGGACGCTGCGTCTCCGGGTCCGATTCATCATCTAAGCGAAACGGGGGGGCGGGGAAACCTGCCCTCCCACTCCAGGGGCGAATATAGCGCATCGCACAGACCTTCGCCAGATCAGGCGCCCGGCCCCTCACAGCGAGAGGAGGCCCCTTCGCCCGTGCAGGATCGCCGGCTTCCAGCGGATCCGCGACGAAGGAGCGAGCACCATGGGCGAGATCGTGATGACCACCGTGACCATTGGCGGCCCCCTACGGGGCCGGGATGCCGTCGCAGCGCTGGTCGAGGCGGCAGAGGCGTACTTCGCCGAGGCCGAAAGCCTCGTGCGCGACGCCATCGCCGACGGCACGAGCGTGACCTTCGAGGGCGAACAGAATTTCGGGCTGACCCCGAGCCTCGACGCGTTCTGTCGGGAGTACGGGCTGTCCTACCACCGAGCCTGGATCGCACGGCCCGGCGTGTTCGAGGCGGGCGTGAAGCACTGGAAGCCGGGCATGGCGAGCCCGGTGGAGGAAGCGGCCGACGAGGGCGGCGACCCGGTCATCACCCTGGCGGCGCTGAGAAACTGCAATGACGCCGGCGAGACCCTACCCGACATCCTGGCGCGGCTCGAGAAGGCTGAGGCTGCCGCCGTGCCGCCGCTGACCCTGGTCGAGGACGCCGACGCCTGGCAGGCCGCTGCCTGATCCTTTCCCGCTCCCGTCCCGAGGCCCCCTTCCGAGAGTCAGAGGGGGGCTTCGCCTTCGTGAGGGTTTTTAGGTCGGACAGAGAGCCGGCCGCCCGAGCCAGGGATGACGGACCATGACCAGCGCGAAGACCACCACGAAGGCCGCCGCCAAGATCACGCTGAGCGAGCCGACCGCGATCCCGTTCGACAAGCTCGTCTTGAGCCAGGCGAACGTGCGCCGGATCGCCAACGGGCAGAGCATCGAGGACCTGGCCGAGGACATCGCCCATCGCGGCCTGATGCAGAACCTGAACGTGCGCCCGATCCTCGACGAGGCCGGTCAGGAGACCGGCCGCTACGAGGTGCCCGCCGGCGGCCGGCGCTTCCGGGCGCTGGAGCACCTCGTGAAGACCCGCCGCATGGCCAAGGGCGTCAAGGTCCCGTGCCTGGTGCGCGCCCCCGACAGCGCGATCAGCGCCGAGGAGGACTCGCTGGCCGAGAACGCCCACCGCGAGGCCCTGCACCCGCTCGACCAGTTCCGAGCCTTCAAGACGCTCGCCGACGCCGGCATGCCGACCGCTGACATTGCGGCCCGGTTCTTCGTCTCGGAGAAGATCGTCGGCCAGCGGCTGCGGCTTGCCGCGATCAGCCCGGTGCTGCTCGACGCCTACGGTGCCGGCGAGATGACGCTGGAATGCCTGATGGCGTTCTCCGTCACCGAGGATGCCGAGCGGCAGGTTCGGGTCTGGGAGGCGTTGAGCAAGCGTGGCAGCTTGAGCAACTGGGGGATCCGGCAAGCCCTGACCGACCGCACGGTGAGCGTGGGCGATGCCCGCGCCCGCTACGTCGGCGAGGAGGCCTACGTGGCGGCGGGCGGCACGGTCCTGCGCGACCTGTTCGCGGAGCGCGGCGACGGGTGGTTCGAGGATGAGGCCCTGCTCAACCGGTTGGCCGAGGCGAAGCTGGCCGAGTTCAGCGCGCGCGTGGCCGCGGAGGGCTGGAAGTGGATCGAGGTGTCGCTGTCGCTGATGACGGGGCGCACCTACGGCCTGCGCAACCTGCCGACCCGCTCCGAGCTGAGCGAGGCCGAGCAGGAGGCGTTCGAGGCTGCGTTGGAGGAGCGCGAACAACTCGACAGCGACTACGGCTACAGCGACGAGGAGTGGCCCGCCGAGGCTGCGGATCGGATGGCGGCGCTGGAGGATGAGATCGCCGCGTTCGAGGCGCGCGCCGAGATCTACGACCCGGCCGACATCGCGATCGGCGGCGCCTTCGTCACGCTCGACTACCAGGGCCAGCCGACGGTGCGGCGTGGCTACGTCCGGCCGCAGGATGAGCCAGCGGAGGAACCGGGCGCCGACGAGACCGGGGTTGCTGGCGCGGCGGGTCCGGAGGCGGCCCGTGATCCGGCTGCGCCGTCCGTGGGCGGGGGCGAAGGTGTCGCGTCAGCCCCGGCGGTGATGCGGACGATCATCACCATCGGCGGCAGCTCGACCGCAGCCGGCCCGGTGGCAGAGCCGGAGGAAGCCGACCGCCCGCTCTCCGAGCAGCACCGGAGCGAGCTGACCAGCTATCGCACCATCGCCCTGCGCGAGGCGCTGGCCGACGATCCGGAGGCCGCCTTCATCGCCGTGGTCCACGCCATGGTGATCCGCGTCATCGTCAACGGCTACCGCACCGGCACCTGCCTCGAGGTGTCGACCACGTCGAGCCGGGTCGATCACACCGTCCAGGGCCTCGGCGCCTACCGGCCGGCGACCGCCCTCGATGCGAAGCGCGAGGCGTGGGCCAAGCGCCTGCCGGCCGACCACGGCGCGATCTGGGATTTCCTGGTCGGCCTGGATCCGGAGCAGCGCACCGAGCTGTTCGCGCTCTGCGCGGGCTTGAGCGTCAACGCGATGCACACGCCCCACGATCGGCGGCCCGAGGCATTGCCGCACGCCGACCGCCTGGCCCAGCTCGTCGGGCTCGACATGACCCGCGACTGGACGCCGACGGCGGCCAACTACTTCAGCCGCGTGACCAAGGGGAAGATCCTGGCGGCGGTGCGGGAGGCGAAGGGCGAGGACACCGCGCGCCTCCTCGACAGCCTGAGGAAGGGCGACATGGCGCGCGAGGCCGAGCGCCTGATGGCCGAGAGCGGCTGGCTGCCCGAGCTTCTGCGCACGCCCGGCCTCAATGCGGATGCGGTGGGCGAGGACCGACCCGCCCTGCCGGAGGCGGACGCCGCCGTCGGCGAGGAGATCGAGGCCGGGGCGGTCGATGCGCTCCCGGAGTTCCTGGCCGGAGACGACGGAATCGGCAGCGATCCGGAGGACCGGGCATACGCCATCGCCGCCGAGTGAGCGCTGGGCGTCAGACGGCGCTCGCGACCTGCGCCGGCGCCGCGCGCCG
Source organism: Methylorubrum extorquens (assembly GCF_024169925.1). Taxonomy (NCBI): domain Bacteria; kingdom Pseudomonadati; phylum Pseudomonadota; class Alphaproteobacteria; order Hyphomicrobiales; family Methylobacteriaceae; genus Methylorubrum; species Methylorubrum extorquens. The sequence goes on from NZ_JALJXF010000002.1 coordinate 197,738, forward strand.
GTGCCATTCCCCCGAGCCGAAGGGCTCGGGGTTCTTCGTGTCGGGTTTGGCTGCGCTGCGGTCGTGGAGCGAGAGAGGACGCTCCGGCCGGGGCCGCTCGCCTCGGATGCGATCCGAGCTGGACGCCTTCGGCTTGGCCGGGGTCCCGTCGTGCTGCACCGTCGCCTTGGCTTTGGCTTTGAGGACGTAGGCCTTTCGCGGCTTGGCCGTGCTGCGATCGTACTTCCCGAGCTTCCTCTGCCGAGCGAGTTCGGCGCGATGCTTCATGTCGAATGCCGGCATCATCGGGTAGTCGTCCGGCAGGCCCCACTTCGCGCGGTAGGCATCCGGCGTCAGGCCGAAGAGACGCAGATGCCTGCTGAGCATGCGATAGGGCTTGTTGTCCTCGAAGCAGACCAGGAACGTCTCGTGGATCGAGTCCGCAATCTCCTTGCGCGTGAGGGCGCGCGCTGCGGCCTGCATGCGGGGGCGGTCCGACCCAACGAAAGCATCTTGCGGCAAGACATCTTGCGGCACGACCGGCTCGATCTCGTCGTCGGGCGCGGACCGGAGCGCCCTGGACACCGTCGTGATGAGTGCGGCAAGCGCCTCCGGCGGTAACCTGTTGCCGGCGACGTACCCCTTCACGATCTGAACCGTGCACCGCACGATCTCGTCGTTTTCGCTCGCTTGCGGCCGGCTCAACCGAATTATCCCTCGGCGACTTCTTTCGAGCGCATGCATGAGAAGATTTCTTCATCGAGTCAATCATCTGAAAGTTTCACTACCTTTCCTGAGGTGCGGGCATGGCCGATTAGGTCTTGAACACCCTCTGAAGTATATTTGAGCGGGGATTAAAAGGCAGAGGAAGGAAGCCGGAGATCGAGCCGGCGCGAGCGCGAGAGAGAGAGCCTTGCGGACCGGCGTGAGCCCTACAGGAGGCCGCCCCGTGAACGTCTCGATCAGCCGGAACCACTTCGCCAGCACTGCCCTCACCCCCATTCCAGCACCGGCCGCGATCCTTCAGGCCGGCACGCGCCTCGCCGAGATCCTGGCGCAGGGCCGGGCCATCGGAACGGACGTTCTGCGGGAGGCCATGGAGACGGCCTGCGGCGGCAGCGACTCCGAGGGCTTGTGGCTGTGGAAGGACGCCTACGAGGCCGGCGAGGTCGCCCAGGTGGTGTTCCTGCGCCGGTTCTGGCCGGCGATCCGCGCCAAGGCGGCGACCCCGGCCGCCCGCCTCGCGATGCTCGGCCGGATCGCCAGCCTGCTGCCGACCCACACGCGGCGGAGCGAGGAGAGCGAGGCCTTCCAGCAATTTTCGACCCCGCTGCCGCTCGGCTACGTGGCGGCGCTCGCCGCAGGCCTGTGCCCGGGCGAGGTACTGCTGGAGCCGTCGGCTGGCACCGGCCTGCTCGCGGTCCACGCCGAGCTTGCCGGCGCACGCGTCCATCTCAATGAGCTGGCCGCGACCCGGGCCGGCTTGCTCGGGGCGCTCTACCCGGCAGGCTCCGTCACCCAGCTCGACGCGGCGCAGATCCACGATCGCCTGCCCGAAGACGTGGCGCCGAGCGTGGTGCTGATGAACCCGCCGTTCTCCGTCGCGGCGCATGTCGAGGGCCGCTATCGCGATGCGACCGCCGACCACCTCCGCTCGGCCTTCTCCCGCCTCGCCAGGGGCGGACGCCTGGTCGCCATCACCGGGGAGAGCTTCCGGCCGGACCGGCCCGCGAGTGCGGGAGCGTTCACCGCGCTTGCCGCGCGGGGCGGGCGGCTGGTGTTCTCCGCCGGCCTGTCGGGCC
>NZ_JALJXF010000003.1 GCF_024169925.1 Methylorubrum extorquens
GCCGCCGCTGTTTCGGTGCTGTTATCAGCGGGTGCAACGTTATCAAATGTCATCATCCGATGTGGCCATTTGTGGCCCGCGGCCGCTACCAAATGCGACCATCCGATGTCGTCATTTGTCGTCAGACGATGTTGTCATTTGTGGTCTGGCCTAGCCGCCTCGCGCGCGGGCGCGTACTGCTCCGAAAACCCCTTCAGGGCCCGACAAAACCACGGCCACCGCTGTTTCCCGCTGTACTATCAGCGCGGGCGACGTGTTCCCTCGCGCGCGTGCGCGTATTGGGTGCGAAACTCCTCATGCGGCACGCCAGGCGCCGGCCCAATTCCCCTGTTTCCGCCCTGTATTATCAGGGACGAACCGCCTCGCGCGTGCGCGCGCGTACTGCTCCCTAAACCATTGTTTCGGCCCTGATAGCAGGGGCACGGCCAGCCCGAACCCATTCATTTCCGTTCAAGCGCGGCCCTCGCGCGCGGGCGCGCGTACTGGTGGCGAAATGCCGGCCCGGCCCGTATCGAGCCCGTAAATACGGGTGCCGACCCGCTGTGAAATGCTGTGATTTGTTGTCATCGCCGGGCGTCCATCCGCCCTGTCATTTCCTGTCAATTGCCCGCATCAGCGCCGCTCTTCCGGTCTCAGCGAGCTACGAGAGATGTTCACATTTGCGCACATCGCGCAGCGGTTCGGCACTCTGAAAAGCTCTGATTTGCTCTACCGACACGCCCGATGGGATTTCGTCATTTTTCGTCATCTGACAGGCGCCCACAGCCGCACCGCCGATCCCGGTCCACGATGCTTCCGGCGCTCCACCAACCCGCGCGCTTCAAGCGATGCAAACACCCGCGAGGGGTTCAGACCCTCCCCTGCTCGCGCCTTCCTGCGGACGGTGTTCGGCGCCCGCTCGGCTGCCTCCCTCTGCCGCTCATAGAACGCCCGGCGCTTCCGCTCGCCGATGCGGGCCTCTATCGCGTAGACGGTCGCGCGGAACGACAGCACGCCACGGGCAACCATAGCTCGCGCGTCTTCGAGTTGGAGCCGATCAGCGCGCTCAATGTGAGCTAAGGCCGGGTGCGGCTCCGGAGGCGCCAGCCTGTCGAGCACGGCCAGGACAGCAGCAGGCGAGTGCCACGCCCCTGCCCCGTGGTCGATTTCCAGAACCCGCAGCGCGCGCAACGCCAGCCTCTGGCGATCCCCTAGACCCTGCCCCATATCAGCCTCTAAGTGTATGATATCGGTCTAAACTCATTCCGATCCGATATCTACCAAGCGGCCCGAGCGGCGATCTGTTTCCGTCTAAAATAGACCCGTTCGCAGAGCGTGCTTGAAATCCGCACCTTTGAAAAACTTGGTTGTTAATCAAACCGGAGCTGCGCCGTGATCCGCCCCGCCTGCCTCACCCTTGCTGTCCTGATGCTCGCACCAGCCGCCCAGGCGCAGACCCGGCCTGACTATGACCGGCTCAAGCACGCATGGGGCGCGTGCGTGCGTCAGTCCTTCGCTGTGCAGCGCCAGCAGATGCCCGACGGCGCACTCGCGGTCGAGAACGCCTTTACCGCCTGCACGACCGAGGAAGAGGCGATCTACGCAGCCGGGCCGCTAGCGCCCGACGTGGAACGGCGCGGCCGGATCTACCTCCGCGGCCTACTGAAGGGCGACCTATTGCGCGCTCGCTGAACCCACTACCTGAACGAGCTTGCGCCTACCGGTGTGGCTTTCCCGTCATCGACTCCCCGTCGCGCTTCATGCTGCATTCGCGCGAGGGGAACGGAGTGCACGCGATGGCCTATTATGCCGGTCTGAACTTCGTTGATCCCTACCAGGGGGCCGTCACCTTCACCGTAGATACGACCGTTTATCCCCGACAAATCACCAACATAACCGGCACGATCAACGGCAACCCCGTCACAGGGCCAACGACTTATGCCGGCGCCAACAATCTACTCGCGGGCTTCGGCGAACGTGTAAACGTAGGCGTTCAACGAGAGCGCGGCTACCTGTTTGACGGAGGCGTATCGTTTTCAGCCGGCGGCGTCGATTACAACGTGCGCAACCCGAGCAATAGTTTCTTCGGTCAAAACGTCATCAGTAGCAGCGCCGCTCCGGGCGTGACGAACCCTGTCGAACTCACCGCGATAGCCGACCCAAATCCTGTCTGCTTCGTCTCTGGAACGCTAATCGAGACCACACGCGGAGCGGTTGCGGTCGAGGATCTGGCGCCGGGCGATGTGGCCGTGACCGCATCAGGAGGCCGTCGGCCTATCGTCTGGATCGGGCACCGCACCGTTGAGGCCCAGCCCGTCAGGATCTCAGCGGGAGCGTTCGGCGGCGGCTTGCCCCTTCGCGATCTCTACCTTTCCCCCGGCCATCCCGTGCTGGTGGGAGCCGATGCCGACAACGAGGGCGGGTGCCTCGTGCCGATCATGTGCCTTGAGAACGGCACCAGCATTGCCCGCACCATCTCCGCCCCGGTCACGTACTGGCACGTTGAGTTGGACGCGCACGACGTGATCCTTGCCGAGGGCCTGCCGGCCGAGAGCTACATCGACGGTGGGGATCGGGCGTTCTTTGCCGAGGCGTCCGACCACGCCTTGCACAACCCCGACTTTGTGCCGCCAGGATGGGGCGCGCGGTGCCGCCCCGTGGCGATCGACGGCCCCGCGGTCGATGCAGAACGCCGACGGCTTAGCGCCGTGTTCGCGGCCAGCCTGGAGCGCCACAGCGCATGGCCCGCCGGAGAGCTTGTGCTGTAGCTCCTACAGGAACCCGCCGCCCGCGTGATCCTTAAAGGCGTTCGCCCGCCTGATGTAGCCGACGACGGTGCGCGGATCGCGATGGCCCGACACGTCCATGATGCGCGCGAGATCCGCCCCGCGCTCGGCTGCCGTGGTGATGAAGCCGGCCCGCAGCGAGTGCGCCCCGAACAGCGTCGGATCGAGCCCGGCCGCTTCAAGGTGGCGCTTGATGACGTCGGCAACGGCCTGCGTGGTCAGGCGGGGAGGAGTCGCCAAGTTGGCGACAGCCCGCACCCGCCCCGATCGCGACACCGGCCGAAAGACAGGCCCTTCGGAGATCCCGGCCGCATCGAGCCATTCCCGCACCAGAGCGACCGGCCGAATGAACCGCCCATGCGGAATGGCCTTCTCGACCCCCTGCCCTTCCTGATCGGTCTTTGAGCGGCGCACGCGCACCCGCAGGCCGTCGGCATGTTCGGTCAGGTCCGCCACGTCGAGCGCGACCAGTTCGGAGCGCCGGAACGCACCCGCGAAGCCGAGCGCCAGCAACGCCCGATCCCGCTTGCCGGTCAGCGTGTCCGGTATCCGCATCAGCATTGCCGCTACGATCTCGGCGGTTGCCGCAGCTTTCCGCTTCGGGGCCACACCGACGCGCCGGCGGATGCCTTGGGCCGCGGTCCTCACGCCTTCGTCGTCGGTGGGATCGGGCAGGCCCGCCAGCTTGTGCGCGTACCGGATCGCAGCTCGGCGCCGGCCGATCGTCGCGGCCGAGCGCCCCGCCTCTGCCTCTGCAACGAGGAAGGCCGCCACCGCCTCCGCACTCGCCGGCAGGGACCGGAAGCCGTAGCGAGCGCACCACGCCTGGAACACGGCAGCATCGCTCTTGTACGCCTTCACGGTCGCATCGGCTTTGCTGGCCCGCTGATAGGCCCTGACGATCGCGGCGGCTTCGGCGGGCAGGTTCTCACCCGACCGGGGGAAAACCTCAGGTGCGAACGCCAACTTGGCGTCTGCATCGTTCAAATGGCAGGCTTTGCCACTTGATGCGCCGAGGCTAACATTTGATGAGTGGCCAAGTTGGCCACTCCTCCCCGCGTCAGTTTTCCTAGCCATCGAACCCGCCCTCATCGTCGCCGGGTCCGCCGGGCTGCCATGCCGGAAAGTCGCCGTCGGTATCACGCCCCTGTCGATCGCGTCCGAACCGCTCCGCGAGCGTTTCACGCCAGCCGGCCGGCGCATCGAACCCGCGCAGGCGCATCCGCGTCTCGACGTTGGCGAGCACCCGTTGCCAGTGTTCGGGGGACAGGTAGGCGGGCGACGCATCGAGGCCGAGATTGCGCGCGGCCTGCAAGGCGACGTCGCTCCACTCTAGCGGCAGCTCGGGCAGGAACACCGGGGGCATGGCTTCACGGACCTTCGGCATCGCATCCCCTCCCCGCGCCGAGCGCTTCCGCGATCTGGCTGCCGATCATCGCATCCGCCTCCCCTGGCCCGGCATCTGCCGCCCCGTCGAGGCCCGCAGCCCGGCCGAGGTAGACCAGCGGCCGAACGATCATCCCGCAGACGAACCGCCCGCCCTCGTGCTCGAGCGCCGGGCAGGGCCCCTCCAATCCGGCGCCGATGAACTCACGCGCGATCCCGCACGGCTCCGCGGCGCAGCAGTAGCCGCAGCCGTTACAGGGCGAGCCGGTCGGCGGCTTCACCAGCAACCGCGCCCCGTCTGTGCCGTCGATCAGCGGAATAGCCGTCATAGCCTTGGCTTCACTTCCTCACGGCGCTTGTGACCCTGCCCGCTCGAAACTTTCGAGAAGAACGGTTATCGCAAGTTACAGCGCAGATGCCTCCGCAGCAAGATCCCGAGCGGTCTTGATTGCCTGATAGCAAGGGAGCGAGATTGCGCCACGCATGGTTCCCCCGAACCGGTGAACCAACGGCCGGGGCTTTTACTCAATGCTGAGTGAAAGGGTCTGGCCGCCCGCGCGCCGAGTTATAGCCGCTTGCCGCTAAACTCGCTCAAGGCTGGCACGACGGCCCGGCAGTGATAGCGAGCCAACAAGCCTGCGAGCGTGCACGCCAGCCCGATCCCTCGCCTACTTGCTATGGCGGGCCACGAAGTCTCGTATCGCTTCCTCGCAGATCTCTTGCACCGTCCGATCCTGCTCGAGCGCGATCAGCCGGAGGCGCTTCCGCGTCGGCGCGTCGATGCGCGTCAGGATCTGCACGCGGTTGTCTTTCTTCGCCTTGGACGGGGCCGGTGCGGGCTCTGTGCTGGACGCCTCAGGCTCCGGGGCGATGGGCGAGGGCGTAGCCGGCCTTCTGGCGAAGCGGTCGCTCAGGCTGTTTAGCGAGGGGCGGGGCGCCTTGGTCATCGTGTTCCCTTCCCGGTCGCACTCAACCGCGCCTGGACCTCTCGCCACAGCGCGCCGACTTCAGCCGCAGCCTTCCCGCTCGGCTCGTGCTCGCCGACCGTCAGGCCGGACAGGATCGCGTGCGACATGCTCACCCGGTTGGCGACAGCGGTTTCGGCAACCTCGGCACCCATGCTCGCAAGGGCGGCTCGCGCTTCCGTGACGATCGCCGGTTCGGCCACGCCTGTCCGCGGGGGCGAATGGTTGATGACGGCGAGCGGCGCCTTGCCGACCCGCTCGGCGAGATCGAGGGTTGCCGCCACCGCGGCAAGATCCAGCGGCCCCGGCCGGGTGGGGACGAGCACGACATCGGCGCACCGCATGGCGCCGAGAATGCTGTCTTCCGCGTGAGGCGGCGTGTCGATGATGACCCGCGCAATCCCCTCGCGCCGCGCCGCGTCTATCAACTCTGGCAGCTCGCGTGCGTCAGCTTCAATGAGGTTCGGCACATCGGCTTCGCGCAAGCGGTGCCACCACGCAAGCGAGCGCTGCGGGTCTGTGTCGAGCAGCAGGGCCGGCTTGTCCGGTTCGGAGGCAAGCACACTCAGGTGCATGGCAAGCGTCGTCTTTCCGACCCCGCCCTTTCTGGCGGCTATGGCAATGACCTTCACGGCTGATCCCTCGGGAGCGCGATCGGAAGCGGGCGAGCCATCCAGCCCGCAAGCGAGACTGTCAACTCGGGAGCGAGACTGCGAGCGGTCAAGCGGTCGAGACCGCGCGATAGCCTGCTATCAGGATTGCGAGGGAGCAGGATCGCGAAGCCGAACGCCGGGGCGTCCATGGTTCAGAAATTCGACCCCAGCCGCCTCAAGCGCCGCCTGAACCGCGCGGATCGTGTCGAGACCACTTGTCAACGTGGAAGCGCCTTTGCCCTCCATCGCCCGAACTGTGTTGGCGCTCACGTTGGCGAGCTGCGCCAGCTTCATCTGATCCATCGCCACAAGCCCGCGCGCGGCCCGAAGCTGGTTCCCCGTCGTCAACATAACAACTCCGGTGTTGTTTTTACCTAGTTGCCTGTTGACAGCAACAAGCAGTGGGTAATATAACAAGTTCATCGGCGCTGACAACCGGCGCACCTTGGATTTCCCCCCGATGTCCCACCGCAGCCGCGCCGCGTCCTTCTCCTGGTCGAACGCCAAGCGCGACATGCGCGCCGACCGCATCCAGGCCCCGGCCGGCTTCCTCGGCGCCCGCGCCCGTGTCGAGTTCGCCGCCCGCATCGGCAAGGTCGCGCTCGTGAAGGCTGACGGCAGCTTCGACCGCGCCGGCATCATGACCGCCGCTGCTGCCGCCGCGAAGGCTCATCAGGCTTCCTACGGCTCGACCTGGGCTGACGCGATGTCGGTCAGCCTCAAGGCCGCTTGGCAGGCCGCCCGCACCACTCGCTCCCGCAACGCTCACTGAGGCCGCGCCATGCTCCCCGCTCTGACCCGCCGCGGCCTCGTGGCCGCCCTCACCCTTCCGGCTCTCGCAGGCTCCGTCCGGTCCGCACCGGCCGACCCGATCTTCGCGGCGATCGCGCTCGCTCAATCCACCGACGACGCTCTCGCAGCCCGGCTGTCCAATCTCAACGAGGATGACGCGGAGGCGGTGCGCCTCGCCGACGAGGCGTGCGACGCGGCAGACGACGCCTTCAACGCCTTACGCGACACTCGCCCGACCACGGCCAACGGCTTCCGCGCCTTGGTCCAGTTCTACGCGGACCAAGCCGAGTTGAACGAGCCGCACTGCTGCGGCGGGCTCTACCTCCGGCACGTCCTGGCCGCCCTGCCCGAGGTAAGCGCGTGATGCCGACCCGCCGCCTCGCCCTCGCTTCCATGCTCGCCATGATGGCCGCTCCCGCCATCGGCTCCACGCCGAGCCCTTTCCTCGCCGCGATCCGCCGGGCTCGCCTTGCCGACGCTGCCAACCGGCAGGCCGGCGCCGACAGCCTCGACGTGTTCGGCCCGAACGGCGCCCGCCCCGCCTACTGGCGCGCGTATCGGTTCGGTGTGCTGGCCGAGCGCTACAGCGCCCGCCGCGCGCTCCACGCTCTGACGCCCACCACGGCCGACGAGGCGTCCGCCCTGGTCGCCTACCATGCCGAGCGCGTCAGCCTGACGAATGATCCGGAGGCCGTCCGCGCTGCCCGCCGTCGGCTCCGCAAGGTGTTCGCTCGGCCCGGCGCCGCTCCGGCCCCGCCGCTGCCGGCGATCCTGAGACCGCCCGCGCCTTCCTGATCCGGCGCCCGCCGCACTCTCTCAAGCACCCTAACGGCGAACCCCTTTCACGAGCCCTCACAGGAGCACGAACGATGACGCACGCCCTGACCATCCGCACCGACGCCGAAACCGTCCCGTACCACGCCGATCCCATCTTCGCGGCGATCGACCGCCACAGCGAGGCGTGGTCTGTCTTTCAGGTCGCCCCGGAAGGCGCCGCCAGCATCGACGCCGACGCCGAGACCTTCGACGCCCTGCACGATCTCCTTGCCACGCCCTGCGCGACGCGGGCCGGCGCCTTCTGCCTAATCCGTCACCTTCGCTGGTGGCTCACCGAGGAAGCGGTGAACGCTGGCGCCTACGGCACCGACGACGGCCCGAACGCCTGGACGATCGCGGAGGCCCGCGAAGCCGACCTATCGCTCTGCCTCGGCGTGGAGCGCGTGCAGCGCCTTCCGATCGCCCTGCCCTCCGGTCGCCTGCTCGGCCCTGTCATCGACCTTCGACCGGTCGCCGCCTCCACGCCCGTCCGCTTCGCCCGCCTCCTCTCCCGTGCCGGCGATGTGGTTGCCGCCCTCGTCCTGATCGGCGGCGGCATCGGTCTGACCGGCCTCGCCTCCCTGCTCTGATCCGCCCCGATCCCGCCATCACTCTTGCCAGAGAGAGCCGATCCCATGCGCAACCCGCTCCGCAACCTCGTCGCCCGCCACCCTGACAAGCTCACCATTCGCGAGCGCGTCGCCGCCACCCGTGACCGCCTCACAGGCAAGCTGCGCGGCAACCGTGCTCCCGAGCATGGCAACGCCGTCTCGCCCGAGCTGATGTGCAGGATCGCGGAATGCCTGTCGGCAGAGGCCGCCTTGAATGCCTGCAACGATGGCAGCGATTGGCCGGAATTTCCCTCCCCCATAATTCGGCGGGCTGGGGAGGCCCGCACTGCCGTCGCGCTGTTCCCGTCCGCCGCCCCCGCCGACACATGGGCCAAGGCGCGGTGCCTGTCGCAGATCTATGACCGCGAAAGCATGAAGGCCGAAGTTGCGAAAGACGCCGCAACCGGGATCACGCTCGATGGCTTCGCGGTCGCCTTGGCCGAGGAGGTCATTGATCTGACCAAGAACGCGGGCGCCTCGGCACTCCCGTCTGCGCAGCCCGATCCGATTTTCGCAGTCATCGCCGAGGGCGAGCGGCTGCTGCGGGTCTCCGATGAACTGTTCATCATTCCCGATCCTGACATCGACCCGCTGCCTGAGAAGCTTGAGGCGTTGGATGCGGTGTTCGAGCACCTCGACAACGTTTTGTTCAAGACGATGCCGACAACGGCGGCCGGCTGTGTGGCGCTGGCCCGGTTCGCACTGCACTACCACAAGACGCAGGGCGTCCACATCAGCGACGATGAAACCCTGATCTTCTCGCTGATCGCTCAATCGCCCGCGCTCTGACCCTGCCCTAGCGGCGGGGTGCCACTCGCCGCGCTCGCCTCATCCAACATCAGGAAGCGCCCCCATGGCTTCACTCAACCTGCGCGCCGCCCTCAAGCGCGATCCGAACCGCCTGACCCTCAAGCAGCGTGCAGCCGCGCTCAAGGCCACTGCTGGCCGCGTTTTTCGCCGCCGACCGGTCGCCGTTGCTCCGGCTGCCGAAGGTGCCGACCCGCGCCTCGTGGCGATGGTCGCGGAGCTTCTGGAGGCGCGCCGCAAGCTCAACGATCCCGCCATTCCCGACGGCCCGGAAATTGATGCCGTTGCCGAGCGGGAAACGCACTTGTGCCTCGAAATCCATCGGTTCCCGGCTCAGTCCATCCACGACATGCGGGCCAAGCTCCCTCTCCTCCGCGAGGAAGCCGAGGACATGGCGCGGAGATGGGACGGCCGGCGCGTGCCTTTTGAGGAGTCGTTGCCCGGTACGGCCTGGACGAGCCTACTGCGTGACATCGAGCATTTAGCGGGTGTAGGGCCCAAAACTGACATCGCGCCCGACCCGATCCTTGCGGCAATTGAGGCGAGCAAGGCCGCGCACGCGGTACGAGATGCTTGGGAGCAGCGCTTCAATGGGGGCACGAAGCCGAGCGCGGCCGATTTCGCGGAAGAAGAGCACCTGAACGGTGCGCAATTCGCTGCCCATGAGGCGGCATTGTCCACGGTGCCGACATCTGCCGCCGGGCGCCTCGCTCTGCTCGAATATCTGCGCTGGCAGATGGGGCTCTTCGGCATGGCCGATGGAAGCCCGCCAGATGCTCACAGCGAATTTTGGCCGGATGCCTACAAGGCGCTGAAAGCAGCCCTGGCATTTGAGGCCGATCCGCAGGCGCACCAGAGCGCAGGCGTCAGCAACGTGGACGTGAAAGCTAGCTCTGGGTCTGCCGAACGCGACCTGTCGAAAGAAGCGTTCGACTACGCTCGCGGCCTCGACCTTTCCGGCGTGTCGTATGGTGCCCTGTGTCGGCTCTACGATGTCTTCCTATCCGCGCACACTTTGCTTTCGCCACACGAGGACGAGGCGGCGTTCACCAGCGGCAAGGTCGGAAACTTCCGGGTTCTTTCGACCGCCGGCCTCGTCGTTGAGGCAGAGATAAACCGCCTTGGGTGCCTGCGCGACACTGTGGTGATGGAGATGGAGCGCCGCAAGCCGGAGGATCGCACTGACAACCGGATGCGGCTTGAGGTCGTGATTGCTCACAGAATGAGGAGCGAGGGGGATATCAGCGACGCCTTGCTCGCCGAGTATGCGGAAGCCCGGAGAGCCTGAGCCGTGCCGAACGTCATCACCTTTCGCCCGCGCAAGCCGTCGGCTTCCGTGTCCTCGACTGCGGTGCTGGAAGGCTCCGCACTCCGAGCCGAGATCGAGCAGGCCGCACAAGCCGCGCTCGACCAAGCCGACCGGCTGATTGCCCTCCTCGATAGCCTCGATGGCAACACCGACGACCAGGACGGCGGCGACGCCGAACCGTCCCTCGCCGCCCCTGAGGGGCACGACAGCCAGGTCGTTTGGCTGCGCGGCTCCGACCGCGACCTAGAAGCCTGATCCCCCACCGGAGACCCGTTCAGTGAAAGCCCGTTTGACCGCCCGCGCTGCCCTCGCCTTCGGGATGCGCTCTCTTGCCCGTGACGCCCTCCGGCTCGGCCGGGCCAGCCGCCGCCTGTTCGTCCAGGCGCGGAAGGATGCGGGGCAAGGCTCGCGCGTCTCGACCGCCCTCCTCGTCTGCCTCATGCTGGTGGGTCTGTGATGCCGCGCCTAACGGAAGAAAGAACAATGGAAGACGAGACTTTCACGCTAGATGGCATCCCCCATCGCTTGAGCTTTGAGCGCGCCGACGGCGAATGGCTCGCCCACGCCCACCGAAACGGTCGGCGCGTTGGATGCGTCATGCGATTGTCGGAGAGCATTGTCGCGTCGCCTGACGCTGCCCGCATGATCCTGACTGACGGCGCAAAGGCGATAATCGCTTCCCTGCAATGGCAAGGGGCGGCAGCAGCCGCGCGGCCGGTTCCTTTCACGCATGAAGGGATAAGCTACGAAATCTGGCCGGAGAGCCGAAACTACGCATCAGGAGCAACGGTCTATCGAGACGGCACGCTGATCGCCTCAACGGACGATGTGCCGTGGCCGGACAAAGTCGGCGGGCCAGAAGAGGACGCGGAGGCGATTGAGCGGGCGCGCTGGCTGGTCATGTCCGGTTTCCGCGGTCCAGGCAGGGGGCAGTAATGCCGACCGACCTTCTCCCCGCCCGTTCCCGCCGCCTGTCGTGGCGCCAGACCGTCGCGCTAATGTGGTTGCTGGCGCGCGCATGGCGCCTCCACCGGCAGATGGAGAACACAGCCGGCCGCCTGTCCGTTCGTGAGGACGAGGCCGACAGCGCCGCCCTTCTTAAGAGCGCGCGGCGATGGGTTGCCATTCAAGACCGGATTGCGACGCTGCTCAACGCGGAGCCGCCGGAGCACGTCGCCGAGCTGCGCGAGATGTTCGCCCGGCCGCTGCTGAGCGGCCCGACTCCGGTCGAACCGCCCAGCGTTGCGCATCCCGACCGCGCCGCGGCCATGCTGCCGAAGTAGCGCTCGGCGCTAGGAAGCTCAATCGCAATCCAGATTGCAAGCTATCGTGATAGCAAGATTGCTAGCTACCGAGATTTCAAGTTCCCGCCCGCGCTGGCACGCGGCGCGGGATAGGGGCCGGCGGCTCGTGCATCGCTCTGGCAGGCGATCCGGGGCAACCGCCGGCCTCGCCTATTTGCCTCGCGCTCGCCGGCTACGATCGACGCGCGCCGATTGCGTACAGGATCAGCCCAACGAAGCCGATTACACCTACGAGCTTCGCCGCGCCGCTGATTTGCGCCAAGAGCGGAAGGTCTGATGGTGGGTCGCGCACCCAACCGCCGACAACCGGATCGTAGAGAAGGAACACGGTCTGACCTTTCACGGCCCCTAGCCGTAGCTCTACCCGTAAGGCCCGCGAAACAGGTCGCCGAGCGCCTTCCGCCTGAATAAGGTCCGCCACCGCCGCCGACGGTGCTCCGGCGCGTCGTGCAGCATGTGGCAGCGCTGGCACCACGCCGCGAGGTTCGCCGGGCTATTGTCGGCCGTGTCGTGGTTTCGGTGGCCGGTGGCGAGCACGACCCGTGTCGTTCGGACCTCGCCGAGCACATCGGCCGCGCCGACCTCGATGCAGACGAAGCCGCCGGCACCGTCGCGCCAGGATGCCGCCACCTCATCCCACCACCGCCCGTCGCCGAGGCAGAACACCGTGCACCCGTGCGGACGCTGGCACGCCTCGCACCGGCCCTTGGCGCGGCCGAACCGGATCACCGCCGAGAGCTGCGGCCAGTCGATCGGATAGAAGAACCGATGCTCGCGCCGGATCGGCATGGCAGAGACCGCAAGCCCAGGGCTACGGCCCCGCTTAGGCTCACGGCCGGTTAATGCCAAGTTGACTCGGGACCGCCGCCCGGCGGACATGCCTAGTCCGGCCGGGCCTCGTCGTGCGCGAGTCGTGAGCCGGGATAGGAGATCAGAGCCGCGAGCTAGACCCCGAAACGACTACGGCCCCCCTGTCGCCAAACAGGAGGGCCGCGAAATCGAGATGGCCTGTGGAGGCACGACACAATCCCCCACAAGCCATAGCTCCCGACGGGAGTCAACGGGAACGCCAATTCCCGTGAGCGATGAAGTCGTGCCTGGACCCTGACCGCGGCCCGTGAGGGACCGTGACTGATGTTCTGTGACCAGATCCGCCAGAGTGCGGAGGCGGCCCCGCGCGCCGCGTTGCCGGCCGTGGCGGCTGCGCTGTGGAAGGCGTTCGCCGCCGGCCATGTGACGGAGGCCGAGGCCGAGGCCCTGTCCGCCCTGATCGAGGCCCGGCAGGCTTTGCGGCCCCCCAATCCGGGGACCGCAAGCGGAGCCATCAACCCGGATGCCTCGCAGGATCGCGCCAGGAGCCTCAGGACGGGCCGAAGCGGTTCGCGGCCACGGACTGACGCAAGCCTAGAACGCCGCCGCCGCTGGGCCGCCTCTGGGCGAATGCCGCCAGCCATCGCCGCCCGGTTCACCCTCGCGGAGCAGGCCGTGCTTTCCCTCGTCGCGGCCGAGACCTCGCGTCGGAAGGATTGTCGCCTCTCCGTCGGCGGAATGGCGGCTATCGCAGGCGTGTCGGAGACCACCGTGCGCAACGCGATCCGCGAGGCCGTGAAGCTCGGCCTACTCACTGTCGAGGAACGCCGCCTCACGGGTTGGCGCAACGACACCAACGTGGTGCGCATCATCTCGGCCGAGTGGCTGTCTTGGCTGCGGCTCACCCGCCGGTCCCCAAATCCAGGGAGCGGGCTTTCGCTCACGGATGAGCAAAAGGGGGGAGGGTGCAAAAGCGCGAACCCCACGCCTACAGATATTCAAGATCGGGGAGAACTGAGGCGAGCGGAGCCGTCGCAGGGGCTTCCGAAGGGAAGCGGGCGACCCGAAGCGCGGAGATCCGAGCGGCATCGTTCCGGCCGGTAGAGCCGCCGCAGCCATGCGAAGGGCGCAAGCGCACGTTCGGCAAATCGGACGCAGGGCCGTCGGCTTGTCGGCCGTCAGGTTGTGCGCCACCTTGAGCGTATGGACCGCACCCGCCAGGACGAGGCGAAGACACCGCCGCCGGGAGAGTGGGCGGTTTTCCATGAGCGCCCATTCCCGAGGCGGCTTGATCGAGCGTTCAGGCTCGCGGCCCTCGTCGTCGCGCCGCTCGCGGGCTTGGGCTTTGGCGCCTGGATCTTCACCGCGGCCAGCCACACCGATCCGGCAAGCCTCGCGATCGTTGCAGCGCTCGCCCTGGTGGCCGTGGCCCTGTCCTATGGCTTCATTCGCGCCGTCGGCATGATGGCAACCAGCCTGTACGGCTTCACCCGGCGGAAGCAGTACGTGCTTGATTGGCACGAGCCCCCGCCGGGCCGTCGCTAGGCTGGATCAGAGCGCGTATTCGGCAGCGAGGCCCGAACCCGTTCCGACCGGGCGCAGATCGAGGACCGGAGCCGGAGGCCGCATCCGCGGTGCCCCGCCCTCGAACGACCGCCGCGCGTTGCGGGCGCCGACGCCTCCGACGAGAGCCCGTTGCCCGACCTTGGCGCCGTAGGTTGCGAGCCCCGCACCGGGGCCTGCCACCTTGAACGCCACCATGCCCGCAAGGAGATCAAGGGCCTTTGTCGCGGCACCGGCCGCTGCGCTGGCATTCGGCCGGGCTGTGCCGTCGGGGCGCAACGTGGCCTGTAGTGCAGCCGAGAAACGCCGCATCTGGCCGATTTCCTCCGGGCTGAACAGTTCACGAGCCAGACCGGCACCGCGACCGCCCGTGAACTCGCCGAGATCCTTGACCATCTTCGCCGCACTCGCGTTCCGATCGGTCAACCGTTGCACCGCAGCCTGCCGCAGCATGGCCCATTCGGGCGAGTTCTCACCAAGCAGGCCCTTGGCCGCCTTCGCCTCGTTGAGCGCGCCGGCTCGAATGCCGGGAACACCGGAGCCGAACAGCGATGAGGCGATGCGGTTCGGATCGAAGCCTGTCCGCTCAAGATCCCGCACCCATGACGGCGCTGCCGTCCGTGCCGCCTCAGTTTGCGCCACAGCGCCCCGGAGCCGACCGAGGGCCGTGCGCTGCTCTGCCGAGAGGAACGGCGCCAGCGACCGCCCATCGCCCCGCAGGAGGTAATCGAGCCTCGTCCCCAAGTCGCGCCCGTCACCGCTGACATAGCGAGCAATGAGCGCCTGCTGTGTGGCCCGCCACGTTTCGCTGTCGGCGCCGACGGCATCCCGCAGCCGAGCAAGCGTCTGGATCTGGCCCGAGCCGACCCGGCCCGTTGTCGAGCCGAACAGCATCGACATCGCCTCATTGGGCGAGGCGTCCCGCTCAACGATCCGCTGCAACCGCTGGCCCGCGACATCGCCCGTGCCGCGAGAGGCGAACGCCTGCTTGTATTCACGGAACAGCCCGCGAGCCTTGCGCATCGCCTCCGCTGGCCCTGCGTCGCCGGCCGGGAAGGCGTCACCCGCCGGGCCTACCTCGTCGCCGAGGCCGGGGAATGGCACGTCAGGGGCGGCAGGCGAAGGTCCATCGAACGGCACCGCGTCGCCGGCATCGCCCCGACGAGCGACCGCAGCGTCATAGGCCGTAACCCCATCGTCACCTGAACGCCCAAGCACCCGCGCTTCCGCCGCCTCACGCAACGCGGCCCGGTCGAGGCTCGAGCCCGTGATGCCGTAGCCTTCAAGGTCGATCGCCAGCCGACGCGCCTCGCGGTCCACCTGTGCGGCGAAGTCTGCGTTTTCATCAATCACCCGTTCGGCGCCGCGGCGAGCGCCGGCCGCGCCTTCGTCCGCCATCCGAACCAGGGGACGGCCCTGCCGCTCCGACCGGATCGCTTCGAGCACCCGGTCGGCCACGTCGCGAGGCGATGCCCCCGCCATCTCGTCGCCGGGGAAGAACCCCTGCTCAGCCAACCGCACTCGGATTTGATCCCAGGTCGAAGCGTTGCGCCGGGCGAGCGTGCCGGCGCCGGGCACGTAGAGCCGATTGAGGTCCGCCGCCCGCGCCTCGTCATCAAGCGGGATGCCGCCATTGCGGGCGAGGTAGCGGATCAGGCTTTCCGGCTCGCCCTCGCGCGCGGCCGGCAGCGGGATCGCATCGACCGGGGGCGGCTCGACACCACGCCCAGCCGCTGCGGCTGCATCGTCCCCAAGGGAGCCAGGGCCGCGAGGAGCCGGCCCCGAGCGGAACAAGCCGATTTCGGTCATGTCCTGCACGTGCCGGTCAAAGGCATCGCGCACGGCGCCGAGGGCCGCCCGATCCGTCCCGTTCTGCCCCGTGGCCCCGTACAGGTTCGAGATCCCCTTTCGGATCAAGTTCACCTGTTGCAGCGTCGGCCCCTCGCCGGGACGAAGCCCGAGCTGCTGGCCCATGCCTTCGATCAGGTCGAGCGCCCGAGACGCGGCGGGCGTGACGGTCGGCGCGAGCGGGGTTTCAGGCCCGAGCATCCCGCGGATACGCTCACCGGCCCGCGCGAAGGCGTCGGGGGCAAAGGTGCCCGGCACCGCGTCGAGTTCGTCATAGGCGGCGCCGTAGGCCGCACGAGCCTGCCCGGCCGCATCCCGAGCGCCCTGCACGGCCAGAGTTGCCCCGTCGAGCACGTCGGCAGGCCCGTCGCCTCGAACGGCTCTCAGCGCCTCCCCCTGCGCATTTTCGGCACGGCTCACGTCGTCGGCATACCGCCCGCCCATCTGCCGGGCCCGATCCGCCACCGCCTCGAACGCCACGGCCGGATTGTCGATCGTATCACCACCGCGCGCCGCCATCGCCTGAAGCCGCCCGCGCGCCGCGTCGATCTCACCAGCCTGCCGGGCCGCGAAGTCATCGCCGATCTGTTGCGCCCGGCCGCCACGTTGGCCGCTCAGCGCGCCGCTTTCCAGGGCGAGCGCCTGAGGATCGCGCGTCGCCTGCCCTCGTGAGAGCGTAATGCCCTGATCCGCCGCCAGCGCTTCACGCGCCGCGCCAGCCGTCGGACCCTTGGCCGAAAATGCCGCTTCAAGGCGAGCGGCGAAATCGGGCGTGATCCCGGCCGGGTCTATCCCTGCCTCGCGCAGTGCCGCTTGTGCCTCTCCGGTCAGTTGGCCGGTCTGATCGCGGAACGGCACGCCGCGCGAGAACATGCGGGAGACCACGGGGGCGAGCTTGTCGATTGCGTAGCCGCCGCCGGCACCGAGCGCACCGCCGAGGGCCGCAGCGCCGGCCGTGTTGCCGATGTCCTTGCTATCCGCGAACTCGGCAACAGCACCGTACCCCGCGCCGGTCGCAGCGTTCGCCAGGGCGCGCGTACCGAGGCCGGCACCTTGGGCCACACGGACAGCCGGGAGGGCAACCGCACCGCTGACGATGCCTCCCACCGTGCCCGCAATGGCGGACTTCGGAGCCTGCCGCGCGAAAGCTTCCTCTTGCTCGGCCGCCCGCTCGTAATTCTCCGAGAATGACCGCGGGCTGTAGCCAGGCACGCCGATCGCGCCCAGGCCGGTCGCAATTCCGGCCGCCGCGTTGCGAGGGAGGTTGAGCCCGACGGCATTGCCGAAGCGGTAGAGCCCCGCAATGGCCGGGGTTGCCGCAGTCGGCTCCCCGACGAGCCTTTCGTCGGCCTCGCGGCGCAGCCCCTCCGCAAGGGGGCGCATGGCTTCAGGCGTGCCAGCGTCGGGAGAGCGCGCCGTCGGCCCATCGCCAAACCGCTCGTCAAACGAGACAGCCCGCGGCCCGTTCGGATCTTGCCGGAACGGGTTCGGCTCCTGCGGCGGGCGTGATGGGGCGCCGACGCGGATCGACAGCGCACCGGGAGCGCCCCCGTCTGGACCATCGAACTGATCGAAGGGGTTCCCGACGGGAGGCGCGGGCGCCGAGGAAGCCGAAGTCGGGGCGTCGAACTGGTCGAACGGATTTGCCATCAACGACCCCCAAGGGCGCTATCCGCAGCGCCAGCGCCATACTTCGCGTCAAACGCGCCCCGCAGCGCCGGATTGGCTCGCAGGTAGTCGATAGCCCCTGGCGGGATCGCCGAGGAGGGCGCCGACCGGGAAGCGCCCGGCCGGTTCGACGGCGAGGGCGGCGGCAGGGCGAGGGTTTCGCCACCCGAACTGCCGGCCGGTTGCCCGCCCCTCGGCTGATAGTAGGTTCCTGCCCGCATCTCCGTCACGCGGTCGCTGGCAATTTGCTTCTGCCGCTCCGCAAGCTTGATCATCCGATCAATCGTCTTCTCGCGGGTATCGGGCGGCGTCGTCGGGTCGCCCAGGATTTCCATGAAGCGGGACATCTCGCGGTCGGTGGTCGCCCCCTTGAGGGTCGATGACATCGACTTGATAGCCTCCATGGACATGAGCTGACCAAACTCGCGAGTATCTTTCGAACCCTGCGGGTCGGCGATGTAGTTCGGCACCATCCAATCAGGCAGGCGCGTCCCGATCTGAGCCCTCTCGTTTGAAAACGAGCCAGTGAAGGTCCGACGGTTCAACTCACGCGCACGCTTCAGCGTGTCGAGCGTGTTGTCGATCAACGGAAGCTCATCCTCGGCCGCGTTGATCGCCTTGCGGTCGGCGGCGCTCGGAGCCCGCTGTTCCTCGTTCGGCATCTTGCCGGTCAGCACATAGTTATCAAACTGCTGCGTGCCGGGGCGCAGCCCATTGTCTAGCGCGGCCTGCCGCCGAGCGGAAATGTCGTCTCCGACCTTCGACCGATCACGATCCGGCACGGTGAAGGCGACGCTCCGGCCGTCAGGGGCAAGAACGGACGTGCCCGGCGCCACAGTCTGCGGCCCCTTTGCCTCGCGAGCGTACTCAACCGGGTTGCGGGCTTGCGTCATGCCGTTGGCACGAGCCCAGAGAAATTCCTTCGCGCCGTCGGGTATCTGCGCCTCTCGCAGCGCATTTTCGAGCAGTTGCTTGACAGGCGCGCGCGCCGACTCCGGCAAGTCACTGGACGAGATCCGAAGCAGGTAAGAGACGCGAGCGCTCGGCGTCATGCTGGAAAGGCGGCTCATCAGATCGTTGCCGGCGCCGGAGCCCGCACGACCAGGGGCACCGCCTGACAGCCCGACGGGAGCCCCGCCAGCTTGCGCGACTTGAACCGGAGGCCCACCAGCCTCGGGCGGCAGCGTCATCGAGCGACCAGCGGGCGAGGCACCCATCGCCGGGGCCGATCGAGCAGCAGCAGAGCCGTTGAGGATGCCGGAGGGCGAGCCCGGAGAGAACCCGGCGCCTACAGTCGGCTCCTCACCGACGGCGCCCTGGCCCTCGGGGATGCTATACCCGGCCGGGAACGCGCCCTCTGCCGGGAGATCGGCGCGGGGGTCATAGCCCGCAACCTGCCGGGGAGCCTGCGGGACCATCCCCATTTCGGCTTCTAGCGCCTGCGTCTCGGCCTCGTTGCCCGCGAAGGCGACGGAGGAGCGCTGCGGCGCGGAAAGCCCCGGAGGCTGCGGCGCAGAGGCAACCTGCCGACGGCCACCACCCGAAAACGAACGGTCGAAATCGGCCATTACCTGACCGGCCGTCTTCGGCGAACCGTCACGATTGAAGAACACCGTTCGGTTGGCGCGGACCTGATCCGGGTTGGCGTAGGATGACGCAGGCGCGTCAGGGTTCCGTAGAGTCCCGGCCACGAAGCGCGGACCACCGGAGCGGCCAAGGAAATGAGCGGCATATCGGGTTGCGTCGTTCACCGGCAGACCCGCACGCTGCAACGCCTTCTCGTTGTCGGACGTGAAGGCAGCGACAGCCCGGCGAGACTGATCGGGGTCTGTGCGACCGTTCGGGGTCAACCCAAGTTGCGGATGATCGCGCATCACACCGGCCCAGGTCTTTTCCGTGAACTGGTGCAGCCCGGTCGCCGTCGAGGAGGGGTTGCGGGCCGTCGCGCTTCCGCTGCTCTCTCGCTTTTCGAGGCTCGCCAGATAGCCGCCCGCATCGCCAGACCGATCCGTGAAGGACGGCAGGGGCCTAGAGGGAGCGCCGAGAGGCGCCAGCCCGCCCGTTGAGGCATCCCCCAATCCAGGCATGTCACCACCACCGAACAGGGCCGCTGCATTGGCCTGCTGACGCTGGTCGCGCTGGCGCTCGTAGCCGAGCTTCATCAAGCCGAGGCCAGTGCTAGTGTCGCCTACGGCGAATGCCGTCTGAGCCGCGCTGTTGTAGTCGCCGCCTTGAAGCTGCTCGCCAAGCTTCGCCAGCGCCGTCCGCTGCCGGAACTCTTCCTGGCCCTTGCCGTAGGCGCCGAAGAGACCGGCGCCCGCCTGATGGTAGCTCTCGAACGACATTGCGGGCCTCACGCAAACAATTTGGTCAGGTAGCTGGAGACACCGCCATTCTTCCCGGCCTCACCGAGGAAGCCTTGGGCGCCGCCGAGGATGCCGCCGAGCAGGTTGCCGCTGGCCTCTGTCTTGGCCTTGGCGAGCATGTTGTTGTTGGCGACGGTGCCGGCCGTAGCGTTGTTCCACAAGTTGGCGATCCCCTGGCCGAACTCGTTCTGAAGCCCAGCCGTGGTGCCGTACAGGTTGGCCGTATCCCGGCCGGATGCCTGCCCGAGGGCACCGAGGGCCGTCCCCTGGCCGATCGCAGCATTCGCCTGCGCGCCAAGCCCCTGCGCCTGCCCCGCAAGGCCGGTGTTGAGGAAGCCAGCACCGTTCTGCAGGTTGGTCGTGTACTGCTGCCAATTCTGATCCGCGAGACCGGTGACGGTCTTGAGAATATCCGCGGTCAGGTTGCCGCCGGCCAACCCGCCGCGCGCCGCCGCCGAGCGCTGCAAGGCGCCGATCGCCTGATCCCTCGCGTACTCATAGCCGGGCCCCGCCTGGAAATTGGCTGTCGCCCGAGCGTTACCCTCTGCCCCGTTGGCGCCGATCGCATCAAGGTAGCCGCTGAAGGCGTTCTGCCCGCCCTGCACCATCGGATCGTAAGCCTCCCCGAGCTTGGAGAGGAACGGCTGCGCGGCACCGTAACCGGCCGTCACATCGTTACGGGCCTGCCCGTAACCTTGCGTGAGGGCACCGAGAGCCGTCCCCTGCCCCAACGTGCCGAGGGTCGCCAGGGCGTTGTTCGTGCCGTTGGTCAGCGCATCGCCGCCGGCCGTGAGGCCCGCGCTGATCGCCTGAGCGTTGTTCTTGGCGGCGGTCTTGTAGGCCCCGCCGGAAATCGCGTCGAAGAGCGCCATGGGTCAGTGCCTCACGAGGCTAGAGGGCGGGGAGGTGTCGGCTGTCGGAATTGCCAGAGGAGGGGACGACAGCCAGCGGCAGCGATGAACGCTCATGCCCCAAAGGGAGGCATCGGCGCCGCGCCCGAAGAAATCGAAGGCAGTCCCCTCATGGAGGAAGCCGGCCCGGCGCAAGTAATCGGCGAGATGCGCTTCGGAGGGCTGAAGCCGGGCAACGACACGCTGAAACCCGAGGCCGCGAAACGCCCACACGCAAAGGTCTTGGATCACCGGGCGGGTCATCATCCCCGGTTCCGCGACCACGATTAGATCGGCTTCGGACGTGACATAGCCGGGATGGGCGACCGCGAGGAGCCCCCGGCCATGCCATCGGTCAATGATACGGAGCCATGTCGCGTTGATGCCGACAGATCTCCCCGCCCCGCGTGCAACGAAGTCGGCGACAAAATCGCGAGGGTCATCAACCAGAGAGACGAAGCGCTGAGAGGTATCTGCCGATCCGAGGAGAGGCTTTAGCCGAGCCGCAATCGCGTCGTGCGCGCACGTTATCGAAGGCGGGGCTTCCCTCTCGGACAAGATATCGGCGAGTGTCAATTCGTCGGACATAGGCCGTCCTCAGTGAAGTTCCCAAGATGTGCCATTGCAAACGGCAAGAGACTTGTTGTTTCCGCCGCCTGTAAAGCCGGTCTGCTTGAAGGTGGAAGGCTGGGCCAAATCCGTAATATAGATTACGCTTCCGTCCGTAGCCGCGATACACGGGAAGAGGGTTGCGACCGTGTACTTTGCCGGTTTGAAGGCACCCGTATTGACGGTTAGTCCGGTGCCGACAGTCGCGGTGCCTGTAGCGGACGAGTCGCCGTTTACGATTGACCCCGATGATGTAACGACACCGGCCGGATTGACGGTCCAACCCTGCCCCTGGACTTGGAAGAAGTTGTAAGCGCCTTGGAGCTGCAATCCGACAGCGGAGGTGCCGGCGTGGCGGAAGCCAACGTCTGCGCCGCCATAGCTGTTGAAGCTGATTGCGGAGTTCGATCCGTCCGTGAACGTGGAGCCGGAGTGTTTGCCGAGGTTCAGGTAGCCGTTGCGCGAGGAGGTCAGGTCATAAATCGTGTTGTCGCTAATCAGAGAAGCGCAGCACAACTCAATGCCGTTGACGAGGGCGGAATGCCCTGCGCCGGGCGACTCATATTGACCGATGCCGATAGCCTTCGAAGAGCGGAAGGGACCGCCTGTGAAGATTTGAAGAGCCGTCGCCGCAGGGCCTGCGGGCCCGTCCGTGGCGTAATCACCCCAGTAGTTGTTGAGGTCTAGCTCCATCGTAAAGGCGGTCTTTTTCGGCCCGCCGCCAGCGATCTGGTGAGCCATGGCGGTGTTCCACATCGTGCCGGATTGCGGCCCCTGATAGCTCATCAGGGAAAAGTTAACCTTTCCGCCGTTGCTTGGCGTGAAAAACGGCTCGTATCGCCACGTTACACCGCCGTCCACCTGATCTAAGTTCGGATCGGTTCCGGTAGGGCCTGTACCTGACGCGGCGGTTGTTCCGTAATAGGTTTTGGTAATATTGCCGTTCGCATCTCTGTCGGCGTATTTCACCCTATACATCTTCCCATCATTCAGGCAATTGCTGAACTCGGGATAATATTTGCTGCGCTGACATTGCGTCGGAAAGCCCCCGTTGCTCTCCATATTGAGGAGAGTGCCGTACTCGCCGACATTCTCATCTTTGGTCGTGGTGATGTAGCGGGCCGTTCCGCACCGGGTCAGATCAGAGCCCGCCGGGTGGAACGGGCCTAGGATCGGCTCGCACTTCAAGCTGCTGTCATTCGTGATCCACGTGCCGTTGGCCGGCTTGTTCGGCCCGAACATGGTCACGGTGCCGTCAGTCTCGAGGACGGGTCCAATCGTGGAGCCAGAGCCGAGGTTGGCCGTCCCGAACTCACCGGTCATCAGCTTGCGGGGCTGGGAAACCCACGTCTTCGAATTGGCGTCGAAATATCCGAGCGGAACCATCGTCCTGGTCCCTTGGATGCCACCTCCAAAATAGTGGGTATTCCCCTGCCGCTTGAAGCCAATGGTTCCCTGCTTGTAATCGTCAATGCTCGTGTTCTGCGCCCACGCCGGGCACCCAAACGCGACAGCCGCCAGAGACGACACAGCGAGCGCCAACCGGCGCGTGGTGATGAAACGTGAGGGCAAGATCACGCCTCCTTCGCGTCTGCGGCGAGCCGCGCCAGATCCGCGAGATTGACGAAGCTCTGCCCGAACCGGGGCTGGCCGGTGCCGTCGTCCGTGCCGTCGAGAACGACATAGACAGGGACCAGGACCGCCGAAGCATCCGGCCGAGAAGGAAGGATTGAGTCGGGATCGCCAAGCAGCCCAACTGCCGGATTTTCTAGCCTCGTAAGGGTAATCTTCTTTTCCATTGCACAGCCTGCTAGTTTTCGCGGGTTCAGTCGCTCAGCGAGCACGGACCTCAGGTCTAGGCGGCCACAGACAGAGCCGAGGCCGGGCCAGCAGGCCGCGGCGGCTCATGATCGGAAGAGGCACGGGGCGCCCGCAGCCACATCGCCAAGGCAGCGCGGGTTGCTGCGGACAGGGTAACGCCCGTGTGGCGGCTCTGGGCCGCGAGATCCTTCCGCAAGTCGGAGGGCAGGCGAACGTTCAGGACTTCATCGCAGGAAGCGCGCACGGAAAAGCTCCCGAAATCTAATGACTTCAGGAGGATAACACCCGCGCCGGGGTTGTGTTACGCTCTTATATCCCGCCCGTACCAGTGGAACCCACAGTCTCTACCGGGTGGATATTTTGCCTAATCTTTCTTTTCGACGCCCGGCCCATAGACCTCCCCAAGACGCGCGAGGGCGGAAGCATCACGGGGCGGGCTCTCCGGACGAGATCGCAGCCGAGCTTTCCTGGCTGAATACGACTCGGGCAGGCTCCGAAAAACGTCGGTGATTACGCCGAGCACCGCGCGCTCTGCCGCCCGGCGGGTATCCTCGTCATCGCGAATGGATTTTCCGCTTCTTTGCTCGGCTTCTTGAATAGCAAGGGCCGGGAGCGCCCATAGGGTGAATAAGCTGTCACCCCCGCATTGCATTAGCAGTAATTCTTCCTGCTGCGAGAGCAAGTCATGGGTAGCGCCAAATGCTCTTTCGGCGCAGGCATCAACTGTTGCCTTAATCATCTCGGGAAAATCAATGGATCGCTCAAGGCGTAGCTCTAGCTCTTGAGCCATCGACCGGCCGGCGACTTCTGCGGACGCGGCCAGCTTGTCACGCAAGGTAGGCGACACGCGGGTCTGAAGGGGCACCCGCTGCGGAACAGCTTCGGAAGGCTTCGCATGAGCCATTCTGTGACCTCCTGTGCCTGCCGTCTCTTCCGTCACTGCCGTACCTATCACTCGCCCCGACCGCCGACAAGGGCTCTGGTGAACAACAGGTAAATGAATACCCCCAGCACTTGCGGAACCTGCCGCACAGGCGTAGGTTTTTCATTGACGGGTAAATGATCGGAGCCGGACGGATGAGCTACGCTGACATTGTGAAGCGCGCGCGAGAGGGTCGGCCGCTCAAGGTTCCGGACTTGGCAGAAGCCAGCGGGTTTTCGCGCAACGTGCTCTATCAGGCGATCAAGCGGAACGAGTTGGACGCGGTTCGGCTCGGACGCGCGGTCGTAGTGCCCGCGCCGGCCGCCCTGAAGCTGCTCGGCATCAAAAGCGAGCCTGCCGCCGCCTGACGCAACGCTGTCGGCGGGGCTTTCCTGCCGGCATCCCCACACCGAAGCATGGAGGCCACGCAACGCGATGGCTCGAAACGTCAGAACCCCCGCCGGGGCAAACGGCGAGGGCTCTGGAAAAAGTGTCGGCTTGCACGGCGACACCTTCCAGATAGCGCCTCACCGCTCCGAAATCCAGAGCAATCGTCTCCGCAGCCGCTACGGTCTCACGCCCGAGACTGCCGCGCTCGTTGCGGCGATGGTCTACGCAGTTCCCGAACACTGGAGCGCGCGCCAATGAGCGGCGCCCCAGATCTCAGCATGATCCGCGGCGAGATCGCGGCAGTCTGCGCCCGTGTCGCCGCCCATGCCAACGCCGCCATGGTTCACGCCGATGCGGAGTGCGACCGGGGCCTCGCCTTTGAGCTTCGGTGCGCCAGCGCCGCGCTCCTCTCGGCGGCTGAACTGAGCGGCCACCTTCGCCCCTCCCGCCAGCAGCAGGGGGAGCGCGCGGCATGAGCGGCAGTGTTCTCACCTTCCCTCGCAAGAACGTGCGCCCGCACCGGCCGACGCCCCTCGCGCCGATCGGTGGCGACGTGCTCGTGATCGACGGCGAGGGCGGCGGCTTCGTCGTCTACGACGAGAGCCCGAGCGGCGGGTCTGCCGGTGTCCACGGCGAGTTCGAGGACCACGGCGAGGCGATGGAGTGCGCTCGCCGGATCGCCCAGCAGATCAACGCGCGGTCACTCTCCGACATCTCGACAGGGGGCGCCGCATGAGCCGCGTCCTCACACCCGCCGAAGCGGATCGCCGGTTCTTCCAGCGGTTCACGGATCGTCGGCATCGCGTCCGCGTGGCAGCCCGCAGTGAGATCGAGACCGCCAGCCGCGAGGGCCGTCTTACCGCTGCAATTCCCGATGGCTACCGCGCGCACGTCGGTGTGATGCTTCTGAGCCGTGGCGCATTGCAATTCGCAATCGGAGTGCTCGCCGAGGGCGCTGATTGCGACATGACCGAGCGCGAGGCCCGCGGCGCCTTCGCCCTCCTTTTCCGCCAGGACGACGCGCAGCTCATCGCATGGGCTGCCGAACGCAATCGCCCGCAGGGACTAACGCCCCTGCCCCGCCGAAACGATGCGTGAGGAGGCTCCGCACGGTGGCCCTTACCCTCTCCGAAATCGCCCGCGCTTTGGGCGGCAAGGTCAACGGCAACCAAGCCCTGTGTCCCGGCCCCGGCCATAGCCGGAAAGACCGCAGCCTGTCCGTGAGGCTGGCAACGTCGTCACCCAAGGGGTTCGTTGTTCACTCGTATTGCGGTGATGATTGGCGCGACTGCGAAGAGCACGTTGCGCAGGCCCTTGGGCTGCCCCTGGATCACTGGCGCGAGGAGAAGGAGCGCCGCGCCTACGATCCAGACAGGGAGCGCCGCCGCCGCGAGGCTCGTGCCGAGGCCGAGCGCCAAGAAGCCATAGAGAACGCTCGGCGCCAGCGCAGCGCTCTCCGGATCTGGAATGCGGCGAGCGACCCGCGCGACACCATCGTCGCCGACTACCTGAGATCTCGCGGCCTCGAACTCCCCGACGACATCGCCGGAGAGGCTATCCGTTTTGCCGCACGCTGTCCGTGGGGCGAAAACTTCCTGCCGGCTATGGTCGCGCCCTTCGTCAACATCGAGACAGGCGAAATCACCGGCATCCACCGCACGGGCCTGACCACGGACGGGCGCAAGGTCGGCCGTAAGATGCTCGGCATCGCGGCCGGGGCCGCGATCATGCTGGACCCGTGCGAGGCCGTCAGCCTTGGGCTGGCGATCGGCGAGGGCATCGAGAGCAGCCTAAGCGCACGGCAACTCGGCATCCGCCCCGTGTGGGCGCTCGGCAGTGTTGATGCGATCCGGACTTTCCCCGTCCTGCCGGGCGTGGAGGGCCTAACCGTGTTGGGCGAGACCGGAGACAGCGGCGCCAGCGAGAGCGCTTGCCGCGAAGTCGGCACCCGCTGGCACCGTGCCGAGCGCACCGTCGAAATCATCGTGCCCCGCGTGCGCGGAGACCTAAACGACGCGATCCAAGCGGGAGGCGCCGCAGCATGAGCTTCAACCCCCACGAAGCTTCCGCCTACTTCGACAGCCGCCCGTTCGCCCCCCTGTTGGAGGACGAGGAGCCCGAGCGCTACCCGTCACCCGACGGCGGCACCGCGCCGGCCCAGGCGCCGCCGCAGATCAAAGCGAAAGCGTTCAAATGGTGCGAGCCGGCGAAGATCCCGCCTCGTGAGTGGGTCTACGGCCGGCACCTGATCCGGCGGTATGTCAGCACGACCGTCGCCCCCGGCGGCCTCGGCAAGTCGTCGCTCGCCCTAGTCGAAGCCGTCGCCATGGTCAGCGGTAAAGACTTGCTCGGCGAACGCCCGACCGAGCCCCTACGGGTCTGGTACTGGAACGGCGAAGACCCCGCCGACGAGTTGCAACGCCGCGTCATGGCCGTGGCTCTGCACTACGACCTTAGACCCGATGACATCGGCGAGCGGCTGTTCATCAACTCAGGCCGAGACACGGAAATTGTGATCGCCGAACAGAGCCGCGACGGCGTGATGGTGGCCGCGCCCGTGGTCGAGGCCGTCAAGGAGACGATCCGCGAGAACCGGATTGACGTGGTCATCATCGACCCGTTCGTGTCCTCGCACCGCGTCTCGGAGAACGACAACGGCGCCATTGACCGGGTTGCGAAGACTTGGGCGCGGATCGCCGAAGAAACAAACTGTGCCGTCGAGCTGATCCACCACGCCCGCAAGACCAACGGCGCCGAGGTGACGATCGAGGACAGCCGGGGCGCCGTGGCCCTGCTTTCGGCCGCGCGGTCTGCCCGCACCCTCAACGGTATGACGAAGGACGAGGCGGAAAGTGCAGGCGTCCAGAACCGCCGCTCTCATTTCAGGGTGGACAACGGCAAGGCGAACCTCGCGCCGCCGCCGGAGGGTTCGACGTGGTTCAAGATGGAGTCGGTCGCGCTCGGCAATGGCCCCCTCAACAGCGACGGCGACCACATCGGCGTGGTTACGGGCTGGACGTGGCCCGATCCGCTCGACGGCGTTCAGACTGCCGATCTCAGGGCAGCGCAAGCAGCCGTCAGCGCAGGCGGCCAGTGGCGCGAGAACTCGCAGTGTCGGGATTGGGTCGGCATCCCAATCGCTCAGGCGCTCAAGCTCGACCTATCGAAGAAGCCGGACAGGTCGAAAGTTATCCGCCTGCTCAAGATCTGGATCGGCAACAAAATGTTCGTCGTCACCAAGGGACTGGACGAGCACCGCAAGCCACGATCCTTCGTAGAAGTGGGGGAGATTGCCAGTGATTGAGACCCCCTTCCGTGAAGTGGTGCGGATGTGCGCCACCACCTGCGCCCCCCTAAAGGGGGGTGGCGCAAGTGGCGCAGTGGCGCAAACCCCGCACTTTGCGGCACCTGCGCCACCCTGCGACACCTCGTTTTTTCAAGTGGCGCAGAGCGGAATGCGTCACCTGCGCGCCACTCAGACAAGTTGCGCCACCTGGAAAGTGCGGAACGGGGCCAAAAACTCCGATTTTCAGGCTCAAAACGGGGTCGAAACGGCCCCGGTGCGGGGGCTCCAATGATTGCCGCCATGGATCGCTGGGGGCCGTTCGCTGACGGCATCGACAACGCCGAGCGGCTGGCCCGCCTACGTGCCCTTCGTGCCATCACCCACCTGTGCGCCGGCCCGCGCGGCGACCGTCTCGCCGACGAGTTGCAACGCGCCGAACGCGACGTGTCGCGCCTCCCGGCCGCCCTCGCTCAGATCGAGGCCCTAACCGCCTTGGACCGTCGCCAAGTCCTCGCGTCCTTCGCCCGCATCCACCGATCCGCTTGAGAACCGCCGCCACATGACGCCTCGCGAACTCGCCGCCTACCGCGCTGGCCTGCGCCAAGCCGCTGAATGGGCGCTCGTCGCCGCCCTGTCCCTCGAACTCCGAGACGACGCGGGCGAGCTGCGCCAGCAGGCAGCCGTTGCCGCCCTTCGCGGACTTGCCGAGGGCCTGAAAGCCGACACCACCCACCAGCCCGCAGGAGTGCCGCACCATGCCGACGCACAGCACGCTTGAGCCGGTCGAGGCGACCACGAAGGCCATCGACGCCCTGCTCTGCGCGATCGAGGGCAACCCGGCGGCCGGAGCCGTCGCAGCCTACCGCGCCGCCATCACCCGCCACGGCCGGGGCCTAGTCGAGACCGCCGGCCCCGAAGCGCTCGACACGGTGCGGGATCGCGTCGCCGCCCTCGCGCCCCTCACGGCCCAAGACCGCCGGGAGATCGTCGCACAGGCATGGGCCGGGTTGGCGCCTCCTGCCGTTTGAAATCCGTTGATTAAAAATCAAAGCGGCCCGCTATCCGCCGGTAAGAACCGGACGTTTTCGACCGTTAGGAAACGGATAGCCTGATCGCCGAGCCCGCGGTTTCCCCGCGTTTAAAACCGCGCCCACCCTCGTTTTCGACAGGTTATAAAACGTGTCGGGCCTCTCCTATCCATCACCTGGATATGCGACCGCCACCGCTGTTCCGGCCGTTGTTCTGAATGGCGCTGAACGTTGATCTCAAGCCCCGTCCGGTCTCGTATCCGTCTCGAATTCTCGAGAGA
>NZ_JALJXF010000004.1 GCF_024169925.1 Methylorubrum extorquens
CTTGCCACTGCGATACCAGCTCAGCCGGGATCAGCAGTGACCCGTCAGATTGTCTATGGCCTT
This sequence comes from Methylorubrum extorquens, assembly GCF_024169925.1. Lineage (NCBI taxonomy): Bacteria > Pseudomonadati > Pseudomonadota > Alphaproteobacteria > Hyphomicrobiales > Methylobacteriaceae > Methylorubrum > Methylorubrum extorquens. The sequence continues at coordinate 64 of NZ_JALJXF010000004.1, forward strand.
TCGAGTGCATGTAACGCTGCCAATGCGCCCATCGCTCGTGCTCGATCGCGGCAAGCTGCTCGATCATCCCGTTCAGTGTTTCGGATACGGACTTTTGCATGACGAACCCCCACTAGATCATCTTACTATCAACGAGCTTCCGATAATGCTTGCCAAGGACCGTCAGCTTGCAGCCTTTGCTTTGCATCGCGGCATGCCACATGTGCGGCGCCTCTACCGGAACGACTAGGTTGACCTTGACGTAGTTCTGCAAAGTCTTGAACACGCGGTTCTTTGCCGGGTTGGGTGGAGGAATCGATGGGTCGTCCTTCTGTTCCTGCGACCGCTCGGGCTCATAGGCAGGATCGAGCGGGTAGACGTGATCGTCACTCGGGAAATGCGTAGCCAGCTCCATCAGCTCGTTGTAGGCGATCGGCGGCTGTACGCTCCTCAATGAGATGAACGACTGGACGTTGGTCTTGAACACCGGGCGCTGCGAGTGCGGCCCGAGCGATTGATCGATATGAGCGTAGATGCTGCCCGGAGTCACGTCGCCGACCAGATTGGCGGCGCCGCCTTTCAACGCGTCCACGAACAAGGTCGTGAAGACGCCGGCGCCGCCGCCGGGCACTTCCATTGCGTACTGATCGGCATTGGATGCGCTCAGGATGGTCATGCCTTCCTCAAGCTCGGCGATCTTCCGCTTATTATCCCGGGCGCCCGCCACACCGCTATGACAGCTGTCAAGAATAATGATCCGGTTCGTTGCCGGCGAATTGTTGGCAAAGGTGACGAGATCGTTCAGCGAAAATCCATCATCGCCCGTCTTTGAGTCGCTGGCACATAGATATCCGCCGGTGTCCTCGACATATCCATGGCCAGCGAAATAAATCAGGGCTATTTCAGCCTGATGCTTGAACAACTCCCGAGCGGCTTCTTTGATTTCGTCCTTGCTGATTTCCTCGCCCGCCTTCGAACAAGTCATCAACTTTGGCTGCTTGAAATTTGGCTTATTATCGCCATGCCGCTCAAGCACTTCAAAAACGGATTGCGCGTCGTGAACGCAGCCGCTCAGATTGCCGATCTTGGAATAGTGATCGATGCCGATAATAAGGGCCCGACGCATAGCAGACCTCAGAGCGAGTCGATAAAGGAAGTGATATTGGCGTCACTCCACTCGACGGTGGTCACGCCATCAATCTGCGACCTGTCATCTTTGTAAGCCCAGATACCACGGATTTTTTTACCTTCCTCCTTCGCGCACTGAATCTCCCATTTCTGGCCGGTCGAGGCGGCAGAGTTCTTGCTGACCAGCACGATCACGCCATGAGAGCGCTTGATCCTGGTGCGGACTTTGTCCTTCCAGCCAGTCTCATATGCCTCGTGAACAGACATATCGATGAATTCGAACGGCTGACGCGGATGCAGAGACTGTCCTTTCAAAAAGTCTCTCTGCCTTTCATCCTCGATCGCAAAGGCAATAAAGACCACTCTCTTATCAGCCATGAACTTTCTTCTCCAACAGCATTTTTGTGCAGCGCAACTACCACAAGTGGTGTTTTATCTCATTTAGGTCGCGCTCTGTCGGTTTCCAAGCCCACGCCGCGATGCCGCCCAAGGCCTGCGTTCCACGAAGCACCGTAGTGCTGGAGGCGGCCGGATCGGACATGGCCACAGAACCGATCTCGCGGGACCGGTCAGGCGGACCATCCGCCGGTTGCGCACAATCATTGAACGGCGAGTGGCCTTCCACGGCATGGTGGGTCATGGCCGAAACCTCCACCATTACCCCCAAGCTGCAGGCTCGCATTGAGGCCATCGCTGTGCGTTTGGGCCGTGCGCCTGCTGCGATCATCGCCGATGCGCTCGAACACGGTCACTCGCTCAACTAGCAGGAGCGCTATGTCGATGAGGTAGTGGCAGGGTGTGCCGGCACGGCCGCCGGCCGCATCGCCTCGACCATCTTGAAGCCATCCAGGACTATATCGCGCAGGACAGCCCTGGCGCCGCGTACAAGTTTGCCCTCACCGTTCGCGCACGCGTTTTTGCCCTGCTGCCGGGTTTACCCGTTGATCGGCCGCGCGGGGCGCGTCGCCGGCACCCGCGAGCTGGGGATCTCTGGCACCGCCTATATCGTGGTCTACGAAGCCGGCGAGCGGATCGACATGCTCGCGAGCTTACCGCGCTGTCCTCGGAATTTTCTGCCGCAACCGCATGTTCGTTGTATACTGTAGATAGTAAGTGAAGGAGATGCCAACTGTGTCTGTCGAACCCATTAAGGGACCCGCCTCGTACTTCCCCTCGATCGAGAAAAAGTACGGTCGCCCCATCGCTGAGTGGCAGCAGATCGTCCGGGATCGGCTCCCGGCGAAACACATGGACCTCGTGTCGATGTTGAAGGTCGAGCACGGCATGGGGCATGGTCACGCCAACGCGATCGTTGCCTACGTGCTGTCCGAGGCAAAAGCCTAAGGCCGCTCAGGTGGCAATATGAAGGGTCTGCTTCCCACCGAGGCTGTGTGAGAACGCGGTTGGGTGTGTCGGCGCGGATTGGTGACGGGGTGCGAGGTGCCGCGTGCCCTCACGCCCGCAGGGCGGTGAGGAGAGGCCCGGTTCCGAGGATCGCCATGACCCGCTTCAGATTGTAGGCCAGGACCTGCAGGCTCATCTCGGTGGCCACGTTTCTCAACCGTCGCATCCGGAAGTGCGTCGCCCCCATCCAGCCTTTGAGCGTCCCGAACACGTGCTCGACCGTCTGGCGCCGCGTGCGCATCGCATGAGGATCCGCGTCGAGCCGGCGCTGTACGGCTTCCAAGACAGCCTCGTGCTCCCACCGCGTCACCCGCCGCTCCTTGGCCGGCGTGCAGCGTGCCTTGATCGCGCAGTCGTGGCAGGCCGTCGTCCAGTAGCGGCGTAGCGTCAGTCCGCCCTCCACGTTCGTGTAACGGTACGAGAGCCGCTCGCCGGCCGGACACCGGTAGGCGTCCGCCTCTGGCTCGTAGACGAAGTCTTGTTTGCCGAAGCGCCCCTCCGCCTTGGCGCCCGAGGTCAGCGGCTTGGGCAGCGTCACCGCGATGCCGGCCTGCTCGCAGGCCAGGATCTCCTCGCCCGAGAAGTAGCCCCGGTCGGCCAGCACGCTGAGCCCTTCATGCCCGGTCGCCACCTGGCCCTGGCGGCTCATGTGCGCCAGCTGGGTGCGGTCGTGCCCGACGTTGGTCACCTCATGCGCGACGATCAGATGATGCTCGGTGTCGACGACCGCCTGCACGTTATAGCCGACCATCCCCGTGCCCTTACCGCTCGTGGCCATCGCCCGCGCGTCCGGGTCTGTCAGCGAGATCTGCCGGTCGGGGGCAGCCTCGACGAGCGTCTCCATCGCCTGCAACTCGCGCATTCGCGTCCGCAGGGCGTCCAGACGCTCGGCGATGCGCACCTTGCGCACGCGCGCGACCTCGTCTTCCTGGCGGTCGGCGGTGTCGAGGGCGGCGAGATAGCGTGCGATGCTCGCCTCGACCTGCTCGATGCGGCGCCGGACCGCGGCTGGGGTGAAGTTGCGATCACGGGCGTTCACCGCTTTGAAGCGGCTGCCGTCCAGCGCCACGACACCACCGGCCAGGAGGCCGAGTTGGCGACACAGCACCACGAACTGGCGGCAGGCGGCTTGGATCGCAGGACCGTTGTCGCGCCGGAAGTCGGCGATGGTCTTGAAGTCTGGGGCGAGGCGGCCGGTCAGCCACATCAGCTCGACGTTGCGGCCGGCCTCGCGCTCCAGGCGGCGGCTGGAGGCGACTTGGTGGAGATAGCCGTAGAGGTAGATCTTCAGCAGTGTCGCGGGATGGTAGCCGGGCCGGCCCGTCGTGGCCGGCACCACGCCGTCAAAACCCAGAGCCGCGAGATCGAGTTCGTCGACGAATGCATCGACGACGCGCACCGGATTGTCCTCGGATACGTAATCGTCCAGCCGGTTCGGCAGAAGCGTGACTTGATGGCGATCAGCACCACAAACAAAACGCGCCATAGCCGCCTCCGCCGTCCCGCAGAGACTATCAGAACAGCAGCGTTTTCACACAGCCTCCACCCCTTCGAGACATTATTCTTCCGTGCGAACACAGCGTTCTTCGTCTGCTGACGCTCAATCAATCGGTCTCGTCAATCGTCGGCAAGTGCCGATCGATCGGCCTGATATCGTTCTTCTGATGAATATATTGGTTGAGTTCGTCTGGGGTCGCCGGACGATCGTTGAATTTTTCTCCGGCCCGTTTCAGAGCATTGCTGATGAAGGCCGGAGACTTCTTCCTGGCGTCGCCTCTTGAAACGATGTCGTCCAGAATAGCCTTATCCCCTGGCGTTATCATGTGATGCGCCCTCGTGCTGGAATAATAGGGTTATTCAGGTTGAGGGGCCGGCAGATCGCGCCGGTTACTTTCCACGAATTTTTTGCCCTCTTCGCCATAAGCCTTCACGATGTCCGCCGGCATGTTCCGGTTCGCCTCGTTGAATATCTGGTCGAGATCGTCCCAGACCTTCTGCCTACCGTCATTGTTGGCTTCGTTCTTCAAGCCATGGTCGAACTTATTGGCAATGTACATGAAAAGCGCCGTCTGCAAATTAAAGTCGCGGTCGCTGTAGGCTTCGCGGGTATTCATCAGTTTTTTCCTTTCTATTACGATTAGTTGCAGAATTGCACCGAAAACCAGAACAAAAGACCCTAGATTGACGATGAATGCAACGACTGTTCCTGTGACCCACTCGTCGTTTTCGATCCCTTTCTGGTCTGGCGAATAGTTACCGGTCGCGATCTGGAGCCAGAAATTCCAGTTTGCCGATTGCCTGATTTCGGAAGCGTTAGGCCCGCCATACAACAGGCCGGCGATCGCGAAGCACGCGACCACGAACACAGCCCGCGCGGTTGTCGTGGTTTGCGAGATGGCGCTCCGGAGTACCGCCCGTAACGAGACCGGTTCGGTTCGAGGCGGCGCATTCCCTGGAGGAGGCGATGAGCTTCCGGCATTGCCCGCATCCCGTGTCATCGAGGCATCCCGGAACTAGCGCAGCCGCAGCTAACGACATCTACCCGAAATCAGGTATTGCGCCGCAGCCACAGCCTGCCCAGCATTTCCGGGTCCTGATGCAAGCGTGGCGTTGCCGGTGCCGGCCGGGCTCTACTCGCCGGGGCGAGCGGAACCCATCCCTCGGGGCTGGTTTCCGCCCATGCGGGTGACGATCCCTAACGCGCTACCTCGTATGGGGAATCGCTAATATGAAGCCTTCGGGGAAGTATGAAGGGGAGAAGGGAGAAATTTCATTTTAGACCCTCATAGTTTGCCGCTATGATCGAGTCATGACCACCACGGCCACGAAAGCCCCTGTTCTCTCGCTCGATATCCGGCCCCGCCAGACCGAGGCGATCAAGCCGGCCGAGTTGATCCAGGTGACCGGCCACCACGACCTCACCCTCAATGCACGGCGGGCAATCACCATCCTCTGGCACCACGCCCATATGCAGGGCGTCGAGGAAGGCCGGGACTATTCGATCGAGATCGACGAGCTGAAGCCGGACGGCCACAAAGGCTACGAGATGGTCGAGGAGGCGATCGAGGCGCTGATGCGCACGATCCTCACTGTCCGCATGACAGATGGCAGGACCCGCCGCGTGCAGTTTCTCGGCGGAAACGATCTGGACGATCCTGACCGGCCTGCCGGCGTCCTCACCTACAGCTTCGACAAGCGCCTCGTCGAAGTTCTGAGAGAGTCGAGCATCTGGGGCAAGATCGCGATCCCGATCCTGATGGCCTTCACCTCGAAATACGCGGTGAGCCTCTACGAGAACACCGCGCAGTTCTCAAACCTCGAATACAAGACCCATGCGGAATACACGCTCGACGAGTTCCGCAACCTGATGGGCGTGCAGCCCGGCCAGTACAAGACCTTCGGCGAGCTGAACAAGCACGTCATCAAACCGGCCTTCGCCGAGGTGAACGCGCTCGCGCCATTCAACCTCTCCGCCCTGCCGATGAAGCAGGGCAAGAAGGTTGTCGGCATCCGGCTCGCCTGGTGGAAGAAGGATGGCGACGCGCTCACAGCCGCGTGGGAGGAAGTCCGCCGCCCGAAGGTCGGCCGCAAGGCGCGGATCGAGGGCACGGTCGAGGTGCTGGCGCACGCCCCCGTCGCTTCGGTCGGCCGGCTCATGCGCATGGCCCGCAAAGCCTCCCCGCGCCCGAAGACCTCATAGTAGACGGCGTCCAGATGCAGCGTTTGCAACGACTTAAAACAGCTCCCCGAAAACCTCATAGTTGGACGAAATGCGCCGATCGACAGGCCCAAGCCCTGTGGATAACTCCCCTGCCCTATCCCCGAAAACCTCACAATAGCGCCCCGGATTCCTCATTTTATGCCCCGAAAACCTCATACTAAGTGGCCCCAATTCCCCGGATTCCTCATCGGAGTCCCCGAATCCTTCATAGTTGGACCCGTAACCCTTTGTTAAGCATGACTGTTTCGCGCCCGAATCTTTGAATCTTTTGAACATTTGAATAAAAAAGAACACTGAGCCTACCCTTGGACCCATCGGGGAAGCGGTGGCAGAGCACAGCGGCTGACCTTCCCTGATCGGGCTGCCCACAGGCAGAATTAGGAATCGGCCTGACGGCCGATGAGTCAAAACGGACGCCCGCGCAAAAGCGCGGTCGAAGTTTTTGTTTGCTCATTGTCCGAGCCATCCAGCCTAGCACCGTGCTCGCCCGGCCAAAGGCAACCTGCAGGGCAGGCGCGCTTCGCGCGTCCTTTGGCCGGGCTGCGCGCGATGCAGATCAGGAGGCATCGGGACGAGGAACATCGCTGCCGCGCTATCGCGCGGGTTCGATTTCGCCTTCCGGCAGAATCGAACAAGGAACGAGACCGGCCTTTTGCACCCAACACCCGCCTCCGGCGCGAGCCGGGGCCCTGTAAAAGTCTGTCTACGAGAAGGTGGTCGCGGGTAGTGTCGCGCGTCGCTTGTCAGACACCGAACCCCCTGCTAGACTTTTCTTCCAAGTAATTGCCGAATTATCAGATGAACGACTATCTTGGATCAATAAAGCGCGAACATCCCGGCGCATTTATTCGCCGTGAGATCATCACGCCGCATGGCCTGTCAGTGACCGACGCTGCTTCCGTACTCGGGGTCGGTCGCCAGGCGCTGTCGAATCTGCTGAACGAGAGCGCAGCCCTGTCGCCGGAGATGGCGCTGCGGATTGAAAAGGCATTCGGCGCGAGCCTGGAGGCGCTGATGGGAATGCAAAACAGCTACGACATCGCCCAGATGCGTCAGCGCGAAGGCGAGATCGCCGTCGTCCGCTATGTAGGACCGCCGCCGTCCGAGCAGCAGAAGCTGCTTTAGCCGCGAACGCCGGTTTCCGAGATTTCCGCATTAGCGTGGCCGTAGAGCGTCCCTACCGTAGCCTGGCTACCCATGTAGCGGCGAGCCCCCTTCCCTCGATCCTGATGCATCTGGCGGAAATTGGCAGCCATGCCGAGGCGACCACTAAGGTCTTCCCTTACCCCGCAGAATGCTAGCATAATGTTAGCATGATAGCAGTCAGGGAGCAGTCTTTACGATGCTAGCAGTATGAAGACATGATAGCAGTCTGTGATCATGCTAGCGCGATGTTCACGTGCTAGCAGTTGGATAGCATTTTGTTGACAGGGTGATAACCGTTTGTGAGCATGATGGTCACAGGATTCGCGTTCCAACCCTCAGCCCACCAAGGGGCCTTCCATGCCAACCATCGTCCTAGCCAGCCCGAAGGGCGGCGCCGGAAAATCAACCTCAGCTGTCGTGCTCGCGACCGAACTGGCCCGCGCAAGGGCAGGGGTCACGATCATCGACGCGGACCCGAACAAGCCGGTCTCGAAATGGGCCAAGCGCCCCGGCAAGCCCGAAAACCTCACAGTTGTCGCCGACGTGACCGAGGAGTCGATCATCGACCAGATCGACCAGGCGGCGACGCGCTCGGCGTTCGTGATCGTCGACCTCGAAGGCACCGCCTCGCTCATGGTGGGCATGGCGATCAGCCGTGCCGACCTCGTGATCATCCCAACCCAGGGCAGCCAGCTCGATGCGGCCGAGGCGGTCAAGGCGATCCGCCTCGTCGCCAACGTTGAGAAGCAGGGCCGGACCAAGATACCGTCCGCCGTGCTGTTTACCCGCACCAGCGCCGCCGTGCGTCCCCGGACACTCAAGGCGATCGAGGCCGAGTTCGTCGAGAGCGGTGTGCGCGTGCTCGAAACGCAGATGCACGAGCGCGACGCGTTTCGGGCGATCTTCGCGTTCGGCGGTTCGCTCGCCGACCTCGATCCAGCCCAGGTCAGCAACATCACAGCCGCCGTGAACAACGGCCGCGCCTTCACCGCCGAGGTGGTCGCGCTCATTGCCGGGCAGAACAAGGCCAAGGCCGGCACGGCCGCCGACAGCAAGGTGGCCTGAGATGAGTTCCAAGCGCGCCAGCATCTTCGACAGCGATGATATGGATTTGTCCGCCTTCAAGCCGAAGGAGGGGCCACCAGCCGATGCAATTCCGCCTGAACAGGTGAAGGCGATCGCCGAAGCCTCGAACTTCCCGAGCCGCGAGGCGAAGAAGGAGAGGGCGGCACCCGCGCCCCTAGCGCCGAAGATAGAGAAGGTGGCACCGGCCAAGCGTACCGCGCACCGGCTGCGCACCGGCAGGACGCTGCAGATCAACGCGCGGGCATCGGCCGAAACGGTCGAGGAGTTCTACGCGATCGCCGCCGCACAGAACTGGAAGGCCGCCGAGACGCTGGAACGTGCCGTTGCGGCGCTTAAGCGCGAGCTGGCGAGCGAAGCGCAGGGATGAACCTTCCCTGACATCGCCCGTTCAACCTCCCCGTGGAACGCGATCGAGAACCCATGAGCGACGACGAAAAATCCGCCTCGGACGATTTGCCCGAAACCGAAGCCGAGGCCAAAATCCGGGAAGAGTCCGAGTTCAACAAGCAATGGGTTGAGGAATTGAAAAAGAAAAATGAACAGGACGAGATTGCTGATCGCGTTCCGCTTAATAAACACAACGCGCCAGGCCGAATTTTTGGAAACAAGCTCAAGCCTTCTGAGTAGATAGTTTCGTGCGGTGTGAATTGTCATGCACTGCATGTCGGCCGGCAATCCCGTCCGGGGGTTCGTTTCTCACCGGTTTTATTGACATCAACTGGATTGAATAATCACGAGCGCCATTCTGGCGGAAGTACAATTTCGCTGACATGCCGAGCAGAGCGCGGAGTAGCCGGCTTCGCAGGCTTACGCCCGGTCCGTTTTCTTGTCGGACGATGCGGGGCGGGTAGGGGATCGTTCGCACGGGACGGGATGGAGAACGACATCAGCAGGGCCGTTGCCATGCCAAGCCCGCCAAGGAAGAAACCGCGCTCATTCGTCGTCAGATTGGCCGCATCGATGCCCTGGCGCAGCCACCCCAGCCAGCAGCCGAAGCCGTTGGTGAACCCGCGCAGCTGCTCGATGCCACGCCATCCCGGTCCATCGTAGGGCAGCGCCCACAGGACGCACGCCATGAGGAGCGTGCGAGCTTCGTCGCGGTCCGTTTCCGTGAACCCGGCCTCCGCAGGGATCGCGCTGATGATGCGCTCGATCGCGTTCATGGCTCACGCCTCTCTTGAAGGCCGCAAGGGCTGGTGGGTGATGCGCCTCACCGGCGGTGGGGCGGGGGGCATGGCAGGCGTTGGCGGCGCGCTCACCGCATGATGGAGCGTCCGTACGTCGCGCAGGGCGTCCCGCCACCGGGGGACCGTGAACCAGGGCACGCGGTCGGCCACGAACAGGTGATTGCCGCTGACCCGGAGGATTTGGCGGCCTTGGTGGACCGCGCGGATGTCTTCCGCCTGCAGCACCGGCCGTGCGTGCTCGGTCAGGCCGAACGAGGCGCTGGCGACCTGTCCGCCGCTATTGTTCACGCCCCGGATCGCGACACCCATCTTGCCCGACCAGGCCTCGACGTCGCGCAGGAGGCTGGTATCTTCGACCCCCCACATGCTGAACACGCCGGCCTGCTCCTCGAACACTTTGATCGTCGCCTCGCTGTAGCCGCGCGCGGCGAGCGAGCTCCTGCCCTGGCAAAGGGCGAACAGCTGGATGCCGAGGCCGGCGTAGAGCGTCAGGGCCTTCGGGATCGCCGGCATGTAGGGAAGGTTCGCCAGCTCGTCGATCACGAACAACACCGGCACCGGCCCCGGCGTGTTGGCGAGCGTTTCGAGCAGCGCGCCGATCGTGAGTGAAATCCACCTGGCCGACGCTTCGATCTGGTTCTCGGCCGACATCAGGTAGACGGTCGTCAGCTCCCGGCGCATCGAGGCCGGATCGAAATCCGATGCTTCGGTGACGAGCGCCAGCGGCTCGCCGGGACGGAACGAGCGGCCCGCCGTCTTGAGTTCGGACGTGTAGGCTGACCATTGCTCGGGCGCGTCCTCGAAATAGCGCACCATCCCCTCGGCCAGCGTCTCCAGGGTCTCGGCGCCGCAGCGGGCGATGTCCCGGAGCTGCGCGGCCGTGTCGCCGAACCCGAAGCGCCATAGCTCGGACGGCGTGCAGCGCTCGGGCATGAAGCGCGCCCGGTGCTCGATGAGCAGGGCGATCATGTCCTGCGCGCCGGCCGCCACCCACGCGTCGCCGCTCTCCTTGGTCGGCGCGAGCGACATCGCCGCCTGCAGCGCCTCGATCTGCACCGATTTTCCGGCCTGCGCGCGGTCGATGATGCGCTGGAACGGGTTGTACCGGAACGAAGGCACGCCGAGCAGCCCGTGCGGGTTGAGCGGTATGGTGCGATGGCCGAGATTGCGGCGGCGGTGCCCGGCGCTCGCATAGGCGTTCTCGCCGTTCTTGATGTCGTTGAACACCATCGAGCGGTTGCGGACATGAGCCGCGTTGGTCAGCACCAGGTCGCGGCCCTTGCCGGTCTGTGTCGGCCCGTAATTCAGGATCGGGCCCGTGCCGTTGTAGAACAGGGGATGGCCGTCGAGCGCCCCGAGAAAGATGCCTTCCGGGTCGAGCATATTGAGGCGCGCGGCGTCGGCGAGGGAGCCGATCCGCCCGGCGCCGAGCTTGTCGCTCGCTTCCTCGCGCTCGATGAACTGGCGCACCCGCCGCGCCTCATCGAGCGATTCAAGCATACGCTGTTCAGCGTGGATCGCCCGCGCTTCGGCCGCCCTGCTACGGGCATTGGCGTTGATCTGTTCGAGGGCGTTGTAGAGCGTCCACGCGCCGCGAACCGTGCGCCAGGGATCGTCCTGCTTAGCCATGGCTCACCTCTGCGGCGGCACGTCGAAATCGTTGACAACAGAGGTGGGTGCCGGCGCGTAGGCCGGCTGTCCCATCACCTTGAAATCGGTCTGGGGAGCAGGAGCGACCAGCGTCACCGGCGGTGCAAGCGCTGCAACCTCTGCCGCGCGTTCGGCTTGGTGTCGTGCACTGAGCTGACTGGCGATGGCCACGATCGCCGGGCAGCAGCACCCTAACCAGAAGAGAATATCGCCGCCCCTGCCACCATTGATCGTCGCGGCCAACGGCGCGGCAACCAGCGCGTAGAGTCCCAATATGATGAAGTAGTTTCGATAGCCAAACTGCTGGTTGATATTCTCTTCTTCACCGATACTGAACACCATGCCGAAAAAGCAGATGGTCGATAGAAACCCGATGCCCGACATTGTGTAGTAAACCGCGTCGATGAAATACATCGCGACCTCCCGCTGAACAAAAGGCGCTGCCGGTGATGGCAGCGCCGAGTCTGTCATACTCAGCGATTGGTCTCGCGCTTGCCCTGGTTCACTTCGCGGTCGGTCCGTTCCTTGTCCTGCGAGGACATGCCGGTCGTATCGACGTAACCGCCGTTGCGGCCGGTCTGAATGTTGCGGTCAGTCTGCTGCTGGTTGCTCATGACGATGCTCCGCACCGGCCGGGATGCCGGCGACGGGCAAGGTGCTCTCAGACTCCGGCTATGTCAACACAATACGTATAGGTGTTATAACGGCTGTTGCTGCCTACGCCATGCGGCTGCGCGGCGACGGGCAGTTTCACGAGGATCGCTTGTCTCGATCGGCGCACCACTAGCTAGAAGCCGATCATTGGCCTGTTCTTTGGTGGGGAGGTTCAAGGGCGCGCGTTTCCGATGGTTCTTTTCCCAGTTTGCCAATCCCATGGTCGCTGCCGGATCAAGCTTGCGGAGGTCGGCGCGGGTAAACTCCCCGTTCAACCATCCAGCGCCGCCATAGACCCGCTCGATGAAGGCTGGTGCGGTTTCCTTGCGATTAGGCCGTGCGGCATACATCTCTCCGTTCGGTGGTTGTGTATATTTTACAGTCGATTCCTCAATCTCTGCTGACTTATCTTTCGGCGTGTATTTTTCTGTCAGCTTTCCTGATCGTAAATCATCTGCCAGTTTGGAAACGGCTACATCATCCCAACTTGTCAGTATTTGAACTATTTCTTGAATATGCTCCATTCGATCTTTGTATTTTTTATCCTCCAGATAATCAACGTATTCCGCCGATGAACCGAATTCGTTACTTTTTTTATCATGATTTTTTGAGCGATCTGCATAAGATCGGACAATCTCTCCTTCGATACCGAGTATACTTGCGACGAAATCCGCTGGAATACCGCTCGCCAGGAGCGTTTTCATGCGATCGATCTTGCCAATATGTTTGGAAGCGCGCCCACCGCCTTTGTCTGCCGATCGTCCGATCAGGGTTTTGCTTTTGCTTTTATTTTTACTTTCCTTGTGCGCTTCCCCGGTCACATGGCGGCTCCCTTAGTGGTGAAAGTTCTTAAACGCTTCAGTAGGCCGATTTGGCAGTCACGGCGCCAGCCCTTTCGCCGGCCCGGCCCAACCAATCCCACCCTCATACTCAAGGGCTAGCCCAGTTCGGGCGGCCGTGTCGAAGGGCGGGTCCTCCCCATGCTCACCGCCGTCGCTGCGCTTCCTGGCGGCTGCGCGTGGGTCTGGTCCCGGCGCGGAGCGCCGCCTTCGACACGGCCGCCCGACCCGGTCTGGACGCCGCGCATGAGGGCGGAATTGTCCGACCCTAAAGCAACGAAAGGAAACGCCATGAACGGCAAAACCAACCACGGGAGCACCAAGCCGGTGAAGCAGCAGCCGACCCACGATGTGAAGGTAAAGCGCACTAACGGGGAGCATACGAGCTGGGAACGGATCGGAGCAGGCTGGCAGCGCGACGATGGATCGGTCTATGTCCGGCTGATCGGCACGCAGATCGTCTCTGACGGTTTCACCATCTACCCGGTCGAGGTGGCGCAATGAGCGCCCCTCATACCATCACCGGGCTGAACGATGCGTTTCGGGCATCCTTCACAGGCGGAAGGGTTGTCATCACTCCCGGCATCACCGCTCTGGGCTCCAGTCTGGCGTGCACGGTGATCGGGCTGGTCAGAGGCTTCGACAGCTTCACACCCGACAACGATCCGTATGGCGAGCATGATTTCGGCTCGATCAAGCATCCGGCAGCGGGCCGCATCTTCTGGAAGATCGACTACTACGATCCGACCATGGAGGGCGGTAGCGAAGATCCGGCAGACCCTTCAAAAACCTGCCGCGTCCTGACCATCATGCTCGCCTCAGAGTACTGAGGATGGAGCAGGTCACGGAGCACATCATCCAGTGGCACGGCATGACGGTGGAAATCCGTCATGTCGCCGGCTGGGGGGCAGGGTACGACCATCTCGAAATCCGCTCGATCAAACCCGAACGGGCGAAACTTCCGATCACCGAAACCGGCTACCGCTCGCATTTCATACCGGCGGGCGATCTGGAGGAGCAGGGCGGAGCGGTCGCGTTCGTCACGGACTGGCTCGATCATGAATCCCGGTCAGAGGCATGGAAGGCGGCGAGTCAGATGTCGCTGTTGTGAAGCGTGGGCATACGATCGCAGGTACGGACTGGCGAAGGCATCGACGAACCATCGGTGCCTTTCGTCCGTTGGACACCGGCGGATTTCATGGCCTTCGGGTCAGAATGAACCGGCAGCGGAGGGCCATGAAATCCGCCGGTGTCCGCGTATATCAGTCTGCTCTCATTTGACGGAATAGTTGAGTACTGCCATCCTGTAAGAAACGGGTAGCAAGCTATGTTTTTGCTATGCAAAAACGCTTGATCAGGGGCTCAGAAGCAGCCCCCGATACCCGGCTTTAGGCGCACGCACGGCGAGGTTTCGGCGAGGAGGCAGGGGATGGCGCGGCCGGTCAAAGAACCGCATGAGCGACGCACGGCGCAGCTACCGCCGGTCCGCGTGACCGAGGCCGAGCTGATCGACGTGCAGGCGCAGGCCAAGGCTGCCAGCTGCGATCTCACCAGCTTCATCCGCGAGCGCGCCCTGACGGGCCGCACGGTTGCCGCTGCGCCGTCCGCCAGCCACAGCCTCCTGGTCGAGCTGTCCCGCGCCGGTAACAACCTCAACCAGATCGCCCGCCATATGAACCGCGGGCGCGGCGTGCCGGACGACCTCGCGCACGTCCTTCACCAGTTCTACACCGTGCTCGAACGGGTCGGCCGCGCCCATGGTGCCTAACGTTGCCAAGGCGGGCACCAGCTTCAAAGGCGCGGCGCTCTACTACCTGCACGACAAGTGCGAGCAGCGGGAGACCGACCGGCTGACCTCGGATCGAGTCGCCTGGACCTCGACCCGCAATATGCCGACCGAGAACCCGGAGCTGGCGTGGCGGATCATGGCGGCGACGGCGATGGATCAGGATCGCCTCAAGGCCGAGGCCGGTGTGAAGGCGTCGGGCCGGAAATCGGCGGCGAGCGTCTACAGCTACAGCCTCGCCTGGCATCCTGACGAGAAGCGCAACCTGTCCAAGTCCGAGATGCTGCGGGCGGCCGACGAGTCCTTGAAGGCGATCGGCGCGCACGATCGGCAGGCTCTGATCGTCTGCCACGGGGACGAGCCGCACCCGCACGTGCACGTCATCGTCAACCGGGTCAGCCCCGAGGACGGGCGTATGCTGTCCACCAGCAACGACCGGGTGAAGCTCTCGGAGTGGGCGCAGGCCTACGAACAGGAACGCGGGCGCATCTGGTGCCATGAGCGCGTCGCCAATAACGCCAAACGGGCGCAAGGCGATTTCGTGCGGGCTAGCTCGCCGACGCCGCGCAGCATGGAGAAAGAGTTCGACGAGGCGCGCGGCGCCGATCCAGTCGCGGCCAAACGCGAGCGCGACGAGGCGAAGGCGCGGGCCGGCAAGCTCGCCTCGGCCGGCAGAGGCATGGCGCAGCGTCATCGCGCCGAATGGGACGGACTCGCCAAGCGTCACCGCGACCGCAAGGCCGAGATCAGGGCGCAGGCACGCGCAGCGGGCGATCGCGCCTACGAGCAGATCAGGGAACAGTACCGTCCGCAATGGCAGGAGCTGTACCGGAACCAGATGCGCGACAAGCGCCGGTTCGTGAAGCTCGAAGCCGAGGGCGCGCTCGGGCGTCTCGCCAACATCTATCACGAGCTGCGCGCCAGCGCCCGAGGGGAAGGGGAGAAGCGCAGCGTTCTTGCTGCCGGCTTCAACCTACTCATTTCCAAGGACACGCGTGAGCTGGCCCTGATGGAGCGCCACAAGCGGGAACGCGACAAGCTGCAGGCCGTGCAGCGGCGCGACGTGAAGGACGCGAAGGCGATCATCGCCCGCGACCAGACGCCGTTACAGGAGCGGACGCGCAAATCCTTCATGAGCGAACGGACGGCGCTGATCGATCGCCAGGCCGAAGAGCGTGGCGACCTCAAAAATCAGTGGAAGCAGGAAGGCGATCGCCGGTCGCGTAGTTTCGACACGATCACCCGCAAGACTGGCGTACGCCAGAAGGCCAAGACCGAGGCAACGCCGGAAGAACGGGCGGAAAGCTGGCAACGCCGCGAGAACTTCCAGGCTGCGAGCCAGGGCCGGCCGGCGCGCCAGAGCCGCATGAGAAGCCGTAAGCGAACGCGAAAAGGCAAATAGCCAGAGGATTCACGGACGGGCTGGTTGCCGGTATGGTTTGCCGGGAGTGGACGGTAGCCATGCGCGACGGCCTGTTTCCCCAGCCTGAGACAGACGTGGATCGCATCCTCGCCGCGATCCAATGGCCGAAGGCTGATAATACCTACGACCATATCATCGGGGTTGTGACGATACTGGCCTTTGGCGGGCTGTTCGAGGACGCGCCCGCGGCGGTCTTTGCCGAGGTCGCTGAGGCTGTCCAGGACGCACACGGCCTCACGCCAGAGCGCCGCCACCGCTGCCTGATGCAGATCGAGGCCCGCGCCATGCTGGCCGGGCAGGACCCCTGCGTCGCGCTGCTGAAAGACCGGCTCGGCGTGAGCGGCACTGTGCGGCTCGCCCTGCTGATTTATGATGGCGGCCTGACCCCGACCGAAGCGCGGCCATGGCTGGAACCCCCGGATCGGAACTGGCCGGAGATCGAGCAAATCGTCTTTCTCATACTGGATGACGCTTGTCGGTGCGGCGCGGCCTTGCCGTGGCATCTCGCTCGGTGGCTCGAACGTATCCGCGCCCGCGACGGCCGATCCTTGTTCGACTGAATGGAAGATTGAGCCAGATGAACCGACGCCAGTTTGCGCAAGGGTTTGCCGCCACCCCCATCTTGCTCGCGCTCCCGACACTTTCGGCCCATGACCTCTACCGGATCGAGGCGCGGGAGGCGGTGGCCGAGATGGAGCGGCGTATAGAGCAGGGCGGGGACTTCGACCGCGAGCTGATGCGGTTCGAGCATAAGGCCCAGCTCCTGCGCGAACGGCACAACGTGTTCTTGTGGGATGGCCCGACTACTGCCAGAGGCTACAGGCATCCAAGCTGGCCCGCGCTGTAAAGATCGTGCCGGCCCAGAAGATTTTGAGATTGTGGCCGCTGTTCGAGTCGCGTCCAGCGTTTAGAGATGACGGAATTAGTCTACGTCGATGCAAGCACACCTATGTTATTGGTGGTAATGATATATCAGGAAGCGATAGTGGCTAAAAACATGATACCACCTTCAACGCGCTGTCTTAAAGCCTGTAGGCTGGAAAAACTATGAGTTCCTGCTACGCCATGAGTAGCTTTATTAAATACGGGGAAAAGTTGGAGAATGTCTTCGATGTCCTTCTCCACAAATCCAAGCATCTCGGGCGAGTCTGCACCTTTTCGTTTCAACAAGAAACGAATTTTTGCACGACGGGAAGGAGTGCCTTGTTGTGTCTTCTCGCAATTTGCGTCTGCCGCGATTACATCTTTGTCTTCGGCCCAGCGACTTAGAATTTCAGTGAATATCTCGCGCACGCTGGTGCAAAAGTGTCTAGCCGCATCTGTGTTGGCTGGATTGAGTGCGAAAAGCGCTCCCCGCCAACGGTCTAAAAGATCTTGAGACAGGTCTGATAGGTAGTCGTTAATTCCAGTATCTTGTTCGCTTTCCGGAGGAGCGGTCGCATCAGTTGCTAACGCATAGGCAACTGCAGCGCTATTGCTGCTTTCACGGCCAGCCGCGGCCAGTATGTCCTCGTTTACGACCCCGATTGCCTCGACTCGATCGTAACGCGCACTCAGGTCAAACGATGAGTCTCGTACTTCGACGTAGTGGGTTGTCGTCAAGGCACGCAACGCAGACAATCGACGCTGACGGTCACGTTCGACTTGAGCGTTATGTGATCGTACCGACTGATTGTATTTCGCAATGGCGTTTTTTCGTCTCTGGTTTTCCTGACGAACTTCACGGTTGTGAGCGTCAACAAGCCTCTTGTTGTGCTGGTTTACCCGATCAACTTCTCGATTATAATCACGAACCTGCTTTTCATGGGCTGCTTTATTCGCGCGATTTACGCGATCGACTTCCTGATTATATTTTCTAATGGCGTCGCGTTGCTTTTGCTCCTGCTGTCGGAGCCAGGCGTTGTATTGTGATGGCGTCATTCGCTGAACCATCGATGCCTCCACTTTTGTCTGCACAATCATATGGTGTAGTATCGAAATGCTTCAAGCGTAAGTACCGAAGCTTCACAGCAATAATGTCCGACGCTATGCTCGCGCGTTGAGATGCCGGCGCAGCGTTGCTGGGCTTACGTCGATCGCCCGCGCCGTTGCGGCCTTGCCCTTACCATCTGCTAGCAGTTTGTGAGCAAGATCGAGCTTGTCCGGAGTGATCGAGGCAGGCCGGCCGACGTGTTTGCCGCGCCGCTTGCTCGCCTTCATCCCGGCGCGCGTGCGCTCCGAGATCAGGTCGCGTTCGAGCTGGGCCATCACGCTCATGACGCCGTAAATCATCCGCCCGGTGGCGGTCGTAGTGTCCATCTGATCCATGATCGAGCAGAACTCGACGCCGCGAGCGTGCAACTCATCGAGGAGAAGCGCGAGGCTCGCGGTCGAGCGCCCAAGGCGATCGACGCGCCAGACGGTCAGCACGTCGCCCGGCTTCAAGGCCGCCAACGCAGCTGTCAGGCCGGGCCGCTTCGCCGCCGTACCGGACAGGCCGTGATCCTCGTGGATCATCTCGCAACCGGCAGCGCGTAGCGCATCGAGCTGGAGCGCGAGGTTCTGTTCGTCGGTAGAGACGCGTGCGTAGCCGATCCTCACGATAGCAGGCTTTCCCAATCCTGCCGCCCGTGCAGCACGCGGACGACGAGTATGTTACTGCCATCCTCTACGTAGGCGATCAGGTGCGCCTTGTAGGGATGCAGCCGCACCGGACGTCTGAACTCGCGGCGCAGCCTCGCCATAGCCGGGTTGTCTGCGAGCAGCGACAACATGTCCATAAGGCCGGCATGATACCGTTCAGCCTGCTCCATGCCGAACCGCACGCTACCGGAAACGTACAGATCGATAATATCCTGGTTGGCCTGCCGTGATGTTTTGAAGATCATGACTTGGTCAGCGCGGCCCTGGCTTTTTCCCGAGCCTCTGCCAGAACATCAGTCATCGGTCGGTCGCTTACGCCGCTTTCAAACCCGTCATCGATCATCCGTTGCAACTCCGCCAGCTTGGAAAATCGCTCCTGATCGCGCCGGATCAGATCGCGCACATAGTCGCTGGCGTTGCTGTAGCGCCCGGTCTCGGCCTGCGCTTCTACCCAGTCCTTCATCGGATCGGGCAGCGATACGTTCATAGTCGCCATGGTCACCTCCTTGTCGTTCCATCATGACAAAGATTGCCAAAGGCTGTCAAAGATGTTCCGCTATTTTGATCGTACCCTTTCAGGCGATTGCCGTCGAGCGTTTGCAGGGATTTAGCCCCTGCTCGCGGTATCGCTCAAAATGGTTCCCTTTTGAGCGGGCGTTCGAGCTAGAGCGCAACCAACTCGGCAAGCTTGGTCGCAACGTCTTTCATCGGTTCCTCGGCCGTGCTCAGGCCGGTGCGCGAAGCGAGAAGCGGGCTGACTTCGCGAAGCGCTTCATACGTCGTATTGTGTACGATGGGGACGAGCCGTTCCCCCGCCAGCAGCGCAGACAGTTCTTTATCGGCAATGCTTTCTTTCGGGAGGCGAGCTAGCAGGGCTGGTGTCACTAGCACGAGCCCGATGCGCGAGTTTGCCAAGCCTTTGTCGATAGCGCGAAGCAATGGCACGCCGAGCCCGACGTCCTTCCCACTGAACCATACCTTGACACCAAGTCCCACAAGCAGGTCGTGTAACTCCTTGGCGGCGCCGAGCCGGTCATCCCAAGCATGGCAGAGGAAGGCATCCCAAAGGTCTAGCCCTGCTTGTTTCTCGACATTCTCACGGACCGGGGTAAGCGCTCGGACCTCAGCAGGTGTATATGCCGCAGACGAGCCGGCTTTCGACCATCTCGGCTTTACGCTCCCGCGGGACCCGCCGCCGCTGCTTCGCCCACCGCTGCTGCTGCTGCCCGGGGAGGCATAGGACGGCGCTGAATACGAGTCATAGCCGCCGTAACTTCTATAGCCGAACGACCGTGATCGACCACCGCAAGCAGGGCATGAAGCTGCACCGCTTGCAGTGCGGTGGCCATCTCTTGGTGCTGTGCATCTCGCCATGCGTTAGATACTACTGACGACTGTCGGTACGCTCAAGTGCCTTGATTATAGTCGGTAGGTACTTCTCCACCTGTTCGCGGTCGCTCGCTTTCTCGTCTTCGTTGAGTTCGGCGTAAGGGCGCTCAATCTGCC